>DEKS01000173.1:0-359 GCA_002354005.1 Bacteroidales bacterium UBA2716
CTTTGCGGGAGCACGGCCGGCTGCACAACGGCATAGACCGGTTTCTCTTCCTGGATTTTAGCGCGGGAAAGTTCCCGCTGCTGGGCCATCTGGCTGTAAATCTGGCTGGCCAGGGACGCTTCTTCGCGCAGGCGCTCACGCTCCGACTGGGCGCCCTGCAAAATCACGCTGCGGTCATAGTCCACGGCCTGGGCATAAGCGGCCTGGGCCTTCTTGTACTCTTCCTTGGCCTCGTTGGCCAGCATGCAGTAATAGTCATAGTCTGCCTTGGCCTTTTTGGTCCGATAGTCCGACACATACACCTGCAAGCGGTTGCAAACGGTATCGGCCAGTTGCTTGACCATCATGCGGTCGTCCAG
>DEKS01000173.1:421-7156 GCA_002354005.1 Bacteroidales bacterium UBA2716
CCTTGCCCAGTCCCTTTACCACGCCCGCCTGTTTACGGGTAAGTTCCGTGGGATTCTCCACGCCGGTATACGGCTTCTCAGGCTTTTTCTTGCTATGGGCCTCCATCCATTTGGCAAAGGCGCTCTTTTCCTGGTCTTCCCGGGTAAAGTGCTTGTACACCGTGGTATGAAGGGGCTCAACGCCCGCCTCCCGCTGTTTGTCGGACACATAGGAATCCAGCGGGACATCCAGCAGGGCGGCAAGAAAAGGCGTACTTTTGCAAATTTCCGGGAACAGGGTAATGTTCATGGCGTCCGTGGTAGCACTCATATTGATGCCGCCCAGACCCAACATGGAAGCCATGCTGCTAAGGCTGTTGTTTCCGCGGTTTTGGATTTCCGGAGCCAGGGTGAGTTTGACTGCGTACATGCGCTTCATGGACAGGGCGCTGAAAATGCCCATTACGCCAAATACAAACCCGATGATGAGAATCTGTTTCCAGTGCCTGAGGATTTTGGTTAAAATACCGGCCCAGTCAATCTGGAATTCGTCGTCCTCCTGTATCTGAGGCTGATTGTTCTTGTATTCTTCCATAGTACTTTACTTGCTGGTATTACGGACGATGTTATACACCACAACCGCCAGGGTGGACAGTGAGGAAGAAGCCGTGCCAATGGCAACAACCAGCGCCGGATCCACCTTGCGTTTCTTTTCCTCCTTCTTGGGTACGTAAATCTCTGCACCGGGTTCCACCTTGGTGCCAGAACGCAGGCGTTTGGCACGGCCGCCCATGTTCACCACATAGGCCTTGGAACGGGCTGCATTCTGGGCAAAGCCACCGGCAGCCTCGATATAGTCGAGTCCGCGCATATCGGCGTCAAAGTTCACGGCTGTAGGATAGAGCACGGAGCCATGGACACGCACCACACCGCTCCGGCCGGGGATCATCAGCTCGTCCCCTTCCCGCAGCACAACATCTTCATCGCCGCCGGGATTGGCCAATGCTTTATCCAGGTCGATGGCCACGCTGTACGTCGGATTCAAGGCCTTGCGGGCACCTACGTCGGCGGTATCCACGCGAGACTCCATAATCTCCACCATGTCGTTGCCCTGGCGACGTTCTTCGTCCGTCATGATACGGATAAGACGGGCACCGGGCTTATAGGCAAACGGAGTAAGTCCGCCAGCCTTGGCCAGCAGGTCCGTGACATGTTCTTCGCGGCTGGTCAGGGAATACGTGCCCGGGAAGTTGACCTCGCCATTTACCGAGAAGTGCCGCTGGACATTGTAGGAAGGACTCTGGTGAATGGTGACTTCGTCGTAGGGTTCCAGCACAAAATCACGGTTGCCGTCGTAGGCAAGGCCCTTGTCCAGGGAGAAAGAATACAGCACGCCGATATCGGACGTTGCGGCCATGCCATCCGAGTCTTTCTTGCGACGGGTTACATCCACACGGGAAGTGGAAGCACCGTCCAAAAGACCTCCGGCCATGATGATGAAGTCCTCGATGGTGGTGTTTTCTGCGAAAGGATATGAGCCGGGCTCCTTCACCATACCGGTGATAGTCATGGTTCCCTGCTCCTTCAGGTCATAGTTGCTGGTGATGTAAATTTCGTCGTTGTTCTCCAGGGCAAAGTCCGGACGGTTACCGGCAAGGATTTCCGTCAGGTTCAGGGAGAATACTTCCATACTGCGGTCTTCGTGCTCACGGTGCACCACTACGCGGTCCGTAAAGGCTTCCGGAAGCAGTCCGCCGGCCTTTTGGATGAGCTGCTTGGCCGTATGTACATCCTTGCTCAGTTCATAGGTACCCGGGAAATACACGGCGCCCTGCACCGTGATACGGTTCTCGTACAGGGACTGAAGCAGGCCCACTTCAATGCGGTCTCCGTCTTTGAGTTTGAACAGCGCGTATTCGCCTTCGTCCACAGTGCGCACCTCAAAGCCTTTGGGATTTTGGCGGTACACGGTAACGGCAGACGAGTTGTACCCGTTCAGGAAGCCGCCGCTATACTCAATGAGATCGGCCAGCGTTTCCCCTTCTTTCATTTCAAAGGACATGGGGCGTTTGACGCCACCCGCCATGCTCACCTTCATTTTATAGGGCGATACAAGGATGACATCACCCTCTTCCAAACGGATATTGGTGCTGGAACTGCCCTTGCTCAGGTATTCGTATACATCCAGCGTGCCAACCACTTTGTCTCCGCGTACCACTTTGATGTTACGCAGGGTACCGGGCTCCTGGACGCCACCCGCACGGTAAAGTGCGTGAAAAGCAGTGGCAAAAGCCGACAACACATACGTGCCGGGGTGTGTGACATCGCCCAAGACATTCACTTGGATGGAACGGATTTGACCCAGGCTCAGACGCATGTCCGTGCCGGAGCCGCCGCTGAGGCCGCCATAAATCTGGGAAAGGCGTTTTTTCAGGTAGGTGTTGGCTTCATCCACGGTCATGCCGTTCAGATAAAGCGGGCCCAGCACATCCACATTAATACTTCCTTCCGGCGAGATGGTGCTGCGAAGGGTGGTCTGGTTGCGGCCAAAAACGTCGATGATTACCTCGTCGCCGGGACCCAGCCGGTAATTGCGGGGCGTGGCCAGGTTCTCGCTGGGGGAGAAATTCAGGTTTTTATTCCGGAAAATGTCGCGACCGTAAACATCGCCTTCCCCCAATACCGACGTAGTAGTGGGTGCGGCATCCTCCACGGCTGCGGTAAATTCCTCGTTGATGGAATGGGCGCGGCCAAGTTCCTCCATCATAGGCTGGGCGGCATCGCCCCCCTCTCCCTGGTACTTTGCATAGATACGCATGGCCTGGGCACGGGTAACGCCCTTGACTGTGAGCTCTTTCATCAGGGTTTCCTTGGATTTCCCATCTTCCAGTCCTTGTTTCACATATTCGGTCACTTGTTCGTCCGTCATGGAACCTTGTGCCCATACGGGAATAGCTGCCAGCAAAAGGCCGGCGAGGACAAGTACGGCAATTCTTTGAGCTTTGTGCATAAATGTTAACGTTAACGTATAATCGCACAAAGATACTTTTTTTTGCTTATATTTGCAATTCCATAACGTATCGCATCATGAAGAAACTGCTTCTCGCAACCCTTGGAATTCTCGTCAGTATGGCGGTGTCGGCGCAAATCATCCGCACCAACTACCGCTCAGAAGGTATGACGCATATTTCCACAGACTATGAACCGTTGCAACTGAACGACATTCCCGCCCAGGTCCGTGTGGAACTGGTGGGCTTCCCGGACGGCTCGTCGCTTTATCTGATGTATCTCAACCTGATAGAAAAAACCGCCACCGTGGTTCCCAAAGGGGTAAAGATGGCCTTTACGCTGCAGAGCGGCAAGCTGGTGCGGGCAGAGCAAATCGGCCAGCCTTCCGCAACGCCGCGCCGCATGGATGACGGCACCTTCCTGAACAGGCTCAAATACGCCATCGAGCCCTCCGATATGGAAAAAATGGTGCGCGGCATCAAGTCCGTAGACATCATCACCGGCTGGAATCCGGACGATTACATAAGCGCAGAGTTCCCCAAGAATGCCCTGGCGGAGCTGCTTTCCCGTCAGTGCCAGGCCATTCTCAAAGCTTCCGAAAGCACCATCGACCTGCAAGCCACCATGTCCGGCTATACGGAAAACGTGAACAGCATCCTCTCCACCTCCAACCCGGTTGTGGCCCGCGGCGCCAACTTCGACTACAACATCCTCCTCACCCACCTGTACTATAAAGGCACCAACGAGGAAGACATGGACCTGGCGTTCGTGCTGGGCACCAACGCCTCCTACCACATTCCCGTGGACTCCCCCGTCAAGCTCACCCTCACGGACGGCTCCGTCATCGAGCTCATCCAGGCCCGTGACGACGTGAACTTCGTGTACCTGTACCCGTCCATGGAGGATATGTACCGCATCGCGGCCCTGGGCATCAGCAGCCTCACCATCGCGTACGAGGGCGGCGTCCTGGCCGACAGCTTCTCCCCCGGCGAGCAAAAGAACGGCTTCTCCGACGCCGTGAACCAGGAGCTCCAGCTCCTCCTGTCCGTGAGCCCCAGATAGGCTCATGAAAAAGGAAGTAAAACGAACCCTGATCGGTTGGAAAATCATAAAAAAACACTAACTTTGCATCCCCGATAGAGGATGGTTCCGTAGCTCAGCTGGATAGAGCAACAGCCTTCTAAGCTGTGGGTCTTGGGTTCGAGTCCCAACGGAATCACGCGCCGCAACGCATTGATATTCATCGCGTTGCGGTATTTTTGTATCCTCCGCTTCGTTTTTCGGCCAAAATGATTATATTTGCATAATTGTAACGCAGTTGCCATGAAATTTCTCTTCTCCTTCAAAGGGTGGGTAGCCGCAGTCCTTCTGGCCTGCACCTTTGCCATATCCTGCAAAAAGGACAATCCCACGCCTGTTGCCGCGCCGGACACCTATGAGGTGGCCGTGACGGACTTCTCCGCCACCAGGGGCACGTTCCACATTGGCGGAAAGCTCTACATCCCCAATGGCCTGGAAGGCAAAAAACCGGCCGTCATCCTGTGCCACGGTCTCTTTGCCTCTTACGTGAAGATGGAGCCCTATGCCAAGGCCGCCGCCAAAATGGGCATCATGGCCGTGTGCTTTGACTTTGTGGGAGGTCCCGCGGGCAAAAGCCTGAGCGACGGAGACATCGCCAAGGACAATTCCGTCCTCACGGAGATAGAAGACGTTACAGCCGTATACGATGCCTTGGCCAGCCGGGCCGACGTAGATCCCTCCCGTATTGTGGTGATGGGCGCCAGTCAGGGCGGCCTGGTGTCTGCGCTGTTTGCCGCCAAGTACCCCTCCCGCGTGAAAGCCCTGGGGCTGTTCTTCCCCGCCTTCAACCTCCCGGATTACGTGAGAACCGGCGTGAAAACCCTCTTCGATGATAACCTGGACGCCATACCGGAGGAAGGCCTGGGCACCAAACTTCTGGGGATCGACCTGGGTGACGTAAACTATACATTCTCCCCCAAGTATATCCGGGATGCCTATGGCATAGACGCTTACGGAACCATCGGCAACTATAAAGGTACCGTCAACATCATTCACGGAGATCAAGATATTGTTGTTCCCCTTGAATACACGCAGGAAGCCCTGAAGGTATATAAGAATGCCCACCTGGATGTAATCCCCGGCCAGGGCCATGTCTTTGACCAGAACGGGATTGACACGGCAACCGCCATCCTGCAAAAGTGGTTCCCCACGGTTTTGTAAATTCAATAAACACTAAACTATGACCTTTACTATGATTGTGGAGCTGCTCATTGTGCTGGCAGCTCTGTATGTAGGCTCCCGCTACGGGTCCCTGGCGCTGGGCGCCATCAGCGGCATCGGCCTGGCCATCCTGGTCTTCGGCTTCGGCCTCAAACCCGGCACGCCGCCCACGGACGTGATTTACATCATCATTGCCGCCGTCACCTGCGCAGGTACCCTCCAGGCCTCCGGCGGCATGGACTGGATGATCCAGATTGCAGAAAAGATGCTCCGCAAGCACCCGGACCACATCACCTTCCTGGGTCCCCTGGTCACCTTTTTCCTCACCGTCCTGGTGGGCACCGGCCATGTGGTGTACACTATTATGCCCATCATCTGCGACATCGCCCTCAAAAAGAATATCCGTCCGGAGCGCCCCTGCGGCGTGGCTTCCGTCGCCTCGCAGGTGGGCATCACCTGCTCCCCTATCGCCGCGGCCGTGGTGGCCTTCGTCACCATTTCCAACGCCAACGGCTACATGGTGAGCATTCCGCAGGTCTTGATGGTAACCATTCCCGCCTGTGTGATAGGCCTTATGTGCGCCGCCGCGGCTTCCTATAAGCGCGGCAAGGACCTGGACAAAGATCCCGAATTCCTCAAGAGAAAGGCCGATCCCGAGATGTACCAGTACATGTACGGCAACTCCGCCACCACGCTGGACAAAGTGATTACCAAGGAAGCCAAAGCCTCCGTATATGTGTTCCTGGGCGCCCTGGTGGTGATTGTGGGCTTCGCCTTCTGCCAGATGATTCATGTGGCCGATGGCAACACCCTCGCCAAGGCCATCAACCTGCCCAAGATGAATATCTGCATCCAGATTATCATGCTGGCGGCCGCCGCAGCCAACATCATGTTCTGCAAGGCCCAGCCCAAGAAGGCCGTCGCCGGTGCCGTATGGCAGAGCGGCATGGTGGCCGTTGTGGCCATCTACGGCATTGCCTGGCTGGCCGATACGTACTTTGGCAACTACATGGACCAGATGAAGCTCATGCTCACGGACCTTGTAACCAACTACCCCTGGAGCATCGCTTTTGTGTTCTTCCTGGTGAGCGTCCTCATTAATTCCCAGGGCGCCGTGGTAGTGGCCATGCTGCCGCTGGCCTATGAACTGGGCATCGCCGGTCCCGTGCTCCTGGGCGTGCTCCCGAGCGTATACGGCTACTTCTTCATTCCCAACTATCCGTCCGACATCGCCACCGTAAACTTCGACCGCAGCGGCACCACCGTTATCGGCAAGTACCTCCTGAACCACAGTTTCATGATGCCGGGCCTTATCAGCGTCTTTGTGTCCACGATTGTGGCGTACCTAATAACCAATGTATTATTTGCCGGCTACTTTGCCAGCTTTATTCAGTAAACCCTTATGAGTAATACCCCTACCCCGCATATCGGCGCCAAAAAAGGCGAGATTGCACCTTTTGTCATCATGGCCGGAGACCCGCTGCGCGTCCAGTTCATGGCCGAGCA
>DEKS01000173.1:7276-8106 GCA_002354005.1 Bacteroidales bacterium UBA2716
ATTCCCTCCATCTCCATCTACACCTATGAGCTTTTCAACTTCTACGATGTCAAGACCATCGTCCGGATTGGTTCCGCCGGCGCCTGCCACGAAGGCCTCAAGATTGGGGACCTGGTGCTGGCCATGGGCGCCTGTACAGACTCCAACTATGCCGCCCAGTACCAGCTGCCCGGCACCTTTGCCCCCATTGCCGACTTTGGCCTGCTGCAAAAGGCTGTGAACAACTGTGAGAGCTATGGCTATGACTACATGGTGGGCAACGTGGTGTCGTCCGATGTCTTCTACTCCGTCAATCCCCAGACGGACAAGTGGATGAAGATGGGCGTACTGGCCGTGGAAATGGAAGCCGCCGCCCTGTACATGAACGCCGCCTATTCCGGCAACAAGGCCCTGGCCATGTTCACCGTGTCGGACCACCTCATCACCGGCGAAGTCACCACCGCCGAGCAGCGCCAGAACACCTTTACCCACATGATGGACGTGGCCCTGTCGCTGGTGTAGGTGTTCGCCGCTATTTCCGCTGGCCGATAAACACCTGACACATAACACTTTACGAAAAATCCTCGGCACAAAAAGAGCCGAGGATTTTCCATAAGTTGCTGATAATCAGCACACTTCCGACCAGCCTACTTCACCATGCCGCTGAAGCCCATGAAGGCCAGGGCCAGGATACCCACGCTGATAATGGCGATGGGAACACCCTTGAAGGCCTTGGGCACGTTGTTCAGGGCCAGGTGTTCGCGGATGCCGGCAAAGATGACCATGGCCAGGCCATAGCCCAGCGAGGTGGCAAAGGCATACACCAGGGCCTGGCCCAGGTTGAGCATGCC
>DEKS01000173.1:8217-9074 GCA_002354005.1 Bacteroidales bacterium UBA2716
AGCACAATCTCTACCATCTGCACCAGCGCGGCAATCACCAGGATGAAGGCGATGGTCTGCAGGAAAGTGATGCCGAAGGGCACCAGCAGATACTGGTTAATGAGGTAAGTGACCAGCGTAGCCAGCGTAATTACAAAGCATACGGCCATGGACATACCCGTGGCGGTGGACAGTTTGTTGGACACGCCCAGGAAGGGGCAGATGCCCAGGAACTGCGCCAGGACGATATTGTTGACAAAAATCGCCGAGATAATAATCAGAAAGTACTCCATAGCCTAGTTCTTTTTAAGATATTTGTTGAACAGGACCATCAGGTAGCCCAGGCACAGGAAGGCGCCCGGAGCCATCACGAAGGCCAGCATGCCGTCGTGACCGCCGATGAAGTTGTAGCCAAAGGCGCTGCCGGAACCCAGGATCTCACGCACCAGGCCCAGCACAGTGAGCGAGCAGGTGAAGCCCAGACCCACGCCCAAGCCGTCGCAGGCGCTTTCCAGCACCCCGTGCTTGTTGGCAAAAGCCTCTGCACGGCCCAGCACAATGCAGTTCACCACGATGAGCGGGATGAACAGGCCCAGGGTTTCGTACATGGCCGGCGTATATGCCTGCATCAGGAACTGCAGCAGGGTCACAAAGGTGGCAATCACCACAATGTACACCGGAATGTGCACCTTGTCCGGCACCACCGGCGCAATGGCGGAGATGGCCATGTTGGACAGCACCAGCACAAAGAGGGTGGCCAGGCCCATCGACAGGCCGTTAATGGCCGATGTAGTAGTGGCCAGCGTAGGGCACATGCCCAGCAGCAGGACGAACGTGGGGTTGTTCTTTACCAGTCCGTCGGTAATCAGTTTGAACTT
>DEKS01000173.1:9166-13441 GCA_002354005.1 Bacteroidales bacterium UBA2716
CCAGGGCATTCTCCACCGCCAGCGCATAGGCGCGGGAAGTGATGGTGGAAGCGGTGATGGCATCTACATCGCCACCGTCTTTCTTGACAAACAGTTTTTTAACGGAAGGGTCAAATCCCTTCCACTGGGACACGAACTTGGCGTCCGAGGTGCACTTGGCGCCCAGGCCCGGCGTCTCGCTGTGGGAGAGCACGGAGGTGTTGTACACCACACGGTCCGGCGTAATGCCCACCATGAGGGTAAGGTTGCCGCCAAAGCCCACCACGGTGGACTCGATGGCGTAACCGGCCAGCGCCTCGCCGTTTTTGGCCTCATAGTAAGGGAAATCCTTGCCCAAGGCCTCTACAAACTGACGGTCCGATGCCGTTTCAAAGGCAGGCAGCACCTGCGCGATGGCCCGGTTGGTCTTCTCCGTAGCAGCGGCCGCGATGGGCTCTTTGGTGAGCACGAAGGCGCCGCCCAGGATGGCCGAGCAGAACAGGCAGGTGACGCCCAGGACCAGCACCATATTGGTTAAATTGGATTTTGCAGCCATGGTTATTTCCTCCCGAATTTTTTCTGTTTAAACCACATATTCAGCAGCGGAACCACCGAGTTCATGATGAGGATGGCGAAGGAAACGCCCTCCGGATAGGAGCCGAAGTAACGGATCATCATGGTAAGGAAGCCGATGCCTACGCCAAACACCACGCCGCCCCAGAGGCTCATGGGCGAGGTCACATAGTCCGTAGCCATGAAGCAGGCACCCAGGATGAGACCACCGGTGAGGAGGTTGAAGACAGGGTCCGTGAAACGGGTGGGGTCCACGCTCCAGAAGATGCAGGAGGTCAGGGCCACGGTGGCAAAGATGCTCAGGGTAATCCAGGGCTTGATGACCTTGCGGCAGCACAGGTACACAAAACCGGCCAGGAGCGCCAGGGCGCACACTTCACCGGCGCTACCGCCCAGGTTGGCAAACAGCAGGTCCTTGTAGTTGTAAGCGGCCGTCAGGTCCTGTACGGAAGCACCCTGCAGCAGGCCTTCCTGGATGGCGCCCAGCGGGGTGGGACCGGAAACGGCATCTACGCCGAACAGGCCCTGCGGCTGGCTCCAGGTGGTCATATACGTAGGGAAAGACACCAGCAGGAACACACGGCCCACCAGGGCGGGGTTCCAGATGTTCTGTCCCAGGCCACCGAAGGTCATCTTGGCAACGCCGATAGCGACCACCGCACCGATGAAAATCACCCACCAGGGCGTGGTGTACGGCACGTTCAGCGCCAGGAGGATACCCGTAATGACGGCCGACCAGTCGCCAATGGTTGACGGCTGTTTAAGCATGTACTTGGTGATGGCCCATTCCAGCAGCACGCAGGAGGCCACACTCACGCCCAGCACCAGCAGTTCCTGCCAGCCGTAGAAGACCACGGAGCAGATAACGGCCGGGATAAGGGCAATCACCACATCCAGCATCAGGGACTTGGTAGAGACCTTGGAATGGATATGGGGAGAAGGAGATACTAATAATTTGCTCATAGTCTTTTACTTTTTAGCAGCTTCTGCAGCGGCCTTGGCGGCAGCCGCACGGGCGCGGATGGCACCCAGGACAGCGCCCTTGCCCACGCGGATGTTGTCCAGCAGCGGGATTTGGGCAGGACAGGAATACAGGCAGCAGCCGCACTCGATGCAGTCCTGTGCAGCATTGGCCTCACAGGCATCCCAGTCTTTGGCCTTGGAGAGTTTGTTCAGCAGGAACGGCTCCAGACCCATGGGGCAGGCATCGGCACATTTGCCGCAGCGGATACAGTTGGACTCCGGGGCGCGGCGGGTCTGCTTTTCCGTGAGGAAGAGCAGGGCGCCGGTACCCTTCACCGTGGCCGCCTGCAGGTTGGCAACGGCACGGCCCATCATGGGACCGCCGCTGATTACCTTGGCGGCATCCTCGGGCACACCGCCCAGGAAGTCGATGATGTACTGCAGCGGAGTGCCCACACGCACCAGCAGGTTGGCCTGCTGGGGGAAGCACTCGCCCGTAACGGTAACGGAGTTGTCGATGATAGGTTTGTTCTTTTGCACGGCGTCGTACACGGCCAGCGCGGTGGCCACGTTCTGCACCACGGCACCCACGCTGATGGGCAGGGCGCCGGAACCCACCTGACGATGCATCACAGCGTCAATCAGCTGCTTTTCACCGCCTTGCGGGTACATCATCTTCATCACCATCACGTCCATGTCCTTGTAACCCAGCTTGGCAATGACCTCGCGGATGTGGGCAATGGCCTCCGGCTTGTTTTCCTCAATGGCGATGGTGCAAGGCACGCCGCCCATGGCCTTCTGCAGCAGGGCGGCACCCACCACCACCTGCTCGCCTTTCTCCAGCAGGGTGCGGAAGTCCGAGGTGAGGTACGGTTCGCATTCGCAACCGTTAATGATCACACGCTCGCACTTGGAGCCCGGAGGCGGCGAAAGCTTCACATGCGTGGGGAAGGTAGCACCGCCAAGGCCCACAACGCCGCCCAGACGGATTTTCTCGATAATGGCCTTGGGATCCTCCGGAATGACGGTTACAAGGGTTTCCGAGCGGTCGATGTCCTCCAGCCATTCGTCGCCCTCCACGGCAATCTCGATGTGCGTGGAAGGACGGCCGGCAAGATCGGCCCGCGGGGCGATGGATTTCACCGTACCGGACACGGAGGAGTGGATGAAGGCACCCACAAAGCCGCCGGGCTGGGCAATCACCTGGCCCACTTTCACTTTGTCGCCCACGGCCACGCAGGGCACCGACGGCGCGCCGATGTGCTGGGCCACGGAGATGTACACGGTAGGGGCGATGGGAAGCGGCTGGATGGCGCACTCCCGGGAGATTTTGCTGTCGTGCGGGTGTACGCCGCCGATACTGAATGTATGCTTACTCATTGGTAGCCTCCTTCTTAGATTTCTCGACTTCGCTCGAAATGACAGTTGCCTTGGCGGCTTCGGCGGCCTTGGCAGCCTCTGCTGCCTCTTTGGCCTTCTGCTGACGGACCTTGATGCGCTCCTTGACGGCATCCTTGTCCAGCGGCTTGGGGAAGTTCACGCCATGAATGGCGCCGGTGGGACACATGGCCTCGCACTCGCGGCACAGCTTGCACTTGGCCGGGTCGATATAGGCCAGATTGCCCTCCACCGTAATGGCTTCGTGCGTGCAAGTCTTGGCGCAGATGCCGCAACCGATGCAGGCGTTGGCGCAGGCCTTCTTGGCCACGGGGCCCTTGTCCTTGTTTACGCAGGAGACAAACTCACGCATGCCGCGCGGGCCCATCGGCCGGAGCTCGATGATGTGCTTGGGGCAGGCCTTCGCGCAGGCGCCGCAGGCGGTGCACTTCTCCTGGTCCACCACCGGAAGGCCGGTAGCGGGATCCATGGAAAGGGCGCCGAACTGGCAGGCAGCCACGCAGTCTCCGCAGCCCAGGCAGCCATAGGCACAGCCCGTGTCACCGGTATACAGCAGGGACTTCACATAGCAGGAAGGGTAGCCGTCGTACTCGTTCACCTTGGGCCGGGCCTCGCAGGTGCCGTTACAACGGACAACGGCTACCATCGGAGCCTTGGCTTTTACCTCGTACCCCAGGATAGCCGCCACCTTGGCCATGGTGTCGTTGCCGCCCACCGGACAGAAGTTGTTGTCCAGGTTGGGAGCCTTTACCGCAGCCTCTGCAAACGCACGGCAGCCAGCAAAGCCGCAACCACCGCAGTTGGCTCCGGGCATAGCCTTTTCCACCTCGTCGATGCGGGGGTCTTCCTCCACCTTGAAGCGCTGGGCCACCAGGTACAGGACGAGCGCCAGCACCAGACCGAGGACGGTCACCACTGCGATTGTCCAAATAAATGCATTCATAACTTATCCTTTTATTGTGAAAATATATTCGTTCTTGAGCTTGTCCCTAAAAAGGTACAGGAGCAGGTAATACAGGCCCACGGCAACCAGCGCACACACGCCCGTCACCACCTCCCCTACATGCAGGGCCGACAGCAGCAGCACCACCGCCAGCAGCACCAGCAGCGGGATAAAGTAGGCCAGCCACACGGCTTTCATGCCCATGGAGGCCTTGAGCAGCACCTCGACCTCGTCTCCTACCCCATAAAAGGCATACGGATCCGTAGGTACCTCCACCAATTTTTCTGCCATCTCTCCCATGCCGCACAGGCCGGCGGCATGGCACTCGGAGCAGGCCCCATGTTGCAAAATAGCCACCGTAGTTACCTGCGGTGTCATTTTTACTACCTTACCCTTATGCGTTACGGCTTCTTTCATGG
>DEKS01000173.1:13590-15040 GCA_002354005.1 Bacteroidales bacterium UBA2716
CAGGTAAAGAGCAAGGCGTTGCGTTTGCCCATTTTGCGCACATACAGTTTCTCGCGGCCATGGAAGGTGAGAACCACGTCAAAGATGGTATCGTCAATGGCAAAACTAAGCCTGTACTTGTCCCCGACTTTCATGCGGGACAGGTCCATGGTGCGGAGGTAGAAGATGAGCGCCGGAAGGTCATAGGCGCATTCGTGCAGGGGAATCTCATAGTGTTCGTCCCCCCGGCCGTTGAAATTCACGTCTGCGTGAATCACGTTGTTGGGCCAGTCGTAATTGTACAGGTTGGTGGCCGTGTAGCCGCCCTCGTAGGTGTCGCGGGTGAATTTGAGCGGTTTCAGGTCCTTGATGGTGAGCCAGCTATGGAAGTTTTCCCGCATCTTGAAAAACAGGTCGAAAAACGGGGCCGACTTTACCCGGAAGTTCACGTGGAACGAGGGCTCGCCGTTGAACCGCAGGGTATCCAGGTCTATGAAGGCCAGGCCCACCTCCGTGTTCACGGCGCCCCACTTGTACATAAGACTGAGCGTAATCCGCTCCCCGTCCCGGAACGGGTACTCTCCTCTGGTGGGGATGCACCCCTTGCCTTGTCCGTTAACGGTAACGGATATCAACAAACTCAGTATGAGGAGCTTCCAACGCATCTTTAGAATTCGCTTTGGGCGTCGAAATCATAGTTGGAAGGTTCGCCGGCGGCAGGCTCGTTGGCCGCGCTGGCCACCGGCCCCCGCTGGGCGTACATGTCCAGGCTCTGGTCCGGTTCCACAAACTTCACCTGATTGGCCTTGTACTTCATTTCAATGTCACAGACCTCGCCGTTACGGTGTTTGGCAATGACAATGATGGCCTTTTCTTTGTCTTCCGGATTGTCGCTCATGCCCACGAAGTCCGGGCGGTGGATGAAGATGACCATATCTGCATCCTGCTCAATGGAGCCGGATTCACGGAGGTCGCTCAGCTGCGGCTTGCCGGTACCGCCCGTACGCTGCACCGCGTTACGGGACAGCTGGGACAGGGCGATGATGGGAATATTGAGCTCCTTGGCCGTGGCCTTGAGGGTACGGGAAATGGCCGCCACTTCCTGTTCGCGCAGGCCGCGCAGCTCCACCGGGCCCTGCATGAGCTGCAGATAGTCCACCACAATCAGGCGCACCCCCTTTTGCTTGACCAGGCGCTTGGCCTTGGTGCGGAACTCCATGATGGGAATACCGGGGGTATCGTCAATATAGAGCGGCGCCTTGGCCAGGCGCTTGAGGGTATCTTCCAGCTGCACCCACTCGAAGGGTTCCAGCTTGACACCGCCTTTGATTTTTTCTCCGGAAAGGCCGGACTCTGTGGTAATCAGACGTTTACCCAGCTGGTCCGCGCTCATTTCCAGGGAGAACACCGCTACCGGCATATTGGCTTCCACGGCGGCATTGCGGGCAATGTTGAGCGCGAAAGCCGTTTT
>DEKS01000133.1:0-170 GCA_002354005.1 Bacteroidales bacterium UBA2716
CCGTTCTTGTTGGGATTGTCCTTTTGCCAGTAGGCCACCTGCGGGATGTTGTAGTCCCAGCACTCCCCTACGATGTTCATGTTGGGATACTCGTCCGTAACGGCCTTGCACCACTTGGACATGGGCTCCGGCTCGTTGTACGGATAGGTATCCACCCGAAGGCCATCCAG
>DEKS01000133.1:243-1786 GCA_002354005.1 Bacteroidales bacterium UBA2716
AGGGGTTATCCAGGTTCATATCCGGCATGGAAGGCACAAACCAGCCGCTTTCCTGGCGGTCGCGGTCCACCTGGGCGGCGTTGGGGTCCATGTACACGGAGAACAGGGCGTTCATCTGCATGTAAGGATTGTTCACATGGTACCAGTCCTTGAACGGGGCGTCCTCCATCCACCAGTGCGCCGTGCCGCAGTGGTTGGTGACAATGTCCATAATCACCTTGAGGCCTTTCTCGTGCGCCTTGGCCACAAAGGTCTTGTAGTGCTCGTTGTCGCCAAATCGCGGGTCGATATGATAATAGTCGGCGCAGGCATAGCCGTGGTAGCTCTCGTGCGGCTGGTTGTCCAGCAGGAGCGGGGTGCACCAGATGGCCGTAGCGCCCAGATCGGCAATATAATCCAGGTGGTTGATGAGGCCCTGGATGTCGCCGCCGTGACGGGCCACCGGGTCCTGCCGATCCACCTTGTCCGGCGTAGCGGGAACACTCCAGGGACGGGCGGAACCGTCCAGGTATTCCCCGCCCTGCCAGGCCTCGTCATTGTCCTGGAAGGCCGATGCAAAGCGGTCCGGCATAATCAGGTAAATCATATCGGCCGTGGTGTAGCTCTCGCGGTCTGCGCTTCCTTTTTCCCGCTGACGGATGATGTACGGGTATTTGAAGGACTGTCCGTCCTTGGAAAACACCAGGTAGTAGGTATCCGCCGGGGCCTGAGCGGCCACTTCCACATCCACAAAGAGGAAGTTGGGGCTGTCGGCCTTGTGAATCTGTTTTACCTTGAGCCCGCCGCCGGGGATGGACACTTCATACGAGGCAATGTCCGGTCCCTGGACCAGGAGCTGAAGGTCTGTTTTCATGCCCGTCCACCAGCTCAGGGGCTCCACACGGGTAATTTGCGTTGTCGCTTCTTCCACATCGGCGGGATTCAGCGCTTGCGGAGCCGAGCAGGCGGCGGTAAGGGCGACAGCTGCCATCAGAATTGTCTTTTTCATTTATTTCACTTTGGTTAAAACCATATAATCGCCGGGGGCGAGGGTGATATCGTAAGGAGTCTTGATGACCTCTCCGGTGAACACATTCTTGTATTCTCCCAGCAGGTTGAGCGTCATGGTGACAGGGGCCGATTCCAGGTTCAGGAACGGGACGGCCACTTTGTCGCCCTGCGGACGGTTGTCGTTGGCGTCGGCCTTCTCCTCTGCGGCCTCCTGCTTTACGGGAATGCCAAAGTTGGCCAGGACAATGACCATATTGTCCTTTACCTCACGGTGGAACGCTACCCAGCCTTCCGGAGCTTCCCACCAGACAATGTCGCCGCCTCTTTCACCGGCAGCAAGGGCCGGGTTCTGGTGCTTGAGGCTTACCAGCGTCTTCCAAAAACTGGTGTATTTGTTGGGGGCCCAGTCCGTAATGGGGTCTTTCTCAAAGAATTCCAGCCGGCGGTCCAGGCCAATCTCCTGACCGGTGTAGATGAGCGGCTGGGAACCGGGAAGGGTGAAGCAGAGCACGGCGCAGGCATCGGCCGCCTTGCCTTCGCGTTCAAACTCGGT
>DEKS01000133.1:1925-3930 GCA_002354005.1 Bacteroidales bacterium UBA2716
ACGGTCTTGCTGCCCTGGGCCAGGCCGTTGAGCAGGTGATGCAGTTCCCAGGCATAGTTGGCGTCGAAGGTAACCAGCGGGTCTGCCAGGTTGTCGCGCTCGGCCTCTGCCAGCAGGTATGCGTCCGGATAGTCCTTGTTGATGCCGGGCAGGATGCCGTACCAGAAGGCGGCGGGCACTTCACCGGCGGCGTCGCAGCGGAAGCCGTCCACGCCTTTCTCCAGCCAGAAGCGCATGGCGTCATCCTGGGCCCACCACACTTCCTCGTTCTCGTAATTGAGGCTGCGGGTGTCTGTCCAGTCATACTCCCAGATGGCGTTGCCTTCTGCGTCCCGCTCGTAGAAATCGGCCGGTTTTTCTTTCATCCACACGTTGTCCGGGGCGGTCTGGTTGGCCACCCAGTCCAGGATGACCTTGAAGCCCAGGCCATGGGCGGCGTCCAGAAGGTCCTGGAAGTCCTCCATGGTGCCAAACTCCGGATTCACTTTTTTATAGTCCGATATGGCATAGTAGGAGCCCAGGGTTCCCTTGCGGCCTTCCGTGCCAATCTCATACATGGGCATGAGCCAGAGAACATCTACGCCCAGGTCCTTGAGGCGGGGCAGCTGGGCTTCCACGCCCTTGAAGGTACCTTCCTCCGAGAACTGGCGGATGTTCACTTCATAGACCACGGAGCTGTAGGTCCATTCGGGATGATACTGCGGTGCTTTGGGGGCGCAAGCGGCCAGAGCCAGCGCTGCGCAAAGGGCAAAAAGGATTCGTTTCATATGCTTGGTCATTGGTTTTATGTTAATCATACAATAATACGCATTTTTGGGCGGAAACACAAGAGGGGTTCCCCTTTTTCCGGACCAGCGGCGCAATCCGGGGGACGAATTTTGGCAAATGCAACAAAATGGTCTATCTTTGCATCTAATAAGTTAGTAAAGATTATCAATATTTATTCAATCAACATGAAAAAACTGTATCTCATCCTCTGCGCTGGCATTCTTGCCTTCGCAGCCGTGTCCTGCAAAAAGGACGCGCAACCCGTTGAGCCCGCAAAGCCCATGTCCGCAACGGAAATCAAGCAAAAACTGGCCAATACGGCCGTGGACGCCATCAAGGAAGTGGACCCGGACAACTGGAACGCCGGGGCCCAGACCGGCATGAAACTCGTCAATTCCATCCGACAGGTAGAAGGTGGTAACATACAAGAGATCTCCGAGGACCTGAGGGATGCCATGACCAGCATCGTGGAAGGAGACACGAAGACCACTACCACCACCCTGATCAAGCTTTCCCTGGTGAAAGGCGATATCACCGTAGAGGACAACAACTTCAAGTACACCAAGAGCAACAATCCGCTCAATATCACCTATGTGCTCAACGGCAAAACCTACAAGGCCCAGCTGGAAAGCGAAGGTGACAACGGGGATGGCATCACCGTCTCCACGCGTGAGTACGAGCCCATTGAAGCGGGTAAAACGGAAGTCAAGATTGTGAAAGTGGCCGTCCCTACCAAGGCTGCCATCCACGTAACCGAAAACGGCAACCTGTTCCTGGATGCCGTCATCTATCCCACCGTGGAAGACAAGAATGGTAACGGCGAACTGGACGAGAACGATGCCATCAAGGGCAGCGCCACCATCCAGATTCCGGATTACACCCTCACCCTGAGCGACCTCCTCATCAGCGATGCAAGCGTCAAGGCTGCCATCAGCCTCTCCCACTCCGGCAAAGCTGTCCTGGCTATTGATGCCCAGGCATCGATGGACCTGTTCGTGGAGCGTGTGAAATCCTTCGACCAGGTTTCCCTGAACTACATCCCCAAGAGCCTGAACGGCAATGTCTCCATCCTGGGCGGCACCGCTCTCCTCAAGGCCAATGCAAATGTGGAAAAACTGCAGGAAATCAAGGTCCACTACGAGAGCGAAGACCTTGCCAAGAGCGCAGCGGCTACCATCGCCCAGAACTTGAAGGCAGACCTTTACTTTGACAACAACCCTACCATCCAGGCCAGCTT
>DEKS01000133.1:3995-4578 GCA_002354005.1 Bacteroidales bacterium UBA2716
GTTCCCGCTTCCGAATTCTTCGACCTTAAGGACGAAGTCTGGGAGCCCGTAGTCGGTAAGGCCAATTCCTTCGTGACCAAGATTAAAGAGTACTTCGGCGGCAAGCAACCGGCCGCACAGTAATACAACATCATGAATCTTTTACCCGGCCCCGCAAAGGCCGGGTTTTTTCGTGATTTTTTCTTACCTTTGTATGTTTTAGTGCAAATTGAATCATTATGGCATATTATGAACTGAACGAGCAGGAGCTCGGACGCAGAGAATCCCTTACCAAACTTCGCGAGCTGGGCATCAACCCCTACCCCGCACCGCAGTATCCGGTAAACACCACCACCACGGAAATCGCCGCCGGCTTTAAACCGGAAGAGGGAAATTTCCAGGATGTGTGCATCGCCGGCCGCATCATGAGCCGCCGCATCATGGGCGCAGCTTCTTTCATGGAGCTGCAGGACAGCGCCGGGCGCATCCAGGTATATGTAAAACGGGACGAGATTTGCCCCGGAGAGGACAAAACCCTGTACAACACCGTTTTCAAGAAACTGCTGGATATTGGCGACTTCGTGGGCATCAAGGGCTTCGCCTT
>DEKS01000133.1:4601-4909 GCA_002354005.1 Bacteroidales bacterium UBA2716
GGCCAGCTGAGCGTCCACGCCAAGGAGCTCACCGTCCTGAGCAAGTCCCTCCGCGTGCTGCCCATCGTCAAAACCGATGCCGACGGCACCGTGCACGACAGCTTCGAGGATCCGGAGCTCCGCTATCGGCAGCGCTACGTGGACCTGGTGGTAAACCCTTCCGTGAAGGAGACCTTCGTCAAGCGCACGCTCATCATCAACACCATGCGCCAGTGCTTCAACGAGGCCGGCTGCCTGGAGGTGGAAACGCCTATCCTTCAGCCCATTCCGGGCGGTGCTACGGCCCGTCCGTTCATCACGCACCACAA
>DEKS01000133.1:4976-5662 GCA_002354005.1 Bacteroidales bacterium UBA2716
ATTGTGGGCGGCTTTTCCGGCGTGTACGAGTTCGCCAAAAACTTCCGCAACGAGGGCATGGACAAAACCCACAACCCGGAATTCACCTGCGTAGAGATGTACATTGCCTATAAGGACTACATCTGGATGATGGCCTTCACGGAGCAAATGCTGCAACGCGTGGCGGAGGCCACCGGCGGCGTGAAAAAGCAGATCGGCGGGAACGAAATTTCCTTCGAGGGGCCCTTCCGCCGCCTGCGCATCCTGGACGCCATCCAGGAGTATGCCGGCGTGGATGTAAAGGGCATGGACGAAGCCCAGCTGCGGGAGGTATGCAAAAAGCTCAACGTGGAAGTGTCGCCGGAGATGGGCGTGGGCAAGCTGATCGACGCCATTGTGGGCGAATATGTGGAGAAGAACCTGGTGCAGCCCACCTTCCTGATCGACTACCCCGTGGAGATGTCTCCCCTCACCAAGCGCTGCCGCTACGACGACACCCTCACCGAACGCTTCGAACTCTTTGTGAACGGCAAGGAACTGGCCAATGCCTACTCGGAGCTCAACGACCCGGTGGACCAGCTGGAACGCTTCGAGGAGCAGGCCGCCCTCAAGAGCAAGGGGGACGACGAAGCCATGTACATTGACTATGACTTCGTACGCGCCCTGGAATACGGCATGCCGCCCACCAGCGGCATCGGCATCGGCAT
>DEKS01000115.1:0-578 GCA_002354005.1 Bacteroidales bacterium UBA2716
AGAAGTACAACATGGACACCAACCTGCACGGCGGTCCCCGCGCCTTCGTGGAAACCAAATGCTTCGAGGATGTCACCCCCATGGACATCTTCCCCATCTACCTTATCAAGGCCTGCCTGGCCGGCGACATTGAGAAGATGGAAAAATTCGGCATCTACGAAGTCCTTCCGGAAGACCTCGCCCTGTGCGACTTCGTAGACCCTTCCAAGAACGAGATCCAGGCCATTATCCAGAAGGGTATCGACCTCATGATCAAAGAAATGGCATAAGACTATGGCAGAAGAGAAAAAACCCTGGTGGTATTCCACCTATGACGCTTTTGATACCTTCCTGCGTGTACCGGGTACGGTAACCCGCAAGGGCGCCCATGTGCGCGACGGTATCGACCTCAAGCGTGTGATGATCATGGTTGTGGTCGCACTGGTTCCCGCTGCCTTGTTCGGCATGTACAATGTGGGTCTCCAGACTTCCACCGTTTATGGCCTGGACTGGGGCTTCTGGCAGATGTTCTTCTATGGACTACTGCGGATGCTTCCCCTGTTCGTGGTCTCCTATGTAGTGGGCCTTGCCATTGAGTT
>DEKS01000115.1:648-3053 GCA_002354005.1 Bacteroidales bacterium UBA2716
GTGGACGTTCCCCTGTGGATGCTCGCCCTGGCCGTTGCGTTCTCCGTGATCTTCGTGAAGGAGGTCTTCGGCGGCACCGGCATGAACATCTGGAACCCGGCCCTGGTGGCCCGCGCCTTCCTGTTCTTCTCCTATCCTTCCAGCATGTCCGGCTCCAGCGTGTGGGTTTCCAAGACCTGGGTACCCGCCCTCAAGGACGTAGATGCCATCAGTGCAGCTACCCCGCTGGCCATCGCCCATGACGGTGCCTTCGACGCCGCCACCGGTGCCGTGGGCCAGTACTCCTTCATGGACATGGTCTGGGGCTTCATTCCCGGGTCCACCGGTGAAACCAGCGTGATTGCCATCCTGCTGGGTGGTATCCTCCTGGTTTGGAGCGGTGTGGCTTCCTGGAAGATTATGGTCTCCTCCATCGCCGGCGGCCTTCTGGTCGGCTGGCTGGGGCAAATTGCAGGCGCCACCGCCGTTCCCTGCTACTATCAGCTGGTGATGGGCGGCTTCCTGTTCGGCTCCGTCTTCATGGCCACCGACCCTGTCACCGCCGCCCAGACGGAAACCGGCAAGTGGATCTACGGCTTCCTGGTAGGTGCCCTGGCCGTGGTTGTGCGTCTGTGGAACCCCGGTTACATGGAAGGCATGATGCTCGCCATCCTGCTGATGAACACCTTTGCTCCGCTCATCGACCACTGCGTGGTGTCCGTGCACACCAGCCGCAGGGCCAAGAAAGCTATTAACGCCTAAAGGAATTGCGCTATGAATACAAATAATAATGTATATACCGTCATCTACACCACCGTCATTGTGGTGATAGTAGCAGCGCTCCTTGCTTTTGTATCCCAGAGTCTCAAGACCAAACAGGATGCGAATGAAAAGGCCGATACCATCTCCCAGATGCTCACCGCCGCCGGTTACGCCACCAAGGCAGACCTGGAAAAGCTGGGCAACACCGCCGTTCTGGCCAAGTACGACGAGGAGATTGAAAAAGCTTTTGTGATTGATCTGGAAGGCAATGAGCTCCGCGCGCTGGAAGGCAACTCTGTCTACAGCCCCAAGCAGCTCAAGCGCCAGAACTACAACCTCAAGGGCGGTCCCAACAAGACGGGTGAGCCGGAACTTCCCGTGTTCATCTTCAAGAACGGCCGCACCGTGGTGCCCATTTACGGCGCAGGTCTGTGGGGCCCTATCTGGGGCTACATCTCCTTCAACACCGATTTGGAAACCATCGGCGGCGCCTACTTCGACCATGAGTCCGAGACCGCCGGCCTGGGTGCCAAAATCAAGGATGACCCTTCCTTCCAGGCGGAGTTCGTTGGCGAAAAGGCGAACTTTGCCGATGTCAACGTCTTCGAGATCGTGAAGGGTGGCGCGCCCAAGGATGCGGAAGGCAAATCCCTGATTGACAACAAGATTGACGCTATCACCGGCGCCACCATGACCTCCAACGGTCTGGATGCCGCCATTGACACCTGGCTGGCCGCCTACGCGAAGTATTTCCTGGCCAACAAGCCGGCCTGCGACAAGCCTTGCTGCCAGGCCGATGTCATTTCGAGCGAAGTCGAGAAATCTAATAGTGAGGAGGAATAAGCCATGGATGCAAAACTGAAAGAAACCATTCTGAACCCCATTTTCAAGGGGAACCCCATTACCGTCCTGGTGCTGGGCATTTGCTCCTCCCTGGCGGTTACCGTAACGCTGAAAGGCGCCCTGGTGATGGCCCTGTCCGTCATCGTGGTAACAGGCATCTCCAGCCTCATCCTTTCCCTGCTCCGTAACACCATTCCCGGTCGTGTGCGTATCATCGTCCAGCTGGTGGTGGTAGCCATGATGGTAATCCTGGTGGACCAAATCCTCAAGAGCTTCGAGGCCACCTATGCCATTGACAAGCAGCTGTCCGTGTACATCGGCCTCATCATCACCAACTGTATTGTGATGGGCCGCATTGAAGCGTTCGCCCTGGGCAACAAGCCCTGGCCCAGCTTCCTGGACGGCGTGGCCAACGGTGCCGGTTACGGGATGATTCTCCTTATCGTTGCCTTCTTCCGCGAGCTCCTGGGCAGCGGAACCCTGTTCGGCTTCGATATCCTGAACCGCTTCGGTTACGTTCCCAACAACCTGGTCATCCTGCCGCCCTTCGCCCTCATCCTCCTGGGATGCATCGTGTGGGTGCAGCGCAGCATCCAGAAAGACCTGCAGGAAAAATAAAGTACATGCCCTATGGAATATCTTAGCTTATTCGTAAAGTCCATCTTTGTGGACAACATGATTTTCGCTTACTTCCTGGGAATGTGCTCGTTCCTGGCGGTATCGAAAAACGTGAAGACGGCTGCCGGCCTGGGCCTCGCAGTTATCTTCGTGCTCCTGGTTACGCTTCCCATCAACTATCTCCTCAATACCTATGTGCTGGC
>DEKS01000115.1:3095-4240 GCA_002354005.1 Bacteroidales bacterium UBA2716
CCCGACGCCCTCATTGAAGGGGTGGACCTGAGCTTCCTCAGCTTCATCATCTTCATTGCCGTCATCGCCGCTATTGTGCAGATTGTGGAAATGGTGGTGGAGAAGTTCTCTCCCGAACTCTATTCCGCGCTGGGTATCTTCCTGCCGCTGATTGCCGTGAACTGTGCCATCCTGGGCGGTTCCCTGTTCATGCAGCAGAAAGACTTCCTGAACATTGGCGAGGCCACGGTGTACTCCCTGGGTTCCGGCCTTGGCTGGTTCCTGGCCATCGTTTCCCTGGCCGCCATCCGCGAGAAGATGAGCTACTCCAACGTTCCGGCCGCTCTCAAGGGCCTGGGTATCACCTTTATCACCGTGGGTCTGATGGGTATCGCCTTCATGACCTTCATGGGCATAGCACTGTAGGAGGAAAGCATTATGGGTAATACAATTATCTACTCCATCATCGTCATTACAGTAGTGACCCTGATTCTGGTGGCCCTCCTCCTTTGGATCAAGAGCGCCCTCACCCCTTCCGGTACCGTCAAGATTAACATTAACAACGGCACCAAAGAGCTGGAAGTAACTCCCGGCGGCGACGTCATGCATACGCTGGCAGACCACGGCATCTTCCTTCCCTCCGCCTGCGGCGGCAAGGCCAACTGCGGCCAGTGCAAACTGCAGGTGCTGGAAGGCGGCGGCACCATCCTTCCCACAGAAACGGGCTTCTTCTCCCGCAAACAAATCAAGGAAGGCTGGCGTCTGGGATGCCAGGTGAAGGTAAAAGACAACATCCAGATTGCCGTTCCGGAAAGCGCTCTGAGCGTGAAAAAGCTGGAATGCGAGGTCATCTCCAACGAGAATGTTGCCACCTTCATCAAGGAATTCACCGTCAAGCTTCCGGAAGGCGAGCACATTGACTTCAAGTCCGGTGAATACATCCAGATCGATATCCCCGAATACGAGGCCGACTTTGCCGACATGGGCGTGGCCGATATCTACAAGGGCGACTGGGAGAAGTACGGTATCACTTCCCTGAAGTTCAAGAACACCGTGCCCACCATCCGCGCTTACTCGATGGCCTCGTATCCCGCCGAGAAAGACCTCATCAAGCTGAATGTGCGTATCGCGACCCCTCCGTTCGACCGCACCCAGCCCAAGGGCGT
>DEKS01000115.1:4309-4605 GCA_002354005.1 Bacteroidales bacterium UBA2716
CGCAAACCCGGAGACAAGGTGATGATTTCCGGTCCCTACGGTGAGTTTCTGCTCCCGAAGGACGACCCTGACAGCCAGGAATACGTATTCGTGGGCGGCGGCGCCGGCATGGCTCCCCTGCGCTCCCACATCATGCACCTGTTCAAAACCCTCAAGACCAAGAGGGAAGTGCACTTCTTCTATGGCGCCCGCGCCCTGGTGGAAGCCTTCTACCTGGAAGACTTTGCGGAGATTGAGAAGGAATTCCCGAACTTCCACTTCCACCTGGCCCTGGACCGTCCGGACCCGGCCGCCGA
>DEKS01000126.1 GCA_002354005.1 Bacteroidales bacterium UBA2716
TATCGGGCCAAAATGCGCAACCAGGCGCTCTGTCCCAAGAACGAATTCGAGCAGCGCGTCCGCGAGTTGGAATAGGCCTTATTCTGCCAAAATGGCAGGAAAACGGGAACGGAACGGAGATTGCCATAGTTCAGGCAAAAGGAGAAATGAACTATGGCAGAAAACAATAACAACAACAGCTTTTTGGAGCGCTTTGCCATCAACCTGAACGAGCGCGCGGCCCAGGGAAAACTGGACCCCGTGATTGGCAGGGACGATGAAATCCGCCGTGTTCTGCAAATTCTTTCCCGCAGAACCAAGAACAACCCCATCCTGGTGGGCGAGCCCGGCGTGGGCAAGACCGCCATCTCTGAAGGCATCGCCCAGAACATTGTGAACGGGCAGGTGCCGGAAAATCTAAAATCGAAAAAAGTCTACTCCCTGGACATGGGTGCCCTGATCGCGGGCGCGAAATATCAAGGTGAGTTCGAGGAACGCCTCAAGGGCGTAGTAAAGGAAGTGGTGGACAGCGCCGGTGAGATTATCCTGTTCATCGACGAAATCCACACGCTGGTGGGCGCCGGCCGCAGTTCCGGTGCCATGGATGCCTCCAACATCCTGAAACCTGCCCTGGCCCGCGGCGAGCTCCGCACCATCGGCTCAACTACCCTGGACGAGTACCAGAAGTACTTTGAGGCCGATAAAGCTCTGGAGCGCCGATTCCAGATGGTGATGGTGGACGAGCCGTCGCCGGCGGAGAGCATCGCCATCCTGCGTGGCCTGAAGGAGCGCTACGAGAACCACCACAAGGTGCGCATCGAGGACGACGCCCTCATCGCCGCCGTGAACCTGAGCCACCGGTACATCACCTCGCGTTTCCTGCCGGACAAGGCCATCGACCTGGTGGACGAAGCCGCCTCCAAGCTGCGCCTGGAGATGAATTCCGTGCCGGAGCCCATCGACGAGCTCAACTCCGCCATTCGGCAGAAAGAGATTGAACGTGAAGCGATTAAGCGCGAAGGCGTATCCGTGAAACTGGAGAAGCTGGAGGCCGAACTCAAGGAGTTGCAAGGCAAGCGCGAAGCCCTCATGAAACGCTGGAACGAGGAAAAGGACACCCTCAGTGGCCTGCAGACGGCCCGCCAGGAGATGGAAGAGTTGAACCTCCAGGCCAAGACCGCCGAGCGGAATGGCGACTACGCCAAAGTGGCCGAGATTCGTTATGGCCGCATGGCTGCCCTGCAAAAGCGCATCGACGAACTTACCGCCAAGGCGGAAGCCATCAAGGAACCGCTTGTCACTGAGGCGGTTACGCCGGAAGACATTGCCGAGGTAGTGGCCAAGTGGACCGGCATCCCCGTGAAGCGGATGCTGGAAAGCGAGAAGGACAAGCTCCTGCGCATGGAGGCGGAGCTGCACAAACGCGTCGTCGGCCAGGATGAAGCCATCCGTGCCGTTGCCGATGCCGTACGCCGCAACCGCGCGGGTCTTTCGAACGAAAAGCGGCCCATCGGCTCGTTCCTGTTCATGGGTACCACCGGCGTGGGCAAGACCGAGCTGGCCAAGGCGCTGGCGGAGTTCCTGTTCAACGATGAGAACATGATGACGCGTATCGACATGAGCGAATATCAGGAGCGGCACACCGTTTCCCGCCTGGTGGGCGCGCCTCCGGGATACGTAGGCTACGACGAAGGTGGCCAGCTCACCGAGGCCGTCCGGCGCAAGCCCTATTCCGTGGTGCTGCTGGACGAGATTGAAAAAGCCCATCCGGACGTATTCAACGTGCTGCTGCAGGTACTGGACGATGGCCGCCTCACGGACAACAAAGGCCGCACGGTGGACTTCAAGAATACCATCCTCATCATGACCTCCAATGCCGGAGCCGACATTATCCAGTCCTACATGGAGAAGCTCCCGGAAGTGAACGGCGTGGACATGCAGGCCATCGCCACGCGCCGCTCCCTCCTGGACGAATGCTCCCGCAAGGTGCTGGACGTGCTCAAGATGACCGTTCGTCCGGAGTTTCTGAACCGCATTGACGAGATCATCATGTTCGACCCGCTTACCAAGGCCGATATCCGCGATATCCTGCACATCCAGGAGGCGGACCTGCAGCACAAGCTGGCGGAGAACGGGATCACCGTGGCGTTCACCCCGGCCTTCGAAGACCACATGGTGGAGCACGGCTACGATCCTGCCTACGGCGCCCGCCCGGTGAAGCGCGTGATGCAGCGGGAACTGGTGAACCTCCTCGCCAAGAGCATCCTGGACGGCACCGTGCACAAAGACTCGGTAATCACCGTGGACGCCGCCGGCGGCGAGGTGGTGGTGCGGTAATTTTTCACTGGTCGCTAACCGCCTGATTATCAGGTAGATCTTAATAATCCTCGGCACTTTTGGAGCCGAGGATTTTTCGTATCTTACTGATTGTCAGAAGGTTATCGACCAGCGGGATTTCCGGACTATTTGCCGGAGGGTCCAGCGGGTGGACCTTCGACAGCAGAAAGGCACACCAAAGTGCGGTTATGGGTACAAACAGTGGGACGATGACAGCAATATTGGCCCCCAATGCGGTCATGGGTACAAACAGTGGGACGATGACAGCACTAGAGGGTGGGCAGCGTAGTCCCGGGAGGGAGGGCCACCGAGAGTCCGGGGACAGAGGAATTACTCTGCGACTTCCGGGTTTTCCTGGGAGATGGGGAAAGCGGGGGCCTCTTCGGGGGCCTGCTCTGCCTGGTTCAGGATTTCCGTGCTGATGGCCTCGTTGGAACCACTGCGGGTGTTGCCGCGGCCCACGAACACGGTGATAACGGAAACAACCAGGATGAAGGCCACAAGATACCAGGTAGCTTTTTCCAGGATGGTGGCCGTCTGGCGCACACCCAGGGTCTGGTTGGCGGAAGTGAAGTTGGTTGCCAGGCCGCCGTCCTTGCCGTTCTGGAGGAGGACAACCGCAATCAGGAGAATGGCCGCGATGATGATGAGAACGACCAAAACTGTAAACGCTGCGTTCATATATTTTACCTTATTAATTATCTAATTTGTCGATAAGGGTTGCAAAGTAAGCACTTTTTTCCGGGATTTCCAAAATCAGACGCGAATAAATGCGTCGGGCTTCCTCTATCCGGCCCTGTTCCTGAAAGATGCGCGCAAGAGTTTCGGTGGCGAAACGGTCTGCCATTTGGGCACCGGCCTGGTCCTCTGAGGTATTCTCCTGCCGGGTTTTGGCCGCAAAGCGGGAGAAGATATTGTCTCCGCTCTGGCGCACGTTGTCGTACTGGGCCTGCGAAAAATAATCGCCCCCGACGGCACGCACCTGGTGCTCCTGCACCTCTTCCGGGGCCGATGGTTCTTCCATATAAGACGACAACAGCGCACTCAAGTCTTTGTCTGAGCAGTCCGTCTGGCGGCCCTGACGCAGCAGGACGGCCACCTTGCCGCGATCCGGGACAAACAGCGCCTCCGCTGCATACTGGTCCTCCCCCCAGTCTTCCCCCATGAGGGCCATGCGCCGGCACAGTTCCACGCGGGCGGCCCCGTACCAGGGGTACAGGTTCACCACTCCCGCCAGTTCGTCCAGCGTGAGCGTATGGATGTTGATATAAGAGGAGCCTACCACTGTGCTACGGTTGCGTTGAAGATGTCTTCTACAATTTTATCCACGATGGTTTCGCAGAGGGTGCCCTCCACGGAATCCAGCGTAAGGGTGGCGTCAAAGTCCTCGTAGGCGCTGAAGGACTTGTTTTCCACGTTGTCTTCCGGGTATTTCTTGTTGGTGAAATCTACCTTCACGGTAACGGTGAGACGGCTCTGGGAGGCCATTTCGTCGGCCGTAACGGCCGTGGCTTTAACGTCGTAGCCGGTGATTTCACACACCAGTTCCAGGTCTCCGTCCGTTTCCACCTGCTCCAGGCTGGTGAGCTTGCGGAACTTTTCCTGCAGCGCCTCCGTGAGCTGGCCGGACAGGGCCGGGTTCACGCGCAGGGCTTTGTACTCCACGTACGGGATGGTGATACTCTTCACGTCCGGCTGGATGGAGGTGCCGGAGAAGGAGTAGATGCCGCAGGCGGCCACCAGACAGCCGGTAACGCCGGCTGCGACAAGCAATAGGCTGCGACGGGAAAGGGTCTGTATAAGGAACTTCATCATTTCTTTCGGTATTCGGCGGGTAATTTACGATACAGGGTGCGTTCGCTCATGCCCAGTTCCTCTGCGGCCTTTTTGCGGTTGCCGTGGTACTTCTCCAGCGCCTGGCGAATGAGGTCTTCCTCGTTGCGCCGAACGCTCAGTGTTTCCTCATGGGCCGGTGTTTCCAGGTGGACATAGTGCTGCTGCTCGGGTTCTTCCTCCTGCTCCTGCCATTCTGCCTCCTCCTGCACAGCCGGTGGCGGGCTAGGCAGCTCCCGGCGGTCCAGACGGGCCTTCAGGGCTTCCACCTCCTGCTTCAGGTCAAAAATAGCCTTGAAAATGGCCTGCCGCTCCTCCGTATTAAAGGCCGATGACGGCTGCGAGCCGTCGTAGAGCGCAGGCAGCGGCTCCCCTTCCTCCCGCGGCATATACGGTTCCAGTTCCTGGGCGCTGAGTTCTATGCGCTGCACAGTGGGCGTTACCTTCACCGAAACCTGGGCCGACAGCGACTGCGTAAACCCCTGTAACTGACGGATATTGCCCGGCCAGCGGTAGCTCTCCAAGAGGCGGATGGCGTCTGGCCGAAGGGAGATTTTGCACATGCCGTTTACCTCCGAGAAGTCCGAGGTGAACTTGCGGAACAGCAGGTAAATGTCCGATTTGCGGTCCCTCAGGGGCGGAATGCGGATTTGGGCGGCACTAAGGCGGAAGTAAAGATCCTCGCGGAACTTGCCCCGCTTGACAGCCTCATACAAGTGGACATTGGTGGCCGCCACAATGCGTACGTCCGTGTGTTCCACCTTGTTGGAGCCCACCTTGCGGTATTCCCCGCTTTGCAGTACGCGAAGAAGCAGTGCCTGTGACTCCAGGGGAAGTTCTGCAATCTCGTCCAGAAACAGGGTGCCGCCGTCCGCTTCCTCGAAATAGCCTTTCCGGTTATCCGAAGCGCCTGTAAAAGAGCCCTTTACATGGCCGAACAGTTCCGAATTCACCAGTTCCCGGGGCAGCGCGCCACAGTTCACGGCAAAAAACGATCCTTGCCGGCGGGCGCTGTACTGATGGATGATGCGCGCAAAACTTTCCTTTCCCACGCCGCTCTCCCCCTGGATGAGGACGCTAAGGCCGGTGGGCGCAAACTTCACCGCCGTTTCCAGCGCTTCATTCAGCGCGGGATCGTTGCCGATGATATCGTATTTGTTTTTTAACGCCTGTAAATCCATAGTTCTGCAAAGATACTCATTTTTTCAATAAAAATGTGTATATTTGTCCTCTAGCGGTTAGCTATTAAACCTTATTCTATAACATGAAGAAGACTCTTAAATTCCTTGCAGTTGCTGCCCTGGCCATCGCGGCCGCAGCCTGCGCCTCTCCGGAGAAAATGGCCAAAATGGCCGAGAATGTAAAGGTAGAATGCGTTCCCCCGGTGCTTGAAGTGGTGAACGGCACCATCGACGCCACCGTTTCCGTCACCTACCCTAAGGGATATTTCAATCCCAAGGTTATCCTGGAAGCCACCCCTGTCATTGTTTACCAGGGCGGCGAGGCCGCCATGAAGCCCTTCAAGTATCAGGGCGAAGACGTCCGCGACAACTACAAAGTAGTGTCGGCAGACGGCCAGAAAGTCACCGAAAAAATCCACTTCGACTATGTGCCCGGCATGGAGCAGTGCTACCTGGAGCTCCGCGGCAAAGTATCGGCCGGCAAAAAGAGCGTGAACCTGCCCGTGAAAAAAGTGGCGGACGGCGCCAACACTACCTACATGCTGGTCAAGAAAGCCGGTGCGGTGTCCTTCAAGGCCGATAACTACCAGGAGGTCATCTCCAGCACCACCGAAGGCCAGATCAAGTACCTGGTGAACAGCTCGGAGGTGCGCGGCTCGGAACTCAAAGGCGAATCCGTGAAGGAATTCCTGGCCCGCCTGGACGAGATTTCCGCCAACGAGCGCACCAAGGTGACCAGCACGGAGATTGTGGCCTATGCTTCTCCGGAAGGCGACGTGAACAAAAATGAAAAGCTCTCCGACAACCGTTCGGAAAGCGCCACCAAGGCCTGGAAGCAGGTCACCAAGGGCCACGAGGCCACGGATCCTACCGTCCGCAGCGTAGGCGAGGACTGGGACGGCTTCCAGCAGCTGGTTTCCCAGAGCAACCTGGAAGACAAAGAGCTCATCCTCCGCGTCCTGTCCATGTACAGCGACCCTGCCGTGCGTGAGAACGAGATTCGCAACATGTCCCAGGTATACACCGCCCTCAAGGGCGAAGTACTCCCGGAACTTCGCCGCGCCCGCCTCATCGCCAACGTGGAATTCAAGAACTACAGCAACGAGGAACTCCTGGACCTGCTGGAGAACAACGCCAATCTCCTGGACGAGGAAGCCCTTCTGAGAGTAGCCTCCCTGGTGCGTGAACCCGCCCAGAAAGAAGAAATCTACAAGCGTGCCATCGGCCGTTTCAACAGTGCCCGCGCCATGTTCAACCTGGCCGCCCTGTACCTGATGCAGGGCCAGGACGCCAAGGCCGAAGCCGGCCTGGCAGAACTGGACGCCAAAGACCCGGATGTGGTTAACGCCAAGGGCGTGCTTGCCCTCCACAAAGAGGACTATAAAGCCGCAGAAACTGCTTTCCGCACCGCAGGCACGGCAGATGCCAAAGCCAATCTGGGCGTAGTGCTCATCCTTACCGGCCGCTATGAAGAGGCCGCCCAGGCCCTCAAGGACGTCAAGGGCTGCTGCCACAACACCACCCTGGCCTACATCCTTACGGACCAGCTGGACAAAGCCGCCAAAAGCGCCAAGTGCAAAGACCCTAAGGTCTCTTACCTGAAGGCCATCATCGCCGCCCGTCAGGGCAACGCAGACGGCGTTAAATCCAATCTGGAGGCTGCTTTCAAGAACGAAAGCCTGAAGGAGCGTGCCGCCCGCGACATTGAGTTCGCCGGTTATCAATTTTAAGTTTCGGCCGTGAAAACCGGTCTCATCATGGACATCATCTTCGGCGCGCTTATGCTGCCGGGGATGATGTTTCTTTTCCCGGTTGCCGAATGGCTGCAGTGGCATCCGGGCTATGTGCTCGCATACGGGATCTGGCTCTATGCGGTGTGGCTGCTGTGCCACCGTTTCCTGGGGGCGCAGTTGTACCTGGGCTGGCGTGGCATCATCTCGGTGGGCTCCGTCCTTTTCCTGATAGCCGCCGTCACGTTCCTGATGACCCTCACGCCGGTGGAGTTCCCGGGCGTAACCACGGAAATGGGCACCATGGGTCTTCACCAGCGCGCCATGTGGATCCTTCTCATCGCCGTAGTAGCGAATGGCATCCCCGTGGGTTACTGGCGGGCACAGGCAAAAGACCTGCAGGAGACCCGGGAGGTAGCCCAGGCTGTGGACAACGCCCGCGAGGCGCTGGAAACCCGCCGGGCAGAGGCTGAGACCGGCGAGGAAATCCAGGTGAAAGCCGGGTACAAAACCCAGCACATTCCCGTATCGGCCATCCGTTTTATTGAAGGGCGGAACAATTACGCCTGTTTCCACCTGGACCACCGGGAGGATATTGTCTCAAAAATTCCGCTCAAGGATGTGCTGCCCCTGCTGCCGGAAGGCGCGTTCGTGCGCATCCACCGCTCGTATATTGTCCCGCTGTGGCGCATCGAGAAACGCTCTTCCGCAGCCGTAAAACTCATGGGAATGGACGAGGCCCTTCCGGTGGGACGCGCCTACAAAGACGTACTGAAGAACAATGGCTAAAGACTTTTATGCAACCCGGTCCACCGCCTGGTGGAAGGTGGCTATTGCCATGATTGGCAGCTGCCTGTCCGGCGTCACCTTTGTGTCGGTGCCCGGCATGGTGGGTAGCGTGGGATTCGGCTACCTGCAAATGTGCGTGGGCTTTTTCCTGGGCTATCTGGTGATTGCCTTCGTGCTCACGCCGCTGTATTTCCGCCTCAACGTGGTGTCTGTGTACCAATACCTGGAACAGCGCTTTGGTGTATCGGCCCACAAGACGGGCGCCTGGTTTTTCTTTCTCTCCAAAATGCTGGGCGCGGCCGTGCGGCTGTTCCTGATGATTGCTACGCTGCAGCTGCTGGTGGCCGGCCCGGCGGGCATCCCCTTCTGGGTAACGGTGCTGGTGGTGATGCTGCTGGAATGGCTGTACACCGTGCGCGGGGGCGTAAAAGCCGTCATCGGCCTGGACATGGTAAAAACCCTGTCCATGGTGGTGGCGGTGGCGCTGTGCCTGGTGCTCATCGCCCGGGAGGTAGGCGCGCCGGACACCTCGCTCATGCGGGTGTTCTATTTTGACGACGTGAACCATCCGCAGTTCTTCTGGAAACAGCTCCTGGGCGGCCTGTTCACCGTGGTGGCCACCACCGGCATGGACCAGGACATGATGCAGCGCACCCTGGCCTGCAAGAGCGTACGGGACTCGCAAAAGAACCTCATCGTGAGCGTGTGCCTGCAAATTGTCACCATCGCCCTGTTCCTTTTCCTGGGCGTGTACCTGTATCAGTTTGCGGCCCTGCATGGCCTGGAAGCCAAGGGGGACACCCTCTTCCCGGCCGTTGCCTGGAGCGGTCTCCTGCCGGCCTCGGGGCTGGTAGCAACGCTGTTCATCGTGGGGCTGGTAATGGCAGGCTTTCCGGCCGGCGGAAGCGCGTTGACCTCCTTAACCACGTCGTTTACCATCGACATTCTGGGTGGAAAAGACAGCAAACGTAGCTGGATTCATACCGGAATGGCGGTCCTGATGGCCGTTTGCATCCTGGTGTTCAACGCCCTTAACAGCACCTCCGTGATAGACGCCGTGTACCGGCTGGCCAGCTATACGTACGGCCCCATTCTGGGCCTGTTCAGCTTTGGCCTTTGCTGCAAGGCACGGGTGCGGGACAAGTGGGTGCCGGCGGTGGCCGTGGCCGCTCCCCTGCTATGCCTGCTACTGGACCTCAACTCCGTGCGCTGGTTCGGCGGCTACCACTTCAGTTACGAGCTTCTTCTGATGAACGCCGTCTTTACCATGCTGGGGCTTTGCCTTCTGATTCGCAAAAAATAACAATAGGTCGATATGAAAAAAACGCTCTCTCTCCTTCTTCTTCTCGCCCTCTGCCTGAGCGCACAGGCCCAAATTCCGCAAAAGGAAGCGCTGCTGCAGGACTTCCACGAGCGCCTGTACCGCGTGGGCATGAACATGGACCCGTACGAGTACCTCCCAGGGCCGCAAACGCCCGCTCCCAAGGGCTATAAACCATTCTATATCAGCCATTACGGCCGGCACGGCTCCCGCAGCAACTGGGCGGGCGAGGAATACGCCCAGATCCAGGCCAAGTACCAGCGGGCCGCAGACGCCGGACTCCTCACGGAGGAAGGCCTGCGTACCAAGGAGACCATCGACCGGCTCATTGCCCTGCACGACAACATGGACGGCCGCCTCACACCGCTAGGGGCAGAGGAGCATCGGCAAATTGCCGGACGCATGTATGCGAACTACGCGCGCGTATTTAAAAAGGGAAGCAAAAAGGTAACGGCCCGCTCCAGCGTGGTGCCCCGCGTGCTGGTGAGTATGACCGCCTTCACAGGAGAGCTCCTGAGCCGCCAAAGCGATCTGGAGATTAGCTGGGACACCGGCGAGGAAATCATGAAAATTGTGAGTACGGATTCCCCCAGGCCTATCACCAAAGCCGTACAAGCCCTCCTGCGCGAGCGCCAGGACAAACATGTGCCGGACACGCTGGATTTCCAGCGCCGGGTATTCCTGCGCACGGATCCGTCCGTCACGGGCAGCACCAAAACCTTTATGTCACAGACCTTTGACATGGCTGTAGGCTGCGCCGCCTTTGAACTGGGGGACCACCTGTTCCGCCTGTTCACGGACGAGGACCTTTTGGCCTACAACCAGATTCACGTCCTGAGTTTCTACCTCCGCCAGTGCAACTCCGTGGAGTACGGCGACGACCGCATGCCGTCCGTAAATCCCACCATCGAGGATATCATTGAACGGGCCGATGCCGCCATCGCCACCGGCGAAACCGCCGCAGACCTCCGCTTCGGCCACGACTACCACGTGCTGGCGCTGGGCTCCCGCCTGGGCCTGAAGGGCATCGCGGAGCGCATGACGGCCGAGGAATGCCTGTACTGGCCCGGCTGGCGCTATACCCCCTTTGCCGCCAACATCCAGCTCATCTTCTATAAGAACAAGCAGGGTAACGTCCTGGTGAAGCCCCTCCTGAACGAGCGGGAGACGCCCGTCCTGGGCCTGGAAGGCGGCCCATACTACTCCTGGGAGGCTTACAAGGCCTGGCTCTATGCCCACTGGCCCAAGCCCACGCAAATGGAGACCGTGAATACGTTCTAATGCAAAAAGCCCTGCGCTCCGGGATGGAGGCAGGGCTTTGAGTTCAAACTCCCCAGGAATTATTTCTTGGTGAGGGTGGAAGGGAAATTAGCGAGGATGGTGGTGCTGTCGCCGGACAGCTTCATGGTGCTTCCGGAAACTTCCACATACATGTTGCTACCCATCTCGTCGTCAAGAGTTACATACACTTTGGAACCGCTCCAGTTCCAGGACTTGATGTTAGCGGTGAAATTGCCGGTAGTGGAAACTTTGGTTTCAGTAAAGGTCACCTCGACGGTTTTGCCACCGAACAACTCGCTCATCTTGCCGGTCCAAGTGCCTACGGCAGCCTTCTTAACGCGATTCACCTCAGCGTCGTTATTACCAGTGTCGGACTTGTAGCAGGAAGTGGCCATCAGGGCCACGGCTGCGACTGCGATAGCAGCGAAAATAGCTTTGATCTTCATAATTAAAAAAATTTAAAAGTTAACTTTCTTCTTTCGTTGCCGCAAACTTACGGTTTTAATTTTACAATTACAAACCTTTGGACCATAAGTTTTTTTGTTATCTTTGCAAGTTATGAGAACAAAAATGAACTTTTGGCTGCTTGCAGCCGTCCTGTTTTTGGGGTGCAGCACCGCCCTTTGGGGCCAAAACGCAAAGGCATACATCCCAGTAGAACAATTGCCGGACCTTATCCAGTGCCTCCCGGCGCCGCCTGCCAAGGACAGCCCTGCGTTCCAGTATGACAAACAGCGCTACAAGTGGGGCAAGCAGCAGCGGAAAAATGCGGCGCGGGCCGACATGGCCAAACGCGATGCCGTCTGGACCGACGAAGCCCTGATGGCAGAACTCTCCGTGCCGTTCGGCATGGAACTGTCGGCCCAAAAAACGCCGGCCATCTGGAACGTGGTGGTGCGTGGATACCGTAACGTGAACGAGATGCGGGTGGCGCCCAAAGCTCATTATCAGCGCATCCGTCCGTTTGTTTACTTTAAGGAACCTACGCTTACCGGCGAGGACGATGCCCTCCGCGGAGAAGGCAGCTATCCTTCCGGGCATACGATGCGCGCCACGGCGGCGGCCCTCATTTTGGCGCAAATCAATCCAGAAGCGGCCAACGCTATTTACGCCCGCGCCTGGGAGGCCGGTGAAAGCCGCGTCATCGCCGGGGCCCACTGGCAGAGCGACGTGGACGCTACCCGCGTAGGGGCCGCTTTCGGGGTGTCGGTCCTGCAGACCAGCCCGGAATTCCAGGCCGACCTGGCTGCGGCCCGGGAGGAGTTCCAGCGCCTTTCCATCGGCAGGGATTACTTTGTGTCCGTGACAGATGTGGTGCCGGACGTCATTCTGGAAATCCGCTATTTTGGCACGTATAACTTTGTGGG
>DEKS01000186.1 GCA_002354005.1 Bacteroidales bacterium UBA2716
CAGGGAATCGGACGCGGCCTCTTCCTTGAACCAGTCGTAAATCTCCTCCACCACTTCCGGATCCAGTTCCTCCTCAATGTAATAGTTGATATTCACCTTGGTTCCCGTGGCCACGATGGCCTCTATTTCCGAGAGTAAGTCACTCATATCCAGCCCCTTGGAGGAGGCGATATCCCTGAGGTCCAGTTTGCGGTCTATGGACTGGATAATGAATACCTTGTTGCCGGACTTGGCCGTGACGGACTTTACTACAAAATCGTCCGGACGCTCTATCTCGTTCTCTTCCACGTACTTGGCGATGAGCGCCACAAAGGGCTTGCCGAATTTCTGGGCTTTGCCCTCCCCTACGCCCTGGCACTTTTCCGAGAGTTCCTTGACCGTGAGCGGATACACGATGGTCATATCCTCCAGGGACGGGTCCGAGAACACAATCCAGGGCTGCAGGCCCATCTTGTGTGCCAGGTCCTTCCTCAGGTCCTTGAGCATGGCCAGCAGGACAGGGTCTCCGCCGCCACCGCCGTGCGCAGCGCCCGAAAGGTCATCGTCTTCGTCGTCCTCCCCTTCCGAGAAGGTGCGGTCTTCCACCAGCAGGACCTCGTACGGATGCTCATAGAACTTCCGGCCTTCCTCCGTTACGGAAATGAGGCCGTAATTCTCGATGTCCTTGTCCAGGAAATGGAGGATGAGCCCCTGGTGGATGACCGCCGCCCAGAAGCGGACGTCGTGATCCTTGCCGACACCATACAAAGCAAGTTCATCGTGGTGATAAGACTTGATCATGGCGTTGGGTACGCCGGCCAGAATACCCGAAAGATGTTCCAGCTTGAAGTGCTCCGGGAGCGATTCTATCAGTTCTATCACCAGGGCCATTTCCTCACGGCCGTCGAAGCGGGCCTTGGGATGCAGACAGTTGTCGCAGGCGCAGCAGTTATCGGCCGGATAGTCCTCTCCAAAGTAGTTGAGCAGCAGCTTGCGACGGCACTGGCTGGATTCTGCGTACGCCACCGTTTCCTTGAGGAGTTGCTTGCCAATCTCCTGTTCTGCCACGGGCTTCCCCTGCATGAACTTTTCCAGCTTCTGGATATCCTTATAACTGTAGTAGGTGATGCACAGGCCCTCCTGACCGTCGCGTCCGGCACGGCCGGTTTCCTGGTAATAGCCCTCGATGCTCTTGGGAATATCGTAATGAATCACAAAACGGACGTCCGGTTTGTCTATCCCCATGCCAAAGGCGATGGTGGCCACAATGACGTCTATTTCCTCCATCAGGAACTTGTCCTGGTTTTCTGCGCGGGTTTTGGCATCCAGGCCGGCGTGGTACGGAAGGGCCTTAATGCCATTGATGGACAGCATCTGGGCCAGTTCCTCCACCTTTTTGCGGCTGAGGCAATAAATGATGCCGGACTTGCCGGGATGCTGGCGGATAAAACGGATAATGTCCTTTTCCGGTTCCACCTTATCCCTTACTTCATAGTACAGATTGGGCCGGTTGAAGGACGACTTGAACACTTTGGCATCCTGGATGCCAAGGTTCTTGAGGATGTCGCTCTGGACCTTGGGCGTTGCCGTGGCCGTGAGGGCAATCACGGGCGCCGGCTGGATTTCCTCTATGATGGAGCGGATTTTCCGGTATTCCGGACGGAAGTCGTGGCCCCACTCGGAAATGCAGTGGGCTTCATCTACGGCATAGAAGGAGATTTTGATGCCCTTGAGCAGGGCGATGTTCTCTTCCTTGGTGAGCGACTCCGGTGCAACATACAGCAGTTTGGTTTTCCCGGACATAAGGTCCTCCTGCACCTCTGCAATCTGGTTTTTGGAGAGCGAGGAATTCAGGAAATGGGCAATGCCGCCGTCCCCCGCCTCGAAGCCGCGGATAACGTCCACCTGGTTTTTCATGAGGGCAATCAGGGGGGATATCACGATGGCCGTTCCCTCCATAACCAGCGCCGGGAGCTGATAGCAGAGCGACTTTCCGCCGCCGGTGGGCATGAGCACAAAAGCATTGTTTCCGTTTACCAGATGCTGGATAACCTGCCACTGATCACCCTTGAAAGCATCGTAACCGAAGAATGTTTTTAGTTTTGCCTGTAAAACGGCGGGATCCACAGCCATAGCTATTGCGTTTAGTGTTGCAGGTCAATTTACGCATTATTTCCCGAACGACCAAATAAAATTTAAAATTATGTTTTCTAAATTTTTATGCGTAAATTTGCGGGATTGAGCGCAAACGCTTGTAAAAAAGAAACAACGCTAAAAAACAAAGTAATATGAAACTTGCAAAACTTTTTGCCGCCATTGCTACCGCTTCCGTGCTGGTAATGGCCTGCGACTCTCCCAAGGTGGAGGGTTCCAAAGAAGTGCGTGACCTGCTCCCTACCAAAGGTCAGATTGACACCACCTCCTATCTGCTGGGCGTAAACTTCGGTCTGGTCATCACCCAGAACGGCTTCGGCGACCTCAACATGTCCCAGGTGGAAAAGGGTATGAAAGACGCCCTCAACGCCAAGGAAGGCCAGCCCATGGACTCCGTGTTCGTGAAGCAGTTCAAGATTAATCCCGCGGACATGAACATGATCATCAACTCCTACCTCCAGAAGCGCACCGCCTACGAAGGCGCCCTGAACAAGGAGAAAGGTGACAAGTTCCGCAAGGAGTTCTACACCAAGAACAGCGCAGACTCCACCGCTTCCGGTATCGTTTACCTCATTGCCGATTCCGGCAGCGAAGTCCGTGCCACCAGCGACCGCGACACCGTGAAAGTGAACTACCGCGGCACCCTCATCGACGGTAAGGAATTCGACAAGAACGAAGGCATCACCTTCCCGCTCAACCGCGTTATCAAAGGCTGGACGGAAGGCATGAAGCTCGTGGGCGAAGGCGGCAAGATCACCCTCGTGATCCCTGCCAACCTGGCTTACGGCGAGCGTGGTCCCCGTGACATCGGTGCCAACTCCACCCTCATCTTCGACGTAGACCTCCTGGAGGTTCACCCGTACGTAGAGAAACCCGCCGAAACTCCCAAGAAGAAGTAAGTCATGGCACTGGAACTGGAAGGAACGCTTCGTCAGAAGCTGGGCGTACAGTCCGGCACGTCGGCCCGCGGCCAGTGGGCCAAGCAGGAATTCATTCTGGAATTCCCGGACGGCAATTTCACCGCTCAGGCCTGCTTCACCGCATGGGGACAGGACAAAGTGGCAGAGCTGGACAAATACCAGGTGGGAGATAAAATCAAGGTCTCGTTCAACCTGAAGGCCCGCGAATACAACGGCCGCTGGTACAACGACCTCCAAATCTGGCGCCTGGCACCGGCCGGAGCAGCCGCTCCCGCCCCGTCATCCCCGGCCCAGACTTCGCCGTCATTCCCGGCCCAGACCGGGAATCCCGCACCGGCAGCCCCCACCTACGAGGCACCCGCTCCTACCCTGGACGACATGCCCGGTGACGACACCGAGGACCTTCCGTTCTAAAAATTGCCCCATTGTATGCAAAAACCTTCGGTGAAAGCCGGAGGTTTTTTGTATATTTCCTCTATAAATC
>DEKS01000070.1 GCA_002354005.1 Bacteroidales bacterium UBA2716
GTCGCAGCGGAAGCCGTCCACGCCTTTGGCAGCCCAGAAACGCACGATATCCAGCATTTTGTCCCAGGTGGGCGTGTGGAAGTCGCAGTAGTTAATCTTGACTGTTTCCCACCAGTCGTTGATACCGGGAGCGGCGGTGAAGCAGTTTCCGGAGGCTTTGGCGGGCATTTCCTGGTAGCCTTTGGGGTTGAGAGGCAGCTGCAGGGCCTCTCCCGGGTAATAGAAAAAGTCGTTCTCCGGGGCCCAGTGCACGTTTTTGTTGTCATTGGCGCCCAGCGTTCCCTTGTATTCGCGCGCCACATGATTGGGCACAAAGTCGATGAGGCACTTGAGACCGGCCGCGTGCGTGCGCCTCACCAGGTCCTCGAATTCGGCCATCCGGCGCTCCGGGACATCGGCCATATAAGGATTGACGTCGTAGTAGTCGGTAATGGCGTAGGGACTCCCGGCCTCCCCTTTCACCACCTTTTCTCCCGAACTGGCGCTGGCATGCCGGATGAGACCGGTGTACCATACATAATGGACACCGAGCCCTTTCCAATACTGGAAGGACCCGGTGTCGATGGAAGAAAATTTACCGTTTCCCCAGAGTCTGGGAAGTACTTGGTAAATAATGTGTTTCATCTTACCAATTCAAGATCTTCTTGAAGTCGTATTCCTCGGGATTGGACACGTACTTCCCTGCGGCTTCATAGTCCGCGGGCGTGATGAAATGGCAGATGTGGTTGTAATAGTTCTGGGCGGTACCGCCGTCGATGGCCACGCGGCGCGGCGGGATTTTGCCGTCGGCCTGCTGCAGGTCTTTCAGGTACAGCGGATGAGCAGTGCCAAAGGCGTCTACATACACCATGCAGCCGGTCTCGCCTTTTGCGAAGAGCTCATAGGCGCCCATGGCCAGCTCCGTGCAGTAGGTAAGGTCAAAGCCGATGGGATCCTGACAGCGGACATCGTAGCCAATCTCTACCGGACGGGTCTTGACCTTAAGGCCAATCTTCTTGAATTCTTTTTCCAGGATGTCGTTGAACAGCACAGCCTTGGAGATTTTTCCAAGTTCCGGATGGCCGTGTTCGTCGTAGGTCATGGACACGCCGGCGTTCTTGATTTCCTGGGGATCCAGGTCGTGGAACACGCCTTCTGCCACCACAACGGTACCGTAACCGATACCCAGGAGCTTGCGCTTGATGATGGTGGAAAGAGCCAGCTTCACAATCTTGTCCAGGGTGATGGTGGTCTTGTTGAACATTTCCGGGATAATGGTCATGGGGCAATGCGTTGCCTCGCCAATACCCAGGGCCAGGTGACCGGCGCTGCGGCCCATGGCGCTGATGATGAGCCAGTTGCCGCTGGTGCGGGCATCCTCATACACGGTGCGGGCCAGGTGGGCGCCCTCGTCCTTGGCGCTGTTGAAGCCGAACGTAGGGGTGTTCTGCGGCAGCGGAAGGTCGTTGTCGATGGTCTTGGGAACGTGGATGTTCTTGATGGGATACTGCTTGGCTTCCAGGAACTTGGCAATGCGGTTGGCGGTGGAGGCGGTGTCGTCGCCGCCCACAGTGACCAGCAGCTTGATGTTGTTGTCCTGGAACAGGCTCAGGTTGAAGTTTTCTTCAAAGTCCTTGTCGGTGGGTTTGAAACGGCTCATCTGCAGGTAGCTGCCGCCCCGGTTGAAGTAGGCGTCCGCCTTGAAGAAATCCAGTTCTTCCGTGCGCGGATTTTTGGAGAACAGGCCGCTGTAACCCTCATGCAGGCCAATCACACGATAACCATTGCTAAGGAAGGTCTTAGCCACAGACATAACCACGGTGTTCATGCCCGGAGCCGGGCCGCCACCACAAAGGATGATGATAGAATCTTTCATATTGGTTGAATAAAAATTTTGGTTCTTTTAAATCATACAAAGATAATCATTTTTCCTGAAAGCACCTATGGGTGGGGCTGGAAAATGTACATTAGTGCTCCCCTGCTATCGCCAGGTGTGGCCAATATCCCAGTGAATGGCGTACTGGAAAGTAGTTTTATCGGCCGGAAGGTCAAATTCTTCCAGGATAAGGGGCTTTGCCTGAGGATATTCGTCTATCCATCGGCCGACGGCAACCTCGTAGCGGTCTTGCTCCGGCAGGTAGAAAATCCGGCCGCGGGGCTTGTTTTCATACGGGCCGATAAACGGGCCGCTGCCGTCTCCGTGATGCTTCTGCCGGTTGTATTCCTTTTTCCAGACATCCTCGTGCAGCTCGCTGCAGGTGATTCTTCCGTCCGAAGCATTGGCTTTGGTATAATCCCTTACTGGATGCGAAACAACGCCGAACAGCTCGTTCCAATCGGCATTATACCAAAAGAGGCCCACCTTGGGGTCATTGCCATGGCCGCGGTTGGCTTCCATCTGCCGGATGATGGCGGCATAATCCTGCTGCGAGTACGCCTGAAGCTGGTGCGGCAGTTCCTCATGGGAAGGCAGGAGATCAAGGAACGCTTTTGCTCTTGAGCGCCTGATACTTGAAAGAGGCTTTGGGGCTCAGGTACAGTTTCATAGCGCGTCGATGTCCGTTACTTCAATAAGCTGGATTGATAGGCCACCGCGTGTCGGCCGTTCTCACGGCGCAGGTAGGTAGGACGGAGGAGCATTTGTTTGACGAAAGGAATTTTGCTATTTTTGTGACAGATAATCGGAATTGAAATGAAAGTACTTATTATCAACGGAAGCCCGCGTCAGAAGGGCAATACATCCATTGCACTGGAAGAGATAGCAAAGACACTCCGGGAAGAGGGCATTGACAGTGAAACCGTCTGGATTGGCAATAAACCCGTCAGGGGATGCATTGCCTGCAACCAGTGCGCCAAGAAGCCGGGCGCCTGCATTTTTAATGACGATATCTGCAATGAAATCAGTGCCAAATATGCCGATGCAGATGCCCTGATTGTGGGTTCTCCGGTCTATTACGGCCAGCCCAACGGGGCCCTTTTGTCCATTATTCAACGGTCCTTCTATTCCAACGGGGAAAGTATCGCCGGAAAGCCTGCAGCTGCTGTGGCTGTATGCCGGAGAGGCGGTGCATCGGCCGCCTTTGAGACCCTGAACCTTCCGTTCCAGATGATGAACATGCCGGTGATTGGCTCGCAGTATTGGAACATTGTCTATGGGCGTGAACCCGGCCAGGCCGCCCTGGACCAGGAAGGGCTTCAGACCATGCGGGCGCTGGCCCACAACATGGCCTGGCTGCTGAAAGCTACCGGCGGGCAGCCTGCTCCCGGCCGGGGTGACGAGCCCTGGACCCCGATGCACTTTATCAGATAGTCGGGGCATTTGATTTTAGTAAATTCGCACCGATAAATGTGTGTCACGAG
>DEKS01000031.1 GCA_002354005.1 Bacteroidales bacterium UBA2716
GCAGATAACCAGGACCGACGTCCGGGCCAGCTCCTCCAGGTCTGCCGAAATGTCGAACGTCTCCGACGCGCCCCGGTGCACGCCGCCGATTCCCCCCGTGGCAAACACCTTGATGCCGGCCATGGCGGCGATGATCATGGTGGTGGCTACCGTGCAGGCGCCGTCCGCCTTGCGGGCAACCAGCAGGGCCAAATCCCGGCGGGAAGCCTTGGCGACCGACCGTCCCATGGCGCCCAGGTGCTCAATTTCGCTGGCCGATAACCCCGCCTTGAGGCGTCCGCCCAGAACGGCGATGGTGGCCGGAACCGCCCCGCAGGCACGGATGGCGGCCTCTACCCGCAGCGCCGTTTCCACGTTTTGCGGATAGGGCATGCCGTGGGAGATGATGGTGCTCTCCAGCGCCACCACCGGCCTGCCGACCGCCAGCGCAGCCGCCACTTCCGGCGCCACATCCAGGTGTGCATTCAGCGACGCTTGTCCGTGGATGCCGGCTTCCAGCATGTCGTGCCGGATTTTGTCCTGACTCATGCTCTCCAGGAAGGAGAGACCGTGGCCTTCTTGTGTATCCATAATGTTAACCGATTTGTGCTCCGTTGGTTACGGCCTCCTGCGGGGTGATGAAACGCATTTTGCCGTCCCCCTGCTTGGCCATGAGGATCATGCCTTTGGACTCGATGCCACGGATGGTGCGCGGCGCCAGGTTGGCGAGGATGCAAATCTGCTTGCCCAGCATGTCTTCCGGACTGTAGTATTCTGCAATGCCGGAGACGATGGTGCGTTGGTCGATCCCCGTGTCGATGGTGAGTTTCAGCAGTTTATCGGTCTTGGGAACCCGTTCTGCTGCCAGGACGGTGGCCGTGCGGATGTCCATGGCACCAAACTGCTCAAAGGTCACTTCCGGTTTTTGGGCCTCTACCTTCTTGGCGGCTTCTTCTGCGGCGCGGGCGGCCTCTGCGGCTTCGCGCTCCGCCTTGATGGCCTTCAGGCGGGCAATCTGGGCGTCGATCACGCTGTCCTCAATTTTCTGGAACAGCAGGACGGCCTCTCCCAGCTGGTGACCGGCCGGCAGGAGTTCTGCGTTGCCCAGCATGGACCAGTCCAGGGTGAGAGATACACTCGCTTCGCTCGGTATGACAGAAGGCGTCGTGTGCAGAGCCTTGCCCTCCCCGGGCTTGTAGAAGTTCTCCGTAGGCGTGCCTTCGCCGGCGCGGTGGTCCGTCCCGGCGTTAATGCCCACGCGAAGGATGCCGCGCAGTTTTTCCGCGCTGAACGGAGTGAACGGCTCAAAGGCAATGGCAAGGTCTGCGCAGAGCTGCAGGCAGGTGTACAGGATGCTGGCCGTGCGGTCCATGTCTTCCTTGGCTACCTTCCAGGGCTCCATGTCGGAAATGTATTTGTTGCCGATACGGGCAATGTTCATGGCCTCCTTGAGGGCCTCGCGGAAGTGGAAGGTTTCCACGTATTTCTCCAGGGCCTCCCGGCAGGGCTTAACGGAAGCAAGTGTTTCTGCATCAATAGGTTCCGGTTTAAGGTTGGCCGGAACGGCACCGCCGAAATACTTGTGCGTGAGCACCACGGCGCGGTTTACGAAGTTACCGAAGATGGCCACCAGCTCGCTGTTGTTGCGGCTCTGGAAGTCCTTCCAGGTGAAGTCGTTGTCCTTGGTCTCCGGCGCATTGGCGGTGAGCACGTAACGCAGCACATCTTCCTGCCCGGGGAAATCCCGCTCGTATTCGTCCACCCACACGGCCCAGCCGCGGGACGTGGAGATTTTGTCGCCCTCCAGGTTCAGGAACTCGTTGGAAGGCACGTTGTCCGGCAGGATATAGTCTCCATAGGCCTTGAGCATGGAGGGGAACACAATGCAGTGGAACACAATGTTGTCCTTGCCGATAAAATGCACGAGGCGCGTTTCAGGATCTTTCCACCACTTCTCCCAGCTCTGAGGCAGCAACTCCTGCGTGTTGGAGATATAGCCGATGGGGGCGTCAAACCACACATACAGCACCTTGCCCTCTGCGCCATCGACCGGAACGGGCACGCCCCAGTCCAGGTCACGCGACACGGCGCGGGGCTGCAGGCCGCCGTCCAGCCAGCTTTTGCACTGGCCGTACACATTGGTTTTCCATTCCTTGTGCTGTTCCAGGATCCAGTCCCGGAGCCAGGGCTCATACTGGTCCAGCGGGAGGTACCAGTGCTTGGTCTTCACCTTTTTGGGCGTGGCGCCGGAAAGGGCGCTTTTAGGGTCGATGAGTTCCTCCGGGCTTAGCGTGGAGCCGCACTTCTCGCACTGGTCCCCATAGGCGTTCGGATTGCCGCATTTGGGGCAGGTGCCGGTGATGTAGCGGTCTGCCAGGAAGGTTTTGGCTTCCTCGTCATAGTACTGCTCGCTCTCCTTGGTGATGAATTTGTTGTCGTCGTAGAGCTTGCGGAAGAACTCCGAGGCATTTTTCTCGTGCACCTTGGAGGTGGTGCGGGAGTAGATGTCGTAGTTGATGCCCAGGCCCGTGAAGGCGTCTTTCATCACCTTATGGTACTGGTCCACAATATCTTGCGGAGTTACGCCCTGTTTGCGGGCCTTGATGGTGATGGGCACGCCGTGCTCGTCGCTGCCGCAGATGAACACCACATCCTCCCCGCGCATGCGCAGGTAGCGGACATAGATGTCTCCGGGGATGTAAGCGCCGGCCAGGTGGCCGATATGGACGGGACCGTTGGCGTAGGGAAGTGCGCAGGTCACAAGGGTTCTTTTGTAACTCATTTCTTTATTCTTCCAAGTTTGATATTGATGGTTTTCTTAATCTCGTTCAGTTTGTTCAGCTGGTTCAGCAGGGACACCATGTCCGCTTGCGAGAGATCGGGGGAGCCCAGTTTTTGCTTGAGCTCCTGCTGCTGGGCGCTGATGCGTTTGTCGTGGTACACAAGGATGGCTTTGGGCACATAGTTCACCAGCCAAGAGTCCGTGGTGGTGAGGGCTTCGGAGAAGTTGTGGACGGTGAGTTCGTATTTCTCCGTGGCCAGGTCTGCTGCAACGCCGGCAATTTCCCGGTTTTCGCCGTTCAGAAGGTTCCGGACAATCGCGTCTTGCTCCAGCCCCTGGTCATAATCCTGGAAATAGGCCTGATAGGTGGCTTCATAGGCCGTATTGGCAAAGTGGATATCGTCCGTTCCCAGCGCGGCATCGATGAATTCCGCCACCGTCTGGGTGCCTTCTTCGTCGTAAAAGTCCGAGTCTGATTCAAACTGCAGGGGAGTGCGGCCGTACTGCAGGATGAAGCGCAGGAGCTCCCGCTCCGAGGGCTCCAGGATGCGTTCCCGCTTCTGGAACTGCCGGGAGAGATCGCCGGTCGTGGCCGGTAGTGACGTAGGGTCTTGCCCGTCCTGCGCTCCGCCGTCATGCCCGGCTTTCGTCCCGTCATGCCCGGCTTGTCCGGGCATCTGTTGCCTGCTGCGACCGGGCATCTCCTTGCGCAGCTTTTCCCGCGTCTTGCGCACGCGTTCCTGGATGATGTCCGTCTCAATCTCAAAGCGGCGGGCTACGGTTTCCACATAGACCTGGCGCTTGATGGCGTCCGGAATCTCCGCTACTGTATCGGCAATCTCATTGATGAGGTTGGCCTTTTTGAGGGGATCGTCCCCGGCTTCTTGCAGCATGAGGTCCGTCTTGAACACGATGCCGTCTTGCTCGTGCTCTGCAATGAACGCCTGGATTTCCTCCAGCGTGTGCTTACGGGAGAAGGAGTCTGGGTCGTCCCCGTCCGGCAGGAACACCACGCGCGGGTTCATGCCTTCCCTGAGGATAAGGCTGATGGCGCGGATGGCGGCATGCAGACCGGCCCCGTCACCGTCGTACATGATGGTGATGTTCTGCGTGAACTTGCCGATGAGCCGGATTTGCTCCTCCGTGAGCGAGGTACCGCAGGAGGCTACCACGTTGGTGATGCCCATCTGGTGCATCATCACGACGTCCACGTTGCCCTCTACCAGGATGCATCGGTCCACCTTGGCAATTTCGCTCTTGGCGAAGTAAATGCCCAGCAGGTTACGGCTCTTGATGTAAATTTCCGTTTCCGGGGAGTTTACATATTTGGCCGGATTGTCTGCCTTAAGCGTACGGCCGCTGTAGGCAATGACGCGTCCGCTCACGGAGTGGATGGGGAACATTACCCGCTCGCGGAATTTGTCCACCAGCGAACCGTTGTCCTGCTGGATGGCCAGGCCGGCAGCAACCAAATATTCGTCTTTATACCCGGCGGCGCGGGCGGCATCCACCAGGGTGGTTTTGCCCGAGGGGGCCCAGCCCAGGCTCCACTGCCGGATGGTGGTGTCCTCGATGCCTCGGTTCCGGTAATAGCGGTATCCCACGGCCTTGCCTTCCGGGCTTTGCAGCTGGTCCGAGAAGAACTGGCGGGCGAACTCGCTCACGGCCATGAGGCTTTCGCTGCGCTGGCGGGCGGCGATTTGCTCGGCGCTTTCTTCCTCTTCCTTTACCTCTATGTTATACTTTCGTGCCAGGTAGCGCAGGGCTTCCGGGTAGGTCATGTGCTCGTATTCCATCACAAAACCCACCGCACTGCCAGCTTTGCCGCAGCCGAAGCATTTGTAGATGCCTTTGGAGGGGGTTACGTGGAAGGAAGGCGTTTTCTCATTGTGGAAGGGGCAGCAGGCCACATAACTGGAGCCGCGGCGCTTGAGCGTCACAAAATCTCCCACCACCTCTTCTACGCGGGCGGTGTCCAGGATAAGGTCTACTGTCTCCTTGGGAATCATGGACTATTCCTTTTCAAAATCTACTTCTTTGGCATCCGTGAGGTCCGTGACAGTGATTTTATCGTCTGCGGGGGCCTGGGTAATGGGGCTGTCTTCCTGCTGGCGGGGCGGTGCTTTGTACGTTTTTTCCTGCCACAGGGCCTTGGCCTGATACCAGGCATCCCGGCCATACCACACCAGGCCCATGGCGCCCACAATGACGGCCAGGACACTTTTGCGGGTAAGGATCCAGCCGCATAACGCCACAAAGAGGACGTCTTTGATGAGCCGGACCCAGCGGTTGTTATATCCTAAATTTATCATAGCCTACAAACTTACATAAAAATCT
>DEKS01000045.1:0-1682 GCA_002354005.1 Bacteroidales bacterium UBA2716
GCACCACAAAGGTACTACGAATAACTTTTACAACCTACTTTTGACATTGACCCCCGATAAGGCTGCCGCAAATCAATCCCAGCCAGTAGGATACGCTGCGCGGCCGGTCCCCTTGCGTGTAGCACAGGAGTACCGTGCCCTGCGCAAGATTTAAGGAAATGATAGTTAGATTTATAGGAATCGTTAGTTAGGACCGTCTTCGTACTGCGCATGTACAAAATATTTCGTATCTTTATCTGCCAATTACTTACATGTATATGAAACGATTCTTCCAACTCCTCTTGGTGGCACTGGTAGCCATCTCCTGCACTTCCCAGCCCCGAGTTAAGTATGTGTTTTATTTTATCGGTGACGGCATGGGTATCAACCAGGTCATGGGTACCGAGCAGTATAACAAGGCTACCGGTAATGGACCTGAGACCATCAATTTTGCACATTTCCCGGTGCGCAATTTCATTACCACGGTGTCTGGCAATTCCCTGGTGACGGATTCCGCCGCTGGCGGTACTGCCTTGGCCACAGGCGTCAAGACGTATAACGGCGCCATCGGTGTAGATATGGATACCGTCGCGGTCTCCAGCCTCACAGAATGGGCCAAGGCGTCCGGATTTGGCACGGCGGTCATCACCTCCGTGGGCATCAACCACGCCACGCCGGGCTGTTTCGTCGCCCATACCACCCGTCGGCAGAATTATGAAGACATTTCCACCCAGTATGTCAACTCCTCCGTGGACTTTGCCGCAGGCGCTGGCTTCATTATGAACCGTCGGTCACAGCGTACTCCGGCCGAATTTGAACAGATGGCGGCCGATAACGGGATATCTATCTTCAGGGGACCGGACTTCCAGGCCGTTGCTCAGGCTTCGGGCCGTGTGCTGTGCCTGAGCGGCAAGGAAGAGCAAGACTTGCCTTATGCCATAGACAGGCAGGAAGGGGACACCCGTTTGTCGGATTTTGTGCAGGCGGGAATTGAGTATATGGAGCGTAACTTCGGCAAAAAGGGCTTCTTCATGATGGTAGAAGGCGGGAAAATTGACTATGCCGGCCATTCTAATGACGCCGCCGCGTGCTTCCAGGAGCTCACAGACATGGCCAATTCCATTGACCTTGCCTTGGAATTTCTGACCCGGCATTCCAAGGAAACCCTCATTCTGGTCACGGCCGACCACGAGACCGGCGGTCTTATGCTGGGGGCGGGCCGATATGAGATTCATCCGGAACTGCTGGCCGGTCAAAAACTGTCTATCGTGGGGGTTGCAAAGCGCTTTGGGGAAGCTTTCTTCCCGGAGGATAAACCTTACAAAACACCTTCCTGGGAGGATGTGAAGGCATTCGCCAAGGAGTATCTGGGCCTTTGGGATACCGTTGAGGTGAGCCAGACCGATGAAGCCAAACTGAAAGATACCTATGAAAAGACTTTCGGCAAAGGCGGCAACAAAACCCAGGGTGTAGTCAATCTGTATTCTGTGAATCCCCAGTTGGTGTACGACGCCTTCGAGGTACTGGACCGTGCTGCCGGCTACCGCTTCAGCTACGGCTCCCACTCCGGCTCTCCCGTGGGCTTATATGTAACCGGCGCTGGTTCCGAAGCCTTTATTCCCGTGAAGGACAACGCCCAAATTGCTCCCATCATCGCTTCCCTTGCGGGGTATAAGCGGTAAACTTGGAGAGTTTTCCGTGGC
>DEKS01000045.1:1790-5033 GCA_002354005.1 Bacteroidales bacterium UBA2716
GAGTGCGTGTAGCTGGTAAAATAATTGCCAGCCACAGGCAAAAATGGCCGATTTTGCGCTTAGGTGGTCAAATAATTACCAGCTACCAGCACCCCTGAAAGATGTGGAATTCGAATTAATCGGTCATGGGTCCAAAGAAGGGGACGATGACAGCAAAAAGCGACAGTCTCGCCTACCTATCCATCCATTGACTTGCCCCTCTATAGCCTGGCGGCAATTCTGTTGATGATAAGGGCGATGGCGCCGTCGCCGGTTACGTTGCAGGCGGTGCCGAAACTGTCCATGGCAATGTAGAGGCTAATCATCAGCCCCTGCTGGCTGGCGTCGAAGCCAAGCATGCTTCCAAGGATGCCGAGGGCTGCCATAATGGCTCCGCCGGGGACACCGGGAGCGGCGACCATGGTCACGCCCAGCATCAGGATGAAGCCGAGAAGGGTCGGGAAGTCGAAAGGCATGCCCAGCATCATCATCAGGGCGATGGCGCAAGAGGTGATCTTCAGCGTGCTTCCGGAAAGATGAATGGTTGCACAGAGCGGGACGGTGAAGCCGGCGACGCCTTCATCGACCCCGTTGCGTATGGCGCATTTGAGCGTCACGGGAATGGTGGCCGCCGAAGAGGCTGTACCCAGCGCCGTCATATACGCCGGCAGCATGCCCGCCAGCATCTTGAAAGGATTGCGCCGCGCCACAACTCCGGCTATGCTATACTGGATAAGCAGCAGCACCAGCGTCATGGCAAAGATGACGGCGACGACCGCCAGCAGCGAGCCCAGCACCGGGCCCACTTTTCCGGCGGCGGTCATGTTCAGGAAGAGGCCGAAAATATAAAAAGGCAACAGGGGAATGATTAGCTTTTCAATGCTTCTGACGATGATTCCCTTCAGCTCCTCGAATCCTCCCTGAAGTTTCCCGGAGTCCGAAAATGCAATTCCGAGCCCGAGCAGGAAAGAGAGCACAAGCGCGGTCATTACATCCATAAGCGGGGGAATGCTGATGGAGAAATAGGGAAGGAATTCCTTTCCTGCCGCTCCCAGTGCGTTCAGTGAAGACGTGTCCAGCATCCGCGGGAAAAGCTCTATGCTGAAAAGATAGGCGAAGAGCCCCGAAAGCACCGTGAATCCATAGGCAAGACCGACTGTCCACAGGAGCATCTTCCCGGCGCCCTGCCCGACTTGGGCGATGGCCGGAGTCACCAGGCCGATGATGATCAGGGGAATGAAGAACTGGAGCAACTGGTCAAAAAGACCTGTGAACGTGTTGGTCGCCCGGACCGCCCAGCCCGGCATAAAATGCCCGAGCCCCACGCCAAAGGCTATGGCAATCAGGACTTTGACCACGAGAGGAAGTTTCGGCTTTTTCATACGGATACAAAGATATGGATTATTCGGAAAATGCATGCAATATGGCAATTTTTTTGTACCTTTAGCAAAAGATTGATTTATAGCGTATGAAGTGCTTCCTCATTCCCCTGGCACTGGGTCTGTGCCTGACGCTGCAGGCGCAAAAGCCGCAGGAGCCGCACAAAGTGCAAAAGGCCAATTACGAGCAAGCTGCACGGTTTTCCTCCAAGTCGCTGCGCAAAATGGTGTACAGCACCCGCATCCGCCCCAACTGGTTCGCGGAGAGTAACAAGTTCTGGTACAGCTGGAAAACGGCAGAGGGTGTCAACTATTTTATTGTCGATGCCGCCACAGGCCACAAGAGCGAGATTTTCGACCTTCCCAAACTGGCCCGTCAGCTCACGGAAGTCACCCGTGACCCCTACGACGCCCAGCACCTGAACCTGCACCTGGAACTCAAGGAAGACAAACGTTTCCAGTGGGATCTCACCTCCAAAACCCCCAAGCTGGACAGCCTGGGAAGCACCACGGACAAGTTCGTAGAATATCGTTTCTATTACGATATCGCATCCAAGGAACTCACCTGGGACACGGAGGAGCATGAGGACGAATACCCCTCCTGGGCCAACGTGAGCCCGGACGGCAGCATGGGCGTGTACGTGAAAAACCACAACCTGTGGGTCATGGACAAGGAAAACCTGAAAAAGGCCGCCAAGGACCCCAAGGACAGCACCCTGGTAGAACGAGCCCTCACCACGGACGGCAGCAAGAACATTTCCTATCTGGAAGACAATTACAGCGGAGACATGGAAGCGGACTCCACCGCCCGCAACTTTGCCCGCCTGCACTGGGCTCCGGACGGCAAGCACTTTGCCCTCATCCGCTGGGACATGAGCCCCGTCAAGGAATTCTGGGTAATCAACTCCCTGGCCAAGCCCCGTCCGGAACTGGAGGCCTACCACTACCAGATGCCCGGGGAGCCCGGCCCGCAGGGCAAACTCCTGATCCTGGACCTGCAAGGGAAGCAGCAGGAGGTAAAGTGGAATGCCTTCAAGGACCAGGACGGCGAAATCCTGGACGCCCAGCACACGGCCAAAGACCAGGCTGCGGAGTTCTACTCGGAAAAGTGGCTGGGCGGGAACGACCATTTCTTCCTCCTGCGCCGCAGCCGGGACCTCAAGCGTCTGGACCTGTGCAAGGTGGAAGTGGGGCAGGACAGCACCCGCACGCTGGTGGCGGAGCGCATGAACACCTATGTGGAAAACCGGGACCCGCACCTGCTCCCCAGCGGCGATTTTGTGTGGTGGAGTGAACGCGGCGGCTGGGCCAACCTGTACCTCTACGGGGCGGATGGCACCCTCAAGCGCAACCTCACGGAAGGTGCCTTCCACGTGGAAGATGTCCTGGGCTCAACCCCTAACTACTTGGTAGTGAGCGCGTGCGGCGTCAAGGCCGATGAAAACCCTTACCAGATGCACAACTACCGCGTTCCGCTCACCGGCGGCGCCATGGTACAGCTGGACATGGACGATATGGACGTGCTGGCAACCGCCTCGGACGACGGTAAGTACCTGGTAGCCAACTACTCCCGCGTGGATTACAAACCCGCTGTTATGCTGGTGAACACGGCCACGGGCAAGCGCACTGCCCTGGAGGAGGCCGACTTCTCCCGCCTCTTTGCGGCCGGCTACAAGTTCCCGGAGCGCTTCAAGGTGAAGGCGGCGGACGGCATTACGGACCTTTGGGGAGAGATGCACAAGCCCTTCAACTTTGACTCCACCAAGGTGTACGCCATCGCAGACTATGTGTATCCCGGCCCGCAGGTGGAGGCCAACGACATTTCCTGGCGCTTCAACCTGCGCACGGACCAGCTGGCCCAGCTGGGCATGATTGTAATCACCGT
>DEKS01000045.1:5109-9116 GCA_002354005.1 Bacteroidales bacterium UBA2716
GACTATGGCCTGGAGGACCAGAAGTACGCTATCCAGCAGCTGGCGGCCCGCCACAAGTATATAGACCTTAAACGGGTGGGCATCCACGGCCATTCCGGCGGCGGTTTCATGTCCACGGCGGCCATCCTCAAGTACAACGACTTCTTTAAGGCGGCCGTCTCCTGCGCCGGCAACCACGACAACAGCATCTACAACCGCTGGTGGAGCGAGCAGCACCACGGCATCCAGGAAAAAGTGGCCAAAGGGGACACCACGTTTGTGTATCGGATCGATACCAACCAGGAACTGGCCTCCCGCCTGAAAGGCCACCTGATGCTGGTCACCGGCGACAAAGACAACAACGTGAACCCCGCTAACACCATCCGCGTGGTAGATGCCCTTATCCGGGCCAACAAGCGCTTTGAACTGGTGGTCCTGCCCGGCCAGCGCCACGGCTTCGGGGACATGAACGACTACTTCTTCTGGAAAATGGCGGACCATTATTCCCGTTACCTGATAGGGGACAAGCGGGAACGGCCCATAGATGTAACGGAACTGAATAACGACTAAACCTATGAAAAAGTATTTGTATGGGCTTGCAGCGCTCCTGCTTGCCGGCTGCACATCTTTCCAAACGGCCACCTACGAGGAAGAAATGGCCATGCCGCTCAAAGAGAACAGCGTGGATACCCTTTTCTACACCCTCTCGCTGGAGTATGTGACCGGCGGCCTGCCCAAGGAGGCGTGCAGGCAAATCAACGACATGCTCCTGACCACGGCCTTCGGCCTGGAGGAGGCTCCCGGTACGGTGGAGGAGTCGGCCATCCGCTATCGTGAAAACCTCATTGACGAGTACCTTACGGAGAATGCCAATCCCGAGCTTCCCGCAGGGCTGCTCACCTGGGGCGACGAAATCAAAGGCAGTTTTGCCGCCGATTGGAACAAGAACAAGTGCTACGCCCTTACCTACTCCTACTTCCGCGGAGGGGCGCATGGCATGTACACCATCACCTATCTGGTGTTCAATCCCAAGACCGGCGCCCTTGTTACGGAGGCCGACCTGTTCAAGGAGGGATACCAGGAGCCGGTGAGCGAGCTCATGCGGCAGAGCCTACGGGAGTCCCTCTCAGGGGACCAGGATGCCCTGGACAGCATCTGGTGGGACAATGTGGCGCCCAACGGAAACTTCTCCCCGGACGAAAAAGGCATCGGCTGGATTTTCCAGCCCTACGACATTGCCCCGTACGCCTTTGGCGCGCTGTCGGCCGATGTTCCCTGGGAACAGTTAAAACCTTATCTCAAGTAAGTTATGGATACCCAATGGATTGTGACGGAAATTGACGGGAAGGTCGCATCCATTGCGACCGACTACCGCCACCTGCCCCATATCGGCGCGGAACTGGCTGCGCTGCCTGCCGGGGAAACGGGTTCCGTGGGCACGCGGAAAATTTCCACGGAAGAGCTGGTGGAATTTGCTGCCCACCTAAGTTGGGAGGACCTTCGGCTCTTTGGGACGCCTTTCCAGCTCAAGGTGTGGAAAACGCTCTTCGACCTGCCCCGGAAGCTGTACAGCTATACAGAGCTGGCTTCGCGGGTGGACAATCCGCAGGGGGTACGGGCCGTGGCCCATGCCGTGGCGCTGAACCCCGTGGCCTACGTGATTCCCTGCCACCTGGTCATCCCCAAGGAGTCCCTGGATAAAGCGGCGGAAATTCAGGCCCTGGCCCAGAAAACCCTGTTCAAGGGGGAGGACCTGTACCTTCTGGATAGCCTGGATGTGGGAGCCTATGCCTATGGCCGGGACCTCAAGCGTGCCTTCATCAAACTGCAACTCGCTCAATAATCGATGTTTTCTGTACAAACCTTTACCATCGTACTCATCGTGATGACCGTGATGGCCGTCGTGGTGTTTGTATCGCTCTTTTTTGTAGATGCCGGTTACGGCCGGTTTTACGCGCCCAAATGGGGCCCTGCTATAGACAACCGGCTGGGATGGATGCTTATGGAGGCGCCGGTGTTTGTGGCCATGCTGCTGCTCTGGTGGCTTTCGGACCGTCGGGAAGACGGTATCCGACTGGTGTTCCTGCTGTTGTTCGAGCTTCACTATTTCCACAGGGCCTTCGTGTTCCCCTGGCTCATGCGCGGGCGCAGCAAAATGCCGCTGAGCATTATTGGCACGGCGGTGCTCTTCAACACCCTCAACGCGTATATGCAGGGTGGGTGGCTGTTCTATGTGTCGCCCGTGGATTATTATAGCGCCGACTGGCTCACCAGCGTCCCGTTCCTGGTGGGAACGGCCCTGTTCCTTTTGGGGATGGGGGTCAATATCCACTCGGACCGCATTATCCGGAACCTCCGGAAGCCCGGGGATACGGCCCATTACCTGCCCCGGGGCGGCATGTTCCGCTGGGTCACCAGTGCCAATTACTTTGGCGAGCTGGTGGAATGGACGGGCTTTGCCATCCTCACCTGGTCGGTGTCCGGGGCCGTGTTTGCCCTCTGGACCTTCGCCAACCTGGCGCCGCGGGCGGCGCGCATTTACAATGGGTATCGGCAGGAATTTCCGGAGCAGCTGGATACCCGCACCACCAAACGCATCATTCCCTTTATTTTCTAAATGTCTCCTATTCACTCTCCTATTTTTACGCCGGTGAAAATCGGCCCTGTGACGCTCAGGAACCGCATTATCCGCTCGGCGGCGTTTGAGAACATGGCCTATGGCAACAAGCCGTCGCAGGAGTTGAAAGACTACCATGTGGCGGTGTCGCGCGGCGGTGTGGGCATGACCACCCTGGCCTATGCTTCCGTGAACCGGAGCGGGCTGTCGTTCGACGGGCAGCTGTGGATGCGCGAGGAGATTGTGCCGGCGCTGAAGGATATCACCGATGCCATCCATGCGCAGGGCGCCAAGGCCTCCATCCAGCTGGGGCACTGCGGCAATATGACGCACCGCGCCACCTGCGGCTGCACGCCGGTAGGGCCCTCGTCCGGCTTCAACCTCTATTCGCCCACCTTTGTGCGGGGCCTCAGGAAGGAGGAAATCGACACGTTGGTAGAGGACTTCGGCCATGCGGTGGAGCTGGCCCGGCAGGCCGGATTCGACTGCGTGGAAATCCATGCGGGGCACGGCTACCTCATCAGCCAGTTCCTCTCGCCGTATACCAACCATCGGCACGATGAATATGGCGGAAGCCTGGAAAACCGCATGCGCCTGATGCAGCGGGTGATCCGCCGCGTGATGGAGGCGGCTCGGGACGATATGGGCGTGGTGGTGAAGATGAACATGTACGACGGCTTCCGGAGCGGCATGCAGCGGGAAGAGTGCCTGGAGGTGGCCCGCGAGCTGGAACGGCTGGGGGTGCATGCCCTTGTGCTGTCGGCAGGCTTTGTGAGCAAGGCACCCATGGCGGTGATGCGCGGGGCCATGCCGCTGCGCACCTTGGCCTATTATATGGATGGGCGCAAGTTCTGGTGGCTCAAGGCGCTGGTGCGCGGGTTCGGCCGCCTGTTGATTCCCACCGTCCCGTATAAGGACGCCTATTTTCTGGACGATGCCAAGGCCTTCCGCGCGGCGGTGTCGCTGCCCCTCATCTACGTGGGCGGCATGGTCTCGCGTGCGGGCATGGAGGAAGTGCTGGCGGCGGGCTTCGACGCCCTGCAGATGGCCCGCGCGCTGGTGCGGGATACGGATTTTGTGAACAAACTGCAGAGCGGGGAAGTGGAGCGGAGCGAGTGCCGGCACTCCAATTACTGCATCGGACGCATGTACACGCTCCAGATGCGGTGCAACCATTGCGCTGGGGAGCTTCCGCCGTCGCTGCGTCGGGAAATTGAAAAAGCGGAGAAGCGATGGTCGCGCTAATTACCGGTGGCAGCTCCGGCATGGGGCTGGAATATGCCCGTCAACTGGCGGAAAAGGGGTATGACCTGGTGCTGGTGAGCAACCGGGAGGAGGAACTCTCCGGCGCTGTGGCGGGACTTTCGAAAGCTTTTCCCGTGCAGGTGGAGGGACATTTTCAGGATCTGGC
>DEKS01000045.1:9170-10640 GCA_002354005.1 Bacteroidales bacterium UBA2716
GCCGGCATGTTCTTTTTCAAGGAATTGACTTCGGCCGATTTGGGGCGCGTTCAGGCCATGCTGAACTTGCATGTGGGTACCGTCACGCGCCTGAGCATCCTGTTCGGGGAGGCCATGAAGCAGCGGGGGAGCGGGTACATCCTCATCGTCTCCTCCATGGCGGCTCGGCTGCCAACGCCCGGGATCACCATTTATTCGGCCACCAAGGCCTATCTGCGGAGTTTTGGGCGCTCGCTCTCCTACGAGCTCCGGCCGTACGGGGTGGGCGTGACCACGGTGTGCCCGGCAGCCATTGCTACGCCGCTGTACAGGCTCAAGCCCTCGCTGATGGACCTGGGCGTGAAGGTTCGCCTGATTCATACGCCGGCATGGCTGGTTCGCCGTGCGCTCCGGGCCATGTTCCGCCGCCGCCGGGTGGTAAGTCCCTCCTTCATGAACGTGTGGCTGCCGCCCCTTGTCGCCCTTCTTCCCGGCCCCCTGGAGCAGTGGCTCTGGAAGTACATCCTGCATCGCCTCCCATCCGCAAAGTAGCCCCGGCCCCTTGTCCCGTCCTGCCCGGCTCCTTGTCCCGTCCTGCCCGGCCCTTCTTCCCGTCATGCCCGGCTCCGACCGGGCAGCTCATCCTCAAAAATGCTCCAAAACAAGGACGAGAAGGCCTTCACCATCCGTTAAAGCACGGGGTGGGGCCGCAGAGGCTACTCTGACGGGGGCGAGTGTGCTTTAACGGGGTGCAAACAGGGCATTAAAGCACAGCACCATGGCACTGGGGCCACTCTGGCAGGGGCAAGTGTGCTTTAACGCTACGCACAATTCCAGAAAAGGGCGGGCTTTTCCCGAAAAATTGCGTAAATTCGCACTATGAAAAAGACACTGCTGATAACCTTCTTGATGGGTATGGGGGCAATGGCCCTGGCCCAGCCGGCTGGCCGGCAACTATGGAACAAAGACTGGACTTTCACCAAGGATGGCGCCTCCCGGGTACTCACCCTCCCGCACGACTGGGGCGTGGAGCAGCCTTTCCAACAGGAGAACCCCGGAGAAACGGGCAAACTGGCCTGGTGGGGGAAAGCCACTTACAGCAAAACCCTGCTGGTAAGTGCCGATGACCTCCAAAAGAACCTCCGCCTGGAAGTGGATGGCGCCTTCTCCAACGCAAAAGTATTTGTAAACGGCCATGAGGCCGGCGGCTGGCCCTACGGCTATGCCTCCTGGTCGGTGAATCTCACCCCCTGGCTGCAAATCGGTGAAAACAAGGTCGATATCACCCTGGACAACAAGCCGGAAAGCTCCCGCTGGTACCCCGGCGGCGGCATTTACCGCAACGTCTGGCTCACCGCCACGGAAAAGACGGCCGTGGCCCACTGGGGCAGCTATGTCACCACCGAGGCGGTAGGCAGCAAGGCCCTGGTCACTCTTAAACTTAAAATAAAGGCGGACAAGCCGCAGCCGGTTACCGTGTCCACCGACATT
>DEKS01000183.1 GCA_002354005.1 Bacteroidales bacterium UBA2716
GAAGGTCCATCCTCTGGACCCTCGACAACACTTGGAGGAGTGTTTTGACTCCGAAGGTCCACGGGCTGTACCTTCTGGAGGCTAGTCCTGATATAAGTTTACCGGTGTTGAATAAATAAGCTGGCCGGTAAGTGCTTGATACAGAGTGAAATGCTGGAAATCCTCGGCGCAAATGGTGCCGAGGATTATTAGCAAGTGATTGATTATTAATGAGTTGGCGACCAGCGGATGAGCCGGCGCACAATACCAAGTGCGCCGGCTGGCAGGTCACGGAACCACCGCCTCGCATAATGCGGCTCGGCGGTTAGCGGGAAAATTTTCCGGACACCGTTAATGGGCCCAGAAAATTTTCCCGCTTTCCTTTAGGCATCATCGGTTTAGGTATTTGGGTAAGATTGTTTAGGACGATGCCTGGTCAGTAAGTGGTTGATACAGAGTGAGATGCTGAAAATCCTCGGCGCAAATGGAGCCGAGGATTTTCCGTAAGTGGCTGTGTGTTAAGTCGTTAGCGGCCAGTATGATAATCCACTTGCTGCGCTCGGTATAAGGGGGAGAGGGTGGTATGACACAGGGAGGAATGACAGGGAGGGAACGCGGAAAGACAGCGGGAGGTGGGATGACAGGGAGGGGAGATTCATAGGCTTCGCATGGAATGGCAGGAAATGCTGGGCGGTACGCCAGGGAGGGGACGAAGTGACGGTTACGGTGGAGTTTGCTAAAGAAAATTTGCAGGAAAAGTGATAAATCATTAATTTTGTGAGTTATTTCGAAGTTTTAAGTTAAAATCAAATACCAATCTTATGGCAACAACTGCTGATCTGAAGAACGGAATGTACATCATGTTCAACGGCAAACCTTGCGCTGTTGTGTACTTCCAGCATGTGAAACCCGGTAAAGGCCCTGCCTTTGTGAAAACCAAACTGCGTAACCTGGAAAACGGCCGTATCCTGGAGAACACCTTCACCGCCGGTGTCAAACTGGACACCATCTCCGTGGAGCGTCGTCCCTACCAGTTCCTCTATGACGACGGCGAGGCATTCAACTTCATGCACGAGGAAACCTACGAGCAAATCACCCTCCCGCATGACGTTGTGGACAACTCAGACCTCATGAAAGAAGGCCAGCACGTGGAAATGATGTTCATGACAGAGCCGGAAGAGCGCTGCCTCACCTGCGAGCTGCCCACCTACGTAACCCTGGAGGTTACCTACAGCGAGCCCGCCGTGAAGGGCAACACCGCCAGCACCAGCGCCCTCAAGGAAGTCACCCTGGAAACCGGCGCCAAAATCATGGTTCCGCTGTTCATCGAAACCGGCGAGGTCATCACCGTGAACACCACCGACCGTTCTTACGGCCAGCGCGTAAAATAACCATTAAACACCCATTCCCCATGAAAAAACTTTTCATTATCGCCATCGCCGCCGTATTGTCGGCCATGTGCTTCATCGCTTGCACCAAGGAAAACGGAGACGTTCTGTACCACATTAGCGTCAGTTTCAATGACAACATGGACATCCTTACCTACGCTATGGACGAAGGCTTCAAGGATGCCGGTTTCACGAATGTTTCCACGCACTACTGGAAACTCAACGGTGAAAAGAATTCCTGCAACAATAAGGCTAAAAGCACCTTCGAGGCCCGCGCCAAGTATATCGACGACAACCGCGACAAAGTGGGCATGGCTGGCCTGCTGGATCTTAAAGGTGAAAAGGTAACGCTGTATTATACCTACGGCTCCGGTGAAGAGAACGTAGTTCTGTCTACTTACACCTTCCAGAAATAAGCTGCGGAATAGCATTCGCCACTTCTTCCAGCAGCCATTTGGGCGTAGAAGTAGCGCCGCAAATTCCAACCCGGTCTTGGTCACTGAACCAGGCCGGGTTGATTTCTTCCGTGCCGCCAATTACGTAGGTGCGCGGATTCACGCTGCGGCACAGGTCGCTGAGCACTTTTCCGTTGGACGATGACCGCCCGCTCACAAAAAGAATAATATCGTGCTCCCGGGCAAAGGAGAGCAGCCGCTGGTGCCGATTGGCCACCTGCGCGCAAATGGTGTCGTGTACCACAAGCTGTGCACCCCGCTCCCGCAACAGCCGGCAGATAGCCGCATACTCGGACGGGCTCTTGGTGGTTTGGGAGAAAATGGCCATGGGCTGGGAAAAATCCAGCTGGGGCAGTGCCTGCAGCAACATGGCTTCGTTCTCTACCACCAGAGCGTCTCCGCCTACCTGCCCCAGCAGGCCCAGCACCTCTGCGTGACCCACGCGGCCAAAGATAATCACTTGACCATGCATGCCTTCTGCGTGCATCGAGGCATAGGCTTCGCGGATGCGTTTTTGCAGTTGCAGCACCACCGGGCAGGAGCAGTCAATGACTTCCAGCTTGCGCCGGGCCGCCTCCTCATACGTGCTGGGCGGTTCCCCGTGCGCCCGGATGAGCACCGTGCCTCCCTCGGGTACTTCCGACAAACGCTTAACCGTGATGAGTCCGCGTTGCTCCAGGCGGGAGAGTTCTGCCTCATTATGGACGATATCGCCCAGCGAATACATGCGCGAATGGGTGCTCAGGTATTCCTCGGCCCTGGTAATGGCCCGGATAACGCCCCCGCAGAAGCCGGAACCGGGGTCTATTTCTACGCTTACCATGACAGACCGGGGCTTTCCAGCAGGCCGAATTTCCCTTGCAGCAGGCCTAGCATCCACACCAGTTCCTCGTGCAGGGTCATGTGCGTGTTGTCCAGCACATAAGCGTCTGCGGCCTGGCGGAGGGGCGAGGTTTCCCGGTGGGAATCCCGGTAATCGCGTTCTTCCAGATTGGCCCGAACCTCCTCCAGCGTTACGTTTTCTCCCTTGGCAAGGTGCTCTTCGTAGCGCCGACGGGCCCTCTCCGCGGGCTCCGCCGTCATGAAAATCTTTACCTCTGCATTGGGGAAAACGGTGGTGCCAATGTCCCGGCCGTCCATGATGACGCGCCCCCCGGCGGCAAAACCGTGGAGTTTATCGTCCACAAAATGGCGCACAAACGGCAGGGCGCTCACCGGGCTGGCAAACTTGGACACGCCCAGCGTGCGGATTTCGCCCTCAATACAACGGTCCCCGAGGTACAGTTTGGTGGCACCCTCCTCCCGGCGGAAATGCAACTCCAGCGACGGCAGAAGGGCTTGTAGTCCTTGCTCGTCAAACGTAGCATCCTCGTGCGCGAGCCCCGCCTCCAGGGCACAAAGGGCCACGCCGCGGTACATGGCGCCGCTGTCCAGATACAGGAAGCCAAACTCCGCAGCCACCATTTTGGCGAAAGTGCTTTTCCCGGTCGATGAATAACCGTCTACGGCAATGATGATATCGGGAATGCTCATATTACATAGTCTTTTACGTCTTGCGCCGTGACCGGAGAACCGCCCAGGATAAGGAGGCGCTCCACCACGTTACGCAGTTCACGGATGTTGCCGGGCCAGGTGCGCTCTGTAAGCAGTTTTATGGCCTCCGGCGAGAATTCCCGCACGGGTTTGCCGCTCTCTGCGCAGATGCGTTCGGAAAAATGGCCAATCAGCAGCGGAATATCCTCCTTGCGCGCATCCAGGGCCGGCACCTTGAGGACAATGACGCTGAGCCTGTGGTACAGGTCTTCGCGGAAATTGCCCTTCTGAATCTCTTCCTGCAGGTTTTTGTTGGTGGCGGCAATCACGCGGACATCTACCGTAATCTCTTTGTCGCCGCCCACCGGGGTAAGTTTGCGCTCCTGCAGTACGCGCAGCACCTTGGCCTGCGCCGGCAGGGACATGTCGCCAATCTCGTCCAGGAAAATGGTGCCGCCGTCTGCCTGCTCGAACTTGCCCTTATGGTCTTTGATGGCCGATGTGAAGGAGCCTTTCTTGTGGCCGAACAGCTCACTATCAATGAGTTCCGATGGGATGGCCGCGCAGTTCACTTCTACGAAGGGCATCATGGAGCGCTCGCTGAGCTGGTAAATGCTTTGGGCCACCAGCTCTTTACCGGAACCGTTGGGGCCGGTGATAAGCACGCTGGCCTGGGTGGGGGCCACCTTGCCAATCATCTCCCGCAGGTGCTCCATCGGGGCCGAAGCACCAATCATCTCCCGGCCGTAAATCTTCTTTTTCAGGATTTTGGTCTGGGTGACCAGCTTGGCCTTGTCCGTAGCGTTTTTGAGGGTAATCAGGATGCGGTTCAGGTCCAGCGGCTTTTCAATAAAGTCGAAGGCGCCCTTTTTGATGCAGTCCACCGCCGTGGAAATATCGGCATGGCCGGAAATCATGACAACGGGCGTTTCCACGCCGTCCTCGATGAGTTTCCCCAGCATCTCCGTTCCGTCCATCTCCGGCATTTTGATGTCGCAGAAGATGGCGTCGTACTTTTCTTTTTCTGCCTTCTCCAGGCCTTCCTTGCCGTTTTCTGCGGCCTCTACCTGGTACCCTTCCATTTCCAGGATTTCCTTGAGGGAGTAACGGATGGCCCGTTCGTCATCTACAATCAGAACTTTCATCGTCTCAGTATCTTTCTACAAATATATTCATTTTTTTTGAAACCCCCTGCCTATGCCTTGGGGTATTTTACCGTAAAGCAGGCACCGCCCAGGTTGAAGGACTTGCTGTAGGCGATGGACCCGCCGCAGTGGTCCACAATGCGCCGGCAAATGGCCAACCCCAGGCCGCTCCCGCTGGTTTTGGTGGTGAAGTCCGGCGTAAAAATCTTGTCCTGGTTGGCGGCGTCCACTCCCGGGCCGTTGTCCTCTACCACAATGTCGTAGAAGCCGTCTTCGGTGGCGTTGCGCAGCGACACCACCAGGCGTTTGTCGCCCGCGTTCCCGTCAATGGCCTGGATGGCGTTGGTAAGGAGGTTCACCACCACGCGGGTGAGCTGCGGGCGCGGCGCCATTACATAGGCCCCGGAGAGGCCGAAATAGTCCAGCTGAATGTCGTCCCGGGAGTCAAACAGGTCCACTTCCTGCCGGATAAGGGCATCCAGGTCCAGGCGCTCCGCTTTTTGGTCGTACATCTTGGCGAAGGTGGAGAACTGGTCGGCGGAGTCGGCCAGCAAATCGACATGATACAGCACCGTTTGCGCCACTTCGTCAAAGCGCTCCTGCCAGGCAGGGTTGCCGGTGGCTTTCATGCGCATGAGCATCTGGAGCTGCAGTTTGATGGGCGTAAGCGGGTTTTTGAGGTCGTGCGCCACGCGCCGCGCCATGTCCGTCCAGGCTTTGTCGCGCTCCACCTGCGCCAGACGGCGGGAGCTCTCGCCCAGATCCCGCACCATGCGGTTATAGGCCTGCACCAGGGGCGTAATTTCGTCCTCCTCGTTGTATTCCAGCGGCTCCAGGTGGTCTACGTCCGTTACGGTCATCTTTCGGCGCAGCTCCGCGATGGGGCGGAACAGCCGGCTCACCACTTCAAAGGTGACAAAGCGGGAAATCATCAGGAGCAGCAGGAAAATGGTAATGACGGTGGCAATGTGCAGGATGGCCTCCGTTTCCAGGTCGTGGGTGATGTCGGTGAAGGGGGACGATACAATGGCCACCATGCGGCCGCTGCTGTTCATCACAGGGGCGTACAGGGCATAGTAGCTGCGCCGGCCCGCCCGTTCCCGGTGCATGTAAAAGCGCTTGTGGCTGTACATGATTTCCTTGTAGGCGGCATCGTCCAGCCGGTGTCCAAGAATCATGCGGTCGTACACTTCCGGGGTGGTGCTCATGACTACGCGCCCGGAAAGGTCGAAGAGGGAGATGTCGCACTTGAGGTTGTTCCCCACGCCTTCCACCGCCGCCAGAACGGCCGTGGTACGCACCTCTTCCGGGTCTTCCACCTGCCGCAGGCGCTCCTGCAACATGCCCTGCAGCGCATTGATGCGCGAGGTCATGATGCTTTCCATATCGGCATTGTTGCGCTTGTAGACAAACCAGACGGAGAAGCCGGCCATGGCCACCAGCGTGACCAGGAGCGAAATGTACATCACCAGGCTGATCCGCGTCTGGTAGTAGCGTTTTTCTCCGCTGCCGTGCGGCCGCCAGGTGAGGATGGACAGCAGGAGGAAGGCCAGGATGGCAAAGAGGAAGCCCTCCACCACATAATACAGCCATTCGGTGCTGGGGCGGGAAAGCACAATGATTTCCCCTTCCGACACATTGTGCATAAAGTGGCACCAGCCTTCCAGGTCTACATGCGCTACGGCATTGCTTTCCAGTACTTTAAGGCGGTCCGAATAAACGGTGGGGTAGGGATACAGGCCTTTGTACTGCACCAGTCGGCCATCCACGTATTTGGCCCAGGAGTACACCGGCGGCAGCGACACGCGTCCCGGGTCCGCGATGCCCAGCAGGCTCAGGTAGCCGCGGTCCTCGCGGTTGTGCTTGGATTCCACCGTCACCAGCACCGAGTGCGCGCCCTTGTCCTTCACATAATAGGTGAACAGGCCGGTATAGGAGGTGCGTCCGCTGCCTATTGTGCTGTAAAAGAAGTGGGAATTCTCGCCCAGCCGTACGCCGCTTCGGATGCGGTCCTGGAAAAGGGCGGTGGCGCTTACGTCATCCGGAAGCTGCACGGCAATGTCGTAGTCCTGTGAAATGCGGCCCATGTAGGCGCTCACCAGGCGGCCCTGGATGATACCGGCGCTGCTTTCGATGACCGACAGGGCGCCAATCATAGGGTCTGACGCAATGGCGTTTTCTACGCTTCTCAGCTGGATTTCCAGGGCAATATCGCGGTCCATGGCCAGGCGGTTGGCCCATACGTCTACGCGCCGCTGCTCCTTCTGGAAGCCAAAGTAGGACGATGCCACCACAAAATATACGCCCACCACAAGGGCGTAGCACACGCGTCCGCGGGCCGAGAACATGTCGTAGCGAAGGCCCGTGAGCGAACGCACAAGGGGCGAGAGCATTTGCACCAGGAGCGGAACCGCAATGGACAGGGCCAGGAACGACAGGTATACGGTGGCCGTGTAGCCGCTCAGCAGGCCCACCTTATACAGCTCCAGATTGATGCTGGAGTTGACGGTAATGCTGCGGAAAATCAGGTGCATGTACGTGCCGATGGCCGCGGTCATAAGGACCAGGACCGCTACGAGCACCCCTTGCAGCACCGGGCGGGGCTTTTCCCGCAGGGCCTTGAGGAAGGTCCATCGGACCAGATACATATCCAGCACCAGCAGCGTAATGCCCAGGTTCACCAGCAGGACGGCGCCCAGCGAGTAGAACAGGGGACCGTCGGCGTACAGCAGGGGAGAGAACAGCTGGGTGGAGGCGCTGAGTCCGCGCCCGTACAGGTACATGCCGGTGAGGGCACAGGCCTGCAGCAGCACGGTGACGCCCAGGGTGGAGAGTGTGGGATGGGACACCAGAAGAAGCACCAGGCCCACGATAAGCAGCCCCAGGGCTATCCACAGCAGGGTGGAATGCCGCTGGCTGCTTTCCGAGAGGGTTTCTGCGGTGAGCTTGAAAAGCGGCGTGCCGCCAACCGTCACCGATGCCCCGGTGCCTTCCGAGAGCGGCCGGACGGTGTAGTGTTGGTCGGCCCCGAAGTGCCGGTTGATGCCGTTGAGCGAGCCGGCTTGCAGCTCGTTCACAATCTCCAGGCCGGCGATGATGGTGCAGCCGTCCCCCTGCACCTTCTTTTCCAGATACCATTTGGGCCCGTGGTTCACGTAATGGAGCTCCGCCGTGGCGTCTTTCAGGGGCGACGAGAAATTGCCCCGGCTGTCTCCCAGGCGGTTCACCAGGGTTTGCGGCCGAATGTCGTCGCTGCGGATGGGAAACTGGTTGGCCCAGCTTTGCAGGGTGTCATCCACATAGCGGTACACCACCATGTCTTCCGGCAGGCCGTCCAGCGCCATCCATTCGGAGATGCCGGTATGTAAGCCCTTGTCGATATAGCGGTCCAGCGTGCGGAGGCGCTTTTCCACCTTGAGACCCATTTCCTCTGCGGCCAGCTCCACGTTGCTCCGGCCGCCCGTGAAGAAGGAGGCGGCAAACACCGCTACGGCGACGGCAATGAGCACGACGCCGGACCACAGCCGGATGTGTCTGGTTTTATTCATGGTGGTAGGGTTCACCTTTCAGGATGGTGAACGCACGGTACAGCTGTTCTGCAAATATCGTGCGTACCATCTGGTGCGAGAAAGTCATTTTTGAGAGGGAAATCTTTCCTTGGGCGCGCGCGTACACGTCATCGGAAAAACCGTAGGCGCCGCCGATCGTAAAAATGAGGTTGCGCCCGCCGGCGGCAAGCTGCTTTTCCATGAACGCGGCAAATTCCAGGCTCCGGAACTCCTTCCCGTGCTCGTCCAAAAGGATCAGCGTGTCTCCCTGGCCCACTTGCCGGAGGATGAGTTCCCCTTCCTTCTCCTTGATTTGCTGCTGGGTAAGGGCCGATACTTTCTTGAGTTCCGGTATTTCCGTTACGGAAAAGGGCACATAGTGCTTGAGCCGGGACGTGTACAAATCCAGGCCTTCCTTTACCCATTTCACGTCGGTTTTCCCAACCGTCAGCAGTACAATGTTCATATAGTTGTTCCGGGCTTCGCCCTTGTCATTCCGAGCGAAGCGAGTGAATCTCTTCCCACAAAAGTAACAATTCGGCGCG
>DEKS01000187.1:0-1001 GCA_002354005.1 Bacteroidales bacterium UBA2716
GCTTTGGTAACGGAGGCAGGGGAGATTCCCAGCAGGATGGCCTGCTCCGATACGGAGAACTGCAGGTGCGAGAGAATATAGGTGCGGATATCGCCCTTTGTCAGATCGTGATGCGTTTCCCGGAGCGATTCGGGCCTGAAGTCTGATGAATTTCGGAGCATCCGTTCCAATTCGGCCCATTCTTCATCCTGAATGTAGCGGGGCTTGGCACGAAGCCCCTGGAGCAGATGATTCTGCCCCACGAGCGCCTGCATCATCACATAGGAATCCAGTTCACCGGCAGGCCCCTCTCCGGCGTTAGGGACGAATCCTTCCCGCGCATCGTTTCCGGCGTGGATGACCATCAGGAAGGCCCTGACATTCTTACCCAGGATTTCACTCACCTGCGGGATGGTTAACTGGCTCCCGCCGCAGGTGCAGGTTGAGGCAAGCCCCAGAGCCACCAGAACGAGTTGATAATAAAGCATTTCAGACTCGTCCACTTGCAGGCCGAAGGTCTCTCCGATGGCCGAAAGGCTCTCCGCCTTAAAGCCGACATAGGCATCGATGTACTCTTTATAAGAAGTGGGCGGCATCTTCGATTCCATAATCATGGAGAACAGCTGCGGCTCGTCCATGGCGAACCAGATAAGGGCTATCCCGAAGCCCTTGAACGGAGGGTTGAGGGCAAAGCCTTCTCCTACGCGCTTCCTGTACAGTTCCCTCGCTTCCTCCCGGACGGCATCACGGACACCCTGGATGGATCCGAAAGAAGAGAAGATGGCACTGGCGCCGCAGCCAAGGCGGGCGCAGAGGTTTCTGGCCGTCAGGAGCGAGGGCCCTCCGGAGCGCACCAAATCAAGGGCTGCGGAAAGGATTCTTTCTTTTGTTACAGTAACCGGTCTTGCCATAATTGTGTTCCGAAACAGTTCGGTGCAAAGATAGAAAACACAGTAGTATTGTCCAAGGATTGCCAGATGTAAAAGGCTGGATTGTCCACATATTTGTCCATATCGTTTTTT
>DEKS01000187.1:1084-3778 GCA_002354005.1 Bacteroidales bacterium UBA2716
CTGTTAACGATTGCAACCCTATCGCTTCCTTGTCTGGCAAAGGACGATTGGAAGGGGAAAGTAATTGATGAAAAAGGCGAACCTGTAGCATACGCCAACGTGGCAATCCTCTCTCCGGCCGATTCTACGGTCGTGTGCGGTGTCGTCACCCAGGAGGACGGCACCTTCAATATAGTGACCAGTGAGACGGACGGCATCATGATGGTGGCCATGCTGGGTTACAGGACAGTGTATCTCGCTCCTGTCGATGGCGCCGTGATTACCCTCTCCGATGATGCGCAGATGCTGGAAGGTGCTGTGGCGAGCGCCGTTATGCCAAAGACCAAACTCACGGGGGAAGGATTGCAGACAAATGTACGCGGCTCTGTGCTGGAAAATGCGGGCAGCGCCAAGGACGTGCTTTCCAAAACGCCGGGACTTATCAAGGGGCAGAACGGTTTGGAGGTGATTGGCAAAGGCGCGCCACTGGTGTATATCAATGGAAGGAGAGTCTCAGACAGCACGGAACTCGACCGCCTCCAAAGTAATGAAATCCAGAGCGTCGAGGTAATAACCAATCCGGGAGCACAATACGATGCCACGGTACGGGCTGTAGTGCGAATCAAGACCATCAAGCGTCAGGGAGACGGCTTCGGCTTCAGCCTTAACGCTTCTGATGCACAGTCCCTGCGCTGGGCCAAGGGGAACGACCCCTTCGGGGCCGTCAATGTGAACTACCGCACGGGAGGATGGGACTTCTTCGGTGGAGTTAACTATGCCCGAAATACATCCCGGCAGGAAAGCGTGTTGGGGAAGAAGACATTCGGCGTCACCGACGGCGGGGACGACTGGCTCTTCGAGAACAAGGGGACGCTCCTGAACGAATACATCGGAAGCTCTCTCTATGGCAATGCCGGAGTGAACTGGCAGATGGCCGATAACCATTTCCTCGGCGGCAAGGTGGAGTGGGGCCGTCACCTGACCTACAACGTCCGTACGGAAGTGAACGACAACGTCTTTGAAAACGGGACGCTGACAGACAAGCTGAATACGGTCTCGGAGGACATCATCGGCGACAGGATCCCGTATAATCTCGGAGCCAACATCTATTATAACGGCGTCGTGGGAGGTAAACTTGGAATTGACGTGAACCTGGATTACTACGGTACCGACGACAGTTCAAAATCGGCCTCTGAGGAAGCCAGCGAAATGACCCACGACGCCGCCATCAACAGCGCCAGTGACAACGCGGGACGGATGTACGCTGTCAAGGCGGTGCTTTCCTATCCCATCTGGAAAGGACAGTTGCAGGCCGGAACGGAGGATACTTTTTCCCGTCGCACGGACAATTATTCGGTCGAGGGGATCGACATCCCGGCTTCGAAGGCTACGGTGAAGGAAGACAACATTGCCGGATTCGCCACTTACGGTTTCTATATCCCGCAGGTGGGACAGTTCAGCGCGGGGGTGCGCTACGAGTGGGTGCATTATGCCTATGCAGATGCGGTGACGCCCGCAAACAACATCACAAGGGACTACGGAAACTGGTTCCCCAACGTTTCCTATGCGGGGGCTATCGGCCAGAAGACGAAGAACCCTGTCCAGGTTATGCTCAATTACAGCGCCAAAACCAGCCGGCCGCATTATGGGAATCTGTCCAGTGCGATACGCTATAACAGCCGATACATCTGGCAGAGCGGCAATGCCCAGTTGCAGCCGGANNNNCTGTCCCATAATATCGGCCTTTCCGCCGTGTGGAAGTTCGTTACGCTAATGGTCAACTATTCCCGTACGGATCGTGCCATTGTCACCTGGTCGGCTCCATACGGGGACGAGGGCGTGGTGCTGGTGAAGCCCCGTAACATTGAAACGCCATTCCGCATGATGTCGGCCTATGTCAATCTGACTCCAACCGTGGGCCCCTGGAATATGAATTATACAGTCGGCGTGCTGCCTCAGTGGTTCACCATCAATGCCCCGGATCCCCGTGAAGCATCCGGCGTACGCGTGACCACGTTCAACGGTAAGCCCATCTTCTTTGCCCAGCTTTTCAACACCTTCACCGTGAAGGGGGGATGGCAGTTTGAACTGGGAGGAGTGTTTATGAGTCCTGGTTATTCCCGGAACCTGTATATGACCAACTGGTTTGTCAACCTCAGTGTGGCCGTGCAGAAGACGCTCCTCCGTGACGGCTCGCTTGTTTTGCGCCTTGAAGGAGCAGACCTTACGCGCAACGCGTTTTTCAGCCCCTATTCCGATTTCGGCAGCCATACCATCATGCAGACCAACCTGCTGGATATGCAGAAAGTCAAACTCTCCGTCCGTTACAGTTTCAACACCGCCCAGAGCAAGTACCGCGGCAGCGGCGCCGGCGCCGACAATAAGGCCAGAATGTAAAAACTTCGTATTTTTGACTTTATGACTATCAGACTTGAAACCCCTGCCGACTACCGCGAGGTGGAAAACCTCACGCGGGAGGCATTTTGGAATGTATATCGCCCCGGCTGCACGGAGCACTATGTGCTGAATCGGTACCGGAAGAGTCCGGACTTCATCCCGGAACTGGACTTCGTAATGGAGGAGGACGGGCGCATTATCGGCCACGTGATGTTTTCCAAGGCCGAATTGGTGCTGCCGGACGGCACCCGCAAGCCTTCCTGGACCTTCGGTCCCATCAGCATCCATCCGGACTATAAGCGCAAGGGCTACGGGCTC
>DEKS01000187.1:3864-4309 GCA_002354005.1 Bacteroidales bacterium UBA2716
ACGCTGGTTTCGGCCTCGCCAGCCGTTTGGGTATCCACTACCACGGCATACCGCCCGAAGACGAAGTTCCCTTCTTCCTCGCCCAGGAACTCATCCCCGGCTGGCTCAAAGCCAACAGCATCACCGAGGCTACCTACTGCCCGCCTAAGGGCTATTTCGTCGCCGACGAGAACCCCGAGGCCTTCGAAGCCTACGAGGCCACCTTCCCGCCGAAACAGAAACTCCGGCTGCCCGGACAATTGGGGTACGAAGAATGATGGAGACAAATAGAATCATTTTGCGTCCGTGGCGTGAATCTGACGCTGAAGCGTTGTTCAAACATGCATCCGACCCGGACGTTGGGCCGCGCGCCGGCTGGCCGCCGCATAAATCAGTGGAAGAAAGCCTGGAGATAATCCGGACCATCTTCCACAATGACACCTCCTGGGCAATAGAACTCAAGGAG
>DEKS01000175.1:0-2541 GCA_002354005.1 Bacteroidales bacterium UBA2716
ACAGAGCCCGGCGGCATCCTGCACGGATTCACCTGGGAGGGTGCCCGCTGCGACCGGGGCTTTCACTCGGTGGGTGGCCTGGCCCCCGGCGAACCGCTGGAGAAAATCTTCCGCCCGCTGGGCCTGATGGACCTGCCCTGGTATAAGGCCGATCCGGACGAAGGCCTGGGCTTCCTGCGGCTGAACGCCCGTTCGGACTTTGAACTCTCGCACATCCTGGGGCCTTTCCGCCAGAGCACCTGGCGGCTGGAGGGCGGGGGAGACACCCTGTCCAAGGCCCTTGCCCAAGGACTGGACATCCGCTATCAGAAGACCGTGACTGCTATTGAGAATCAGGTGGTTACCTGCTCTGATGGCAGTACTTTCCAGGCCGATTATGTTATCTCAGACCTGCATCCGCTCACCACTATGGAACTGGTGAAGGACCATGTCCGGCGGGCCTATACGCACCGCCTGAGCATGCAGGAGAACGGACCGGACATTTTCTCCGTTCACTGCCTGATGGAACCGGACTGCGTGCCTTGGCAAAGCGGCGCCATTTTCCTGGACGACAGCCTCATGATCCACTTTGACGAGCCCGGCACCCACATCCTGGAACTCATGTGCTTCGGGGAAGGGAATCCGGAGGAAATGATTGCCCGTGCGGCAAAGCGTCTCCCCGGCCTCAAGGTACGCAAGTATCACTGCCGGATGAACCAGGGCTATGGCATCGTAAAGCATTCCAACGCGGACTTCATTGCCGCCGCTACGCCCCTTCCCTGGCTTTTCCTTACCGGCCAGAACCTGGGCTTGCACGGCATCCTGGGCACCAGTATATCGGCCCTAAACACTTGTAAATCAATCGAACCATGAAATATGCTTTAGTCACCGGAGGCAGCCGCGGCATTGGTCGCGCCTGTGTCCAGAAATTATACAGCATGGGCTATGAAGTGCTCATCAACTATGTCTCCAACGAGGCCGCAGCCCAGGAAACCCTGGCCTCCATTGACGGTCACGGGGAGCTCCTGAAGTTTGATGTGGCCGATGCCGAGGCGGTGGAGTCCTGCCTCAAAGCCTGGCAGGAAGCCCATCCGGACGAGTACGTGGAAGTGCTGGTGAACAACGCCGGCATCCGTCGCGACAACCTTCTCATCTGGATGGAACGCGAAGACTGGCGCAAAGTGCTGGACACCAACCTGAACGGCTGGTACAACGTGACCCACGTATTGCTGCAGCCCATGCTGCGGAAAAAATACGGCCGCATTATCAACATGGCCTCTCTGAGCGGCCTCAAAGGCCTTCCCGGCCAAACCAACTACTCGGCCACAAAAGGCGGTATGATTGCCGCCACCAAGGCGCTGGCCCAGGAAGTGGCCCGCAAGAAAGTGACCGTAAATGCTGTGGCGCCCGGTTTTGTCCGTACGGATATGGTGGAAGGACTGGACGAGGATGCTCTCAAGAAAGACATCCCCGCAGGTCGTTTCGGCGAGCCGGAAGAGGTGGCCGCCGTGGTGGCCTTCCTGGCTTCCGAGGGAGCCTCCTACGTGAACGGTGAGGTGATTTCCGTGAACGGCGGCTTGTACACTTAATTTGTCATAATCATATGGAATACAGACCTTTAACCCGCGCGGAAGTAGACCAGCTCATCAGCTTTGGCTGCCGTGCGGAGGATTGGAGTACGGTAGAAACCTCGGATCCGGAATCCCTGAAGTACATTCGCAACGTGCGTTTTTCCGGAACGGTGCGCTTTGGCAAATTCGAAGCGCAGTTTACCCTTCCCGGCGGCCTGCACAAGCACGCCGGTATCCGGAACGCTACGCTGCACAATGTCACCATCGGCGATAATTCGCTGGTGGAAAATGTGACCGACTATATCGCCAACTACGACATAGGCCACGATACCTATATCGAGAACGTGGACCTGATTTTCGTGGACGGCAATTGCAGTTTTGGCAATGGGGTAGAGGTGTCCGTGCTCAATGAAACGGGCGGACGTGAGGTGAAGATCTATGACCGCATGAGCGCGCAGATTGCCTATGTACTGGCCATGTACCGGCATCGTCCCGGCCTGATTGCCCGGATGAACGAGCAAATTGAGGCCTATGCCCGGGAGCACAGCTCCGAGCGGGGTACCATCGGCGATCATGTGACGGTGCGTAACACCTGCATTATCAATGGGGTACGCATTGGCGACGGCACCCGGATCAGTGGTGCCAGCCGCCTGAAAAACGGCAGCATCAACAGCAATATGGTGGCGCCGGTAACCATCGGCTATGGCGTGATTGCGGACGATTTTATCATCTGCAGCGGCTCCAAGGTAGAAGACAATACCACCCTTACGCGCTGTTTTGTGGGGCAGAGTTGCACCCTGGGCCATGCCTACAGCGCCTCCGATTCCCTCTTCTTCAGCAATTGCCAGGGAGAGAACGGTGAGGCCTGCGCCATTTTTGCCGGCCCGTTCACGGTGACCCACCACAAGAGTACCCTGCTTATTGCCGGCAAATTCTCCTTCATGAACGCCGGTTCCGGCTCCAACCAGAGCAACCACATGTACAAGCTGGG
>DEKS01000175.1:2597-10237 GCA_002354005.1 Bacteroidales bacterium UBA2716
TCGCTGGTGATGGGCCGGCACGTGACCCACTCGGACACCACCAACCTGCCGTTCTCGTATCTGATTGAGCAGCAGAACAATACCTACCTTGTTCCGGGCGTGAACCTGCGCAGTGTGGGCACGGTTCGCGATGCCCAGAAGTGGCCCAAGCGTGACGGTCGCAAGGACCCGGACCGCCTGGACTGCATCAACTACAACCTCCTAAGCCCTTTCACCATCCAGAAGATGTTCAAGGGCATACAGCTCCTCAAAAACCTGCTGTACTCCTCCGGTGAACTCTCGGACATTTACTCCTATCACAGCACCAAAATCCGCAACTCCTCGCTGCGGAACGGTATCCGTTATTACCAGACGGCCATTACCAAGTTCCTGGGTAACTCCATCATCAAAAAGCTGGAAAACCTGCCTGCAGGAGCCTCAGATGCCCAAATCCGGGAGGCCCTGAAGCCCACGGCGGCAACCGGGACAGGCTATTGGGTGGACCTGAGCGGCCTGATTGCCCCCAAATTTGCGGTGAATGCGGCGCTGGACAAGATGGAGAGCGGGGAATATACGCTCAAGGAGCTTTCGGATGCCTTCCACCAGATGCACAGCCACTATTACGAGTACGAGTGGACCTGGGCCTACGACAAATATGCAGACTTCTTTGGCTACCCGCTGGAAACCATCACCGCCGAGCAAGTGGCCGATATAGTGCGCAAGTGGGAAGACGCCGTCATCGGCCTGGACAAAGAGCTGTACGAAGACGCCAAGAAGGAGTTCAACCTGGCATCCATGACCGGTTTCGGGGCCGATGGCAGCCGGGAGGAAAAGGAACAGGACTTCTCCGAGGTTCGCGGTGACTTTGAGTCCAATGCCTTTGTGACGGCCGTGCTGGAGCACATCCGCGTAAAACAGGCGCTGGGCGACGAACTGCTGGAGCGTCTGCGCCGCTAATAGACGGTTCTGCGATTGTAGGCCTTCAGTGCGCCTCTGAGTAGCATCAGAGCCCGCTGAAGGTCTTCTTTTTTAAGGACATACGCCAGACGCACCTGGTTGCGGCCCAGGTCCGGATTGCGGTAGAAACCGGCGGCCGGGGCCATCATCACGGTTTCCCCGTCCAGGCGGAAGTCCGTGAGGCACCATCGGCAAAAATCCTCGGCATCGGCGACGGGTAAACTGGCTACGGTGTAAAAGGCGCCGTGCGGCATAGGGGAGTATACGCCCGGAATGCTGTTCAGGCCCTTGATAAAGAAGTCCCGGCGCTCTTTGTACTCGTTGTAGCACTGTTTGGAATACTCCTCTGTTCCCTCGATGGAAGCGTCTGCCACCAGCTGGCCCAGCAGCGGCGGGCTCAGGCGGGCCTGGCAGTACTTCATGACGGTGTCGTACACCAGGCGGTTGCGGGTGACCAGCATGCCCACGCGGATACCGCACTCCGAGTAGCGCTTACTCACGGAGTCCACCAGAATCACATGTTCCGGGATGCCCAGCGACATGGCGCTCACATAGGGTTCGTTGGTGTAAACGAATTCTCTATATACTTCATCTGCAATGAGATAGAGGTCATGCTTAACCACCAGCTCCTTTAACTGTTGCAGCTCCTGAGGACTGTAAACGTAGCCGGTGGGGTTGTTGGGATTACACAGGAGGATGGCCTTGGTTTTATCCGTAATGGCCCGTTCAAAATCCTCCATGGGCGGCAGTTTGAAGCTGTCCTCAATGTAGGAGGTGACGGTAACTACCTTGATGCCCGCCGTAACGGCAAAGGAAATGTAGTTGGCATAGCCGGGCTCCACCATAATCATCTCGTCGCCGGGATTCATGCAGGCCAGGAAAGCGAACAGAATGGCTTCTGAGCCGCCGCTGGTAACGATGATATTCTCCGCGGTGATATCGGCAATGTTAAACTTGGCGTAGTATTTCACCAGTTTCTCGCGCAGCATGGAAAGGCCCTCGGAGGGGCTGTATTCCAGCGTTTTACGGTCGATGGCCTTGAGCACGTCCAGGCCTTTTTGCGGGGTGGGCAGGTCCGGCTGGCCAATGTTCAGATGATACACCTTCACGCCCTGCCGCTTGGCTTCGTTGGCCAGGGGGGCGAGTTTGCGGATGGGGGACGACGGCATTTCCAGGCCGCGACGGGATATTTGAGGCATAAATTACAGGATTCCAAGCATGCGGCTGCGGACCAGGAGGGCGGCGCCGGTAGGGGCGGCCTTCTGTTTGAGCTGCGTCAGTTTGATGGTGGTATCTTGGTTGGCGATGTTCAGGACATGGCGTTTGATGGCGGTACGGATGGGGAGCATCAGGTAATCGCCGGCGGCGACGGCTACCTTACCGCCAATCACCACCAGCTCCGGATTGAAGATGTTGATGAGGCCGGCGAGGCCCTTGCCCAGGTTGGTGCCCACCTTTTCCACCGTCTCAATGGCCAGGATATCCTCCTGCTGGATGGCGGTGAACACCTCCGTAATGTTGATTTTGCCATCGGCCTTGAACTTGCGGGCCAGGGACGATGCGCGCCCGGCGGTGAGCTTTTCGCTGATCATGCGCACCAGGGCGCTGCCGGAGGCGCCGGTTTCCAGACAGCCGATTTTGCCGCATCGGCACATTTGACCGTTGTCCAGGAGCGGGAAGTGGCCAAACTCTCCGCTATAGCCGGAGGTGCCGTAGTACAGGCGTCCGTTCAGGATCATGCCCATGCCCAGACCCCAGCTCACGTTCACGTATAGCATGTTTTTCTCCTTGAGACCGCCGCCCAGGTATTCGCCGTAGGTCATGGCGCGGGAGTCGTTTTCCAGCACCACATGCACGTTCAGGTTTTCCTCCAGCATTTGGCCGATGGGCCGCGACGGGTCAAAGGAGTAATTGTTGCTGTAGCCGGTGACCGGGTTCACACGGCCGGGCAGGGCTACGCCCACACCCATGATGCGGTTCCAGTCCAGGCCGTTTTTGTCCACGTGCTCGCGGATGCCCTCCGCAATCTTGTTCACGGATTCTTCGTTGGCCTCCATTCGGTAGAGGATATCGTCCTGGAAAGAGATGAGACCGCCTTTGAAGTCGGTGACGGCAATACTGACATGCCGGTTGCGGATGTGTACGCCCACAAAGTACCCGGCCTCCGGATTGAGACCGTAGATGGAAGGTCTGCGGCCGCCGGAAGTGCCGGACTTGCCAAGGTCTACCATGAATCCCTCGTCCATCAGTTCCCCGATGAGTTTGGTAGCCGTGGGAACGGATGCGCCGATGGCCTCGCTGATGGAGGCGATGCTGTGTTCCCCGCGCTCGATGCAGAGGAACAGGATGTTCTTTTTCAAGAGGGAGTTCTTGTTGTCTTTTTTGTCAAGGAAGGTCTCTCTCATAAGATTTTCATTTTTTCGCGGCAAATCTAAAAAAATTTTATTGAATTTGCAAATCTTCAAAAATATCTTTATTTTAATACGCGTATAATGAATGCGAAAATTTGCCTATCTTTGCATTTACTATGTTTGTGAAACTGAAAAACTGGTTGCAGGAATTCCGCCTTTCCCTGAAAATGAAAGTGACGCTTGCCTTAAGCGCCATTGCGGTGGTCCTGCTCATGTCCAGTATCATCTCTGTACTGGAATACAGGCGCATGTCCAATTACGTCTCGGACATGATTGCGGACGATATCCGGAACATCCATCTCACCCAAAAGCTGGTAGATGCCGTGGATACCTACAATTTGCAACTGCTGGCGGTGATCGGCGACGATCACCTTTTCACCCTGCCGGACTTTGACCGGAGCGCCTTCCTGGACTATTGCGACTCTCTGCGCGCGTCCTTTGGTGCCGGTAAAACGGTTCCCATGGCAGACTCCGTGGTATATGCCTACTCGGCCTATATGCTGGCCTCCATGGAGCTGGAAGATGTCCTGGAGTCCAATTTCATCAACACGCGAGACTGGTATTTTAGCCGCCTGCAGCCGCTGTTCGGACGCATGAGAGGCTATCTGGACCGCCTGAGCACCACCATGTACATGGAACTGGAGCAAAACTCCAAGGACTTTGACCGGGGCTTTTTCCGCAGCATCATTCCCAGCGCCGTGGCCGTTGCCGTGGGCATTCTGCTGGTGTTCCTGCTGCTTTTCTACATCCTGGTGTATTATGTCAGTCCCATCTACCGGATGCGGCAGGCGCTGCAAGACTATCTGGAATTCCGGCGGCGCTACACCTATTCCTTCGACGGAAACGACCAGCTCTGTGAGCTGAATAATGCGGTTACAGACCTTACGGAGGAGAACCGGACGCTGCGCCGGCGCATGGCGGAGCTCAAGGAAAAGAGGGTACAGGATGAATCTTAAGGTCATATCGCGGAATGTGGGCGTGGCGCTCCTGGTGAGTGCCCTGTTCATGCTGCTGTCGGTTTTTGTTTCCCTGGCCGATGGCGGCGATTCCGCCCTGTCACCGCTGCTGATCAGCTTTGTCATCACCTTTATCGTGGGCGTTTTCCCTTTCATTTTTGTGCGGAAAACCTCCCAGATTTCCCTGAAGGACGGGTTCATGATTATCTTTCTGTCGTGGCTGCTGTCCTTCATTTTCGGGGCGCTTCCGTACGCGCTGTGGGGCGGTCCGTTTTCGGTGATAAACGCCTGGTTCGAAAGCGTTTCCGGCTTTTCTACAACGGGTTCCACCATTCTGGAGGATGTAGAGTCCCTCCCGCGGAGCCTCCTGTTCTGGCGCTCGGCAACGCATTTTATCGGCGGTTTGGGTGTTGTGGTGTTTTTGCTTCTGATCATTCCCAACTCGTCTCCGGTGCGGCTCAGGCTCACCAACATGGAACTCTCGTCCCTTTCCCGCGACGATTACAGGAGTCGGGCCAACAAGACGGTGTATATTTTTGCGTGGGTGTACCTGGGCATTTGCGGGGCGGCGTTTGTGACGTATGTCTTATGCGGGATGCCCGTTTTTGACGCTGTGTGTCATGCGTTTAGCGTTTGTGCTACGGGCGGTTTCTCGTCCCGGAACCTGAGTATCGGCGCGTTTAATTCGCCCCTGATTTCTATCGTCACCATTGTGTTCATGTTCCTCGCGTCCATCCATTTCGGGCTCATTTTCATGGCGCTGGTGAACCGTTCGCTGCGTCCGCTGCACAACCCTGTGCTGCGGTTCTACTGCATTGCGCTGGCGGTGATTGCCGTGATTACCTCCATGTCGCTCAAGCTGCAGGGGGTGAATGATTCGTGGGGCGGGGCCTTCCTGGACGGTACCTTCCAGGTGGTGAGTTATGCTTCTACCAGCGGTTTTGCCATTGCGGACAACTCCACCTGGCCGGTGCTGCCGTGCTTTATGCTGGTGCTGGTGAGCCTGGTGTGCGGGTGTGCCGGTTCCACTACCGGTGGTATTAAGGTAGACCGCGTCATCGTGCTGTTCAAGGCCATCCACATGCAAATCCTCAAAACCTTGTATCCTTCGTCCATTTTCGAGGTACGGGTGGGACGCCGGATTCTGCACGACGAAGAAATTTATCCGCAGGTGCTCTATATTGCCATGTACTTCCTGCTGCTGGGGGGATCGGCCATCATGATCATGCTCATGGGAGACCCGAATGGGCATGCGCTGGTGGGTTCCGTGGCGTCGCTGGGCAATGTGGGGCCGTCCATCTACGATATTGGCTCCATGGGTAATTTCAATATGGAACCTGTGGGGATCAAGTTTGTGTACACGGTGGATATGTTCCTGGGTCGTGTAGAAATTTATCCGGTTTTTGCCGTGATTTCGAGTATCTTTAACCGTCGCTACTAATGGAGTTTTATCCATTTTTCCGGAAGGCGTTTCCGTATTCTCCCACCCCTTGCCAGGAGCGGCTGCTGCGGGCGGTTTCTGCGTTTTTGTCTTCGGACGACGGGGATATCCTGGTGGTGAACGGGTATGCGGGGACCGGTAAGACCACGGCCATGGCTGCTGTGGTGGCGGGCTTGGCTGCGCTGGAGATTCCGTCCGTGCTGCTGGCCCCTACCGGCCGGGCAGCCAAGGTGTTGTCGCAGTACGCGGGGCATCCGGCTTCTACCATCCACAAGCATATTTATCGGCAAAAATCGCTTAGCGCGGAGGGAGTGGGGGCGTTTACGCTCACGTTCAACAAGGCGCGGAGCACGCTGTTTATTGTGGACGAGGTGTCGCTCATTGGCCTTTCCGACGGCTTCGGGACAGGGAATTTGCTGGAAGACCTGGTAGCGTTCGTGCGGGCCGGGACAGACTGCCGGCTCATCCTGATGGGGGACGCTGCCCAGCTACCTCCGGTGGGGCTGGATGCTTCGCCGGCGCTGTCGGCCTCGTTTATGAACGGCTTTGGCGGCGTGTCGTACGTGGAACTTACCACGGTGGTGCGACAGGCGGCCGATTCCGGGATTTTGCGGAATGCGACGGGGCTGCGGGAGCTGCTGCCTTATTCCTTTGGGCCGTTGAAGTTGTCTGTTTTTCCGGACGTACGGCGCATTTCCGGCGGGGAACTACTGGAAGCGCTCTCGGACGCCTATGGCAAGTACGGGGAGGACGAGGTCATGGTGCTGTGCCGCTCCAACAAACGGGCGGGCCGGTACAATGCCGGCATCCGCAGTTCCGTCCTCTATCATGAGGAGCGGCTGGTGAGGGGGGAGCGGCTCATGATTGTGCGGAACCATTATCTGGACGGTCTGGACGGGACGGACTACATTGCCAATGGTGATATGGCTAAGCTGGTGTGGATCAAGCATTTTGAGGAGCGGTATGGCCTGCATTTCGCCGATGCCTGTCTCTCGTTCCCGGACTATGGGGACCAGGAGGTAGAGATGAAGGTACTCCTGGACGTGCTGGAAAGCGATGCCCCCTCGCTGGGCCAGGAGGCCGCGCAGGCGCTGTTCACCGGTGTGCTGGCAGACTATGCAGACCTTCCCACCAAGAAAAAGCGCTACGACGCCGTGCGCTCCGATCCTTTTTTCAATGCCCTGCAAATCAAATATGCGCACGCCATTACCTGTCACAAAGCCCAGGGCGGCCAGTGGAAGTGCGTGTTTGTGGACAACCCCTTCTGGCAGGACGAGCTTCAGGAAGAGGACCTGAAGTGGCTGTACACGGCCCTCACCCGCGCCGTGGAGCAGGTGTACCTGGTTAACTTCCGCGACAGCTTCTTTGCTTAGGCCTTTGGGTCCTCAGTTCCCTGGCTGCACGCTGTGGCCCGTTAAAGCACACCCACCCCGTTCACCGAGCCCTGCCCCTGTGCTTTAACTGCTCTATATACAAAGTTCCCACTGGCCCACAACTCATTGATTATCAACTAAATGCTAATAATCCTCGGCGCTTTTGGAGCCGAGGATTTTCCATATTGTACTGATAATCAAACACTTACTAACAAGCATGCGCTTCGCGCTATTGTTCATGTTCCAGCAAATACTTCCGCCAGAAATCCCGATTGGCCTGGGTAAAGTGTCGGCCCTGGTAGCCGCGGTAACCGTGCATGCCGTCCGGGTAAATCATGAACTCGAAGCGGGCGCCCTGCTTGTGGAGCACGTCAATCAGCTGTAACGTGTTCTGGAAGTGGACGTTATCGTCCCCGGTTCCGTGCGTGAGCTTGAGCATGACGGAAGTATCGGCAGTGCCCACCTTGGCGGGATAAGCGGCAATGCGGTTTACCACCGCCGTCTTTTCATACCCTTCCGCGTT
>DEKS01000147.1:0-1311 GCA_002354005.1 Bacteroidales bacterium UBA2716
TTGGACTCCTGGAACCACTTCACGACGCTCAGACGCTTGAGGACGTCTGCCTTGCGCTGCTGGGAGCCTTCCGAACGCATCTGACGACGGAGCTCGCGGCCCAGCTCGTCCACGTCGATTTCCTTGAGCAGGTCATAGATGCCCTCGGCGCCCATCTTGGCCACCAGGTTCATCTCGTCTTCCCACACCAGGCCCTCTTCCGTCTTTTTGCGGCGGAGTTCCGCCAGACGGTCCTGTGCGGTGAAGTACTCGTCCTCCGAGAGAAGGTCCATCTTGTGCAGACGGAACTCTTCGGCTACCTCGTCCGTACCCAGCAGGCCCGGGTTCACTACGATGTATTTCTCATAGTAGATAACGGATTCCAGCTTCTTGGACGGAACACCGAGCAGGGCGCTGATTTTGTTGGGAGCGCTCTTGAAGTACCAGATATGGGCCACCGGAACGGTAAGGGTGATATGACCCATCCGTTCGCGGCGTACCTTCTTCTCCGTCACTTCCACACCGCAGCGGTCGCAAACGATACCGCGGTAGCGGATGCGCTTGTACTTGCCGCAATAGCACTCGTAATCTTTGGTGGGACCGAAGATTTTCTCGCAGAACAGACCTTCACGCTCCGGCTTGTAGGTTCTGTAGTTCACCGTTTCCGGCTTGAGAACCTCGCCGCAGGAACGCTCGGTGATGTCTTCCGGAGAAGCGAGCGAAATGGCAATGCTGGAGAAATTGCTCTTTTGCTTATTATCCTTATTGTTAAAAGCAGGCATATTCAATACTTTTATTTGTCCACGATTAGACCAATGTGACCTTAAGACCGAGGCCGCGGAGTTCGTGCAGGAGCACGTTCAGGGACTCGGGGATGCCAGGAGTGGGCATCGGGTCGCCCTTGACAATGGCTTCGTAGGTCTTGGACCGGCCGTTGACATCGTCGGACTTCACGGTAAGAATCTCCTGGAGGGCGTTGGCGGCGCCGTAGGCCTCGAGGGCCCACACTTCCATTTCACCGAAACGCTGGCCACCGAACTGCGCCTTACCACCGAGCGGCTGCTGGGTAATGAGGGAGTACGGGCCAATGGAACGGGCATGCATCTTGTCGTCCACCATGTGACCCAGTTTGATCATGTAAATCACACCAACGGTAGCGGGCTGGTCGAACCAATCGCCGGTGCCACCGTCACGCAGGTGCGTTTTACCGAATCTGGGCACACCGGCCTTGTCCGTGTAGGCGCAAATCTCGTCGATGGAAGCACCGTCGAAGATGGGCGTGGAGAACTTGAGGCCCAGCTCACGGCCGGCCCAACCGAGCACGGTCTCGTA
>DEKS01000147.1:1339-7483 GCA_002354005.1 Bacteroidales bacterium UBA2716
TTCATACGGGAAGGCACACCCAGCGGGTTCAGGACAATGTCCACCGGCGTACCATCCTCCAGGAACGGCATGTCTTCGCGGCGGACAATCTTGGCCACGATACCCTTGTTACCGTGACGGCCGGCCATCTTGTCACCCACGGTGATTTTACGCTTTTTGGCGATGTACACCTTGGCGATTTGCATGACGCCGTTCGGGAGTTCGTCACCCACCTTGATCTTGTCCAGTTCGCGACGGGCGCGAGTTTCCGCTTCCTTGCTGGCGATGCAGTAACCGGAGATGAGCTCGCGCACCATCTGGGAGGTCTTGGCATCGTTGCACCACTTGGCGGTGGAGATGTTCTGGTAGTCTGCATCGCGCAGGCCCTGCAGGGTGAATTCCTTGCCTTTAGGGAAGATTTCCACACCGTAGAGGTCGCTCACGCCGGCGCTCTTCTTGCCGCTGACCAGGCTCCAGAGTTTCTCGATAAAGCCGGCACGGAGTTTCTCCGCGGCTTCTTCGAATTCCTGCTGCTTGATCTCGATGCGGGTCTTTTGCTCGCTCTTGGCGCCACGCTTACCGGTTTCCTTGGAAACTTTGGCATACAGGGCGGTCTTGATAACGGTACCGCTCAGGGACGGATTGGCCTTGAGGGAGGCATCCTTCACATCACCGGCCTTGTCACCGAAGATGGCTTTAAGGAGTTTCTCTTCCGGAGAAGGATCACTCTCGCCCTTGGGGGTGATTTTACCAATCATGATGTCACCGGGCTCAATGTGTGCGCCGATGCGAACGATACCGTCCTTGTCCAGGTCCTTGGTGGCGTCCTCGCTCACGTTGGGGATATCGGAGGTGAGTTCCTCCATACCGCGCTTGGTCTCGCGGACCTCCGTGAGGTATTCGTCCACATGGATGGAAGTGAGGACATCCCACTTCACCATCTCTTCACTGAGAACGATAGCGTCTTCGTAGTTGTACCCCTTCCAAGGCATGAAGGCAACCATGAGGTTGCGGCCCAGGGCGAGTTCGCCGTTCTGGGTGGCGTAACCTTCGGTGAGCACTTCCCCGCCCTTCACGTGGTCGCCCTTGCGGACGATGGGCTTGAGCAGGATGGTGGTACTCTGGTTGGTTCTGCGGTAGATGGGCAGTTTGTACACCGTCTCTTCCGGCTGGAAGCTGACGAATTTCTCGTCGTCCGTACGGTCGTACTTGACGTGAATCTCATTGGCATCCACATAGGTGACCGTGCCTTCACGCTCTGCGATAACCTGGGTACGGGAGTCGATGCAGACGCGTTCCTCCAGACCGGTACCCACAATGGGGCTTTCCGGGCTCAGGAGCGGAACGGCCTGACGCATCATGTTGGCACCCATCAGGGCGCGGTGGGCATCGTCGTGCTCCAGGAAAGGAATCAGGGAGGCGGCCACGGAAGCCATCTGGTTGGGGGCCACGTCCATGTAGTTCACTTCTTCCTTGGAAACCAGCGGGAAGTCGGCCTCCAGACGGCACTGGATGCGCTCGTCCTGCAGCATGCCGTCGTCCGACATGTTCACATTGGCCAGGGCTACGTGCTGGTTTTCTTCTTCCTCGGCGCTCATGTACTTCCAACCGGTATCGCTCAGGTCCACCTTACCTCCATGCACCTCACGGTAGGGAGTCTCGATGAATCCCAGCCCGTTGATGCGGGCATACACGCACAGGGAGCTGATAAGACCGATGTTCGGACCTTCCGGAGACTCAATCGGGCACAGGCGGCCGTAGTGCGTATAGTGCACGTCACGGACCTCGAAGCCGGCACGGTCACGGGAAAGACCGCCGGGGCCGAGAGCGGAGAGACGACGCTTGTGCGTAATTTCCGCCAGCGGGTTGGTCTGGTCCATGAACTGGGACAGCTGACTGGTGCCGAAGAAGGAGTTGATTACGGAAGAGAGCGTCTTCGCGTTGATGAGGTCGATGGGGTTGAACTGTTCGCTGTCGCGGACGTTCATGCGTTCGCGGATGGTGCGGGCCATACGGCTCAGGCCCACCGAGAACTGGTTGGCCAGCTGCTCGCCCACGGTGCGGACGCGACGGTTGCTCAGGTGGTCGATATCGTCTACCGTAGCCCGGCTGTTGATGAGCTGGATCAGGTACTTGATAATCTCTACGATATCGGTGTTGGTGAGCACACGTACACCCGGATCGGTGTCCAGGTTCAGTTTCTTGTTCAGACGATAGCGGCCCACGCTGCCAAGGTCGTAGCGCTTCTCGGAGAAGAAGAGCTTGTCGATGACGTCACGGGCGGTCGTCTCATCCGGCGGTTCGGAATTGCGGAGCTGCTTGTAGATATAGTTCACAGCCTCGATTTCCGTGTTGGTCGGATCCTTCTGCAGGGTATTGTAGATGATGCTGTTTTCCGCAGAGACGGCCTCGTCCTTCTGGAGGAGGATGGTCTTCACTTCGGTGTCTGCAATCTTGGCGATGGTATCCTCGTTCAGGATTTCGCCGCGCTCTACGATGGCGAGGGTACGCTCGATGGGGATCACCTCACCGGTGTCCTCGTCCTCGAAATCCTCAAACCAGGTCTTGAGCACGTTGGCGGCCAGCTTGCGGCCCTCGTTCTCCTTGAGGGTGGCCTCGTCGGAAGCCACTTCATCGGCCAGGCCGAAACGGTCCAGGATGTCCTTATCCGAGCTATAGCCGATAGCACGCAGAAGGGTGGTTACAGGCAGCTTCTTCTTACGGTCGATGTAGGCGTACATCACGTTGTTGATGTCCGTGGCGAACTCAATCCAGGAGCCCTTGAACGGGATAATGCGGGCGCTGTAGAGCTTGGTGCCGTTGGCGTGCATGCTCTGGTCGAAGAATACGCCCGGGGAGCGGTGAAGCTGCGAAACGATAATTCTCTCGGAGCCGTTGATGATGAACGTACCGGCAGGGGTCATGTAGGGAATGTTGCCGAGGTATACGTCCTGCACGCGGGTGTCAAAGTCCTCGTGCTCCGGGTCCGTGCATGAAAGGCGGAGTTTTGCCTTCAGAGGAACGTTGTAGGTGAGTCCTCTCTCAAGACACTCCTCGATCGAATACTGGGGCGGATCGATGAAATAATCGATGAAGGTGAGTTCATAGTTGTTCCGCGTATCTTCGATCGGGAATATTTCCTGGAACACCTGATACAGCCCTTCGCTCTTGCGGCTGTCCGGTGTGGTCTCCAGCTGGAAGAAATCCTTGAAGGACTTCAGCTGAACCTCCAGAAGGTCAGGATATTCCAGAATTTTGGATGTTGCGAAATTAATTCGCGGTTTTCTAGTCTCAGTAGACATGTTCTGCCTTCGTTAAGGGGAAAATTTTTAAGACGGAAAAAAGGTTTAGAGCCTACTTTGGGCTCTAAACCTGTGTTGTGCCTCCCATCTAGGGGAGCGGGCGAAGTTACTTAACCTCAACCTCGGCGCCGGCTTCCTCGAGGGCAGCCTTCAGGGCCTCAGCCTCTGCCTTGGAGACTTTCTCCTTCACGGCAACGGGGGCCTTGTCTACCAGCTCCTTGGCCTCTTTCAGACCAAGACCGGCATTCTCCTTAACAGCCTTGATGACCTGGAGCTTAGCCTGGCCAGCGCTGGTGAGAATCACATCGAATTCGGTCTGCTCGGCAGCAGCACCGGCGGCTTCGCCAGCGGCGGCGGGAGCGGCTACTGCAACAGCTGCAGCTGCGGGCTCAATACCATATTCTTCCTTCAGGATCTTAGCGAGTTCCTGGACATCTTTGACGGTGAGGTTTACGAGTTCCTCTGCGAGTTTTTTAACGTCTGCCATAATTGTAAAATATTAAATTGTTTATTATTTGTTTGCTTTTTCTTCGAGGGTCTTGACGAGGCCGGCGATCTTCTGGCCACCACTGTTCTGGAGAGCGGAGATGACGTTCTGCATAGGAGACTGCAGCATACCGATGATTTGGCCGATGAGTTCCTCGCGGGACTTGATGTTGACAAGCTCTTCCAGTTTGTCGGCGCCGACGAAGGCGCATTCCTGTACGTAAGCGGCCTTGAGAGCGGGCTTTTCACTGCCGGCCTTGTTGTACTTCTTGATGAGCTTTGCAGGAACTGCAGGAGCCTCGGTGTACATGAGGGCGGTGTTGCCTTCCAGGGCGGGGACCAGGAGTTCCATCTCCGGATTCTGGGCGTCCTTGATGACCTTGTGCAGGAGGGTGTTCTTGACAACGGTGAGTTTGATACCTTCGTTGAAGCAGTCGCGGCGCAGAGCAGCGGTGTCACCGGCATTCAGACCGGCGATGTCAACGATGTAGAAGTTGGGATACTGGGCGATGTTGGCCTTGATGGCTGCAATAACCTGCTCTTTCAATTCTTTCTTCATAACAATTCCTCCTACAGATTATTCAGCGTTGAAACCTTTGACGTCCAGCTTGATGGCAGGGCTCATGGTGGTGCACAGGGTGCATCCCTTGAAATAGGTGCCTTTCAGGGTCTGGGGTTTGAGCTTGAGGACGGCGCCAACGAAAGCGCGGGCATTGGCCTCGATTTGCTCGGCAGTGAAGGAAGCCTTGCCAATGGCGGCATGGATAATACCGGTCTTGTCCACCTTGAAGTCAATCTTACCACCCTTCACATCCTTTACGGCGTTGCCGATTTCCATGGTAACGGTGCCGGTCTTGGGGTTGGGCATGAGGCCGCGGGGACCCAGGATACGGCCAATCTGACCGACCTTGGCCATCACGGACGGGGTGCAGATGATTACATCTACATCGGTCCAGCCTTCTTTGATTTTGGTGATGTATTCGTCCAGACCTACGTAGTCTGCGCCGGCTTCCTTGGCCTCGGCCTCTTTGTCAGGGGTGCAGAGGACCAGCACGCGGGTAACTTTACCGGTACCGGCAGGCAGCGTGACAACGCCACGGATCATCTGGTTGGCCTTACGGGGATCCACACCCAGGTTGGTGGTGATTTCCACGGAGGCGTCGAATTTGGTGTAGGTAATCTCCTTCAGAAGCGCGCATGCCTCAGAGACGGAGTAAACCTGCGTCTTGTCGTACTTGGCAAGAACAGCTTTCTGGTTTTTGGTTAACTTACTCATAATTCATGCGTGGTTTAGATGTTTTCGGGGAATTGACCTTCCACCTTGATACCCATGGAACGGGCAGTACCGGCGACCATGCTCATGGCGCTGCGCAGCGTGAAAGCATTGAGGTCCGGCATCTTGGACTGGGCAATCTCCTTTACCTGATCCCAGGTAACGGTTGCCACTTTCTTACGGTTGGGTTCACCGGAAGCCTTGCTAATCTTGGCAGCTTCCTTGAGCGATACGGCCACCGGGGGCTGTTTGACCTCAAACGAGAAGGACTTGTCGGAGAACACGGTGATCACCACAGGGAGAACCTTACCGGCCTGGTCCTGGGTGCGGGCGTTGAACTGCTTGCAGAAGTCCATGATGTTGAGGCCCTTGGAACCGAGTGCCGGTCCTACCGGGGGCGCAGGATTCGCTGCTCCGCCTTTGATCTGGAGCTTAATGAATCCAGTTACTTCTTTTGCCATAGTTTAATACTTACTCTTTAGTTACTTGTGTAAAGCTGAGTTCCAGAAGAGTCTTTCTTCCAAAGATCACAACTACCACCTTCAATTTGCTTCTGTCCTGAAGGATTTCCTCTACGGTACCGTCGAAACCGCTGAAAGGACCGTCCGTAATGCGGACGCTCTCCCCTACGGTAAAGTTGACCTCAGTTTCTGCTGCGCTCACTGCGTTCTCGTCCTGGACGCCAAGGATGCGCTGGGCTTCCTCGTCGCGGATGGGAACGGGAATACGGTCTTGGCCGTTGCCGGTTTTCTCCGTAAGGAAGCCGGACATGCCGGGGATGCCGTTACGAATCACATACTCAAGGTCCGGATTCAGTTCTGCATGAATGAGCACATAGCCGGGGAAGAGCAGGCGCTCTACCTCCTTACGTTTGCCATTCTTGGTGACAATCTCCTTCTTGACAGGCACAAGAACCTGATCCACAATTGCTTGTAGATCCGGGTGTCTTTCAATTTCCTTGACTAGGTATTCGGCGGCTTTCTTTTCCTTGGTTCCCGCGGTACGCAGAACGTACCATTTTTTGTCAGCCATAAAGGTATACTTCAGTTACAGTGCGTAAATAAACTCCATCAGATGCTGGAAAGCATAGTCGATAACCCAAAC
>DEKS01000147.1:7628-8700 GCA_002354005.1 Bacteroidales bacterium UBA2716
TTAATGAACTTTCTCATCTTTGCTTACAATCGACTCCGGAAAAATTGGAAGCGGGAATCCGGCGTCTTCGTTAAACATTTACCAAATCGTAACCTTTGATATTTAGCAGGGGAAGCAGGATTCGAACCCACATCGACGGTTTTGGAGACCGCTGAACTACCCTTGTTCTATTCCCCTGTGGAAGTGAGTGCCCACGTCTGGACACTCACTTTTTGAATGGCTTCGAGAATTACTCGATGATGCCGATCACCTGGCCGGCGCCCACGGTACGGCCACCTTCGCGGATAGCGAACTGCAGACCGTTGTTCATAGCAACCGGAGTGATGAGCTTCACGGTGATTTCCACGTTATCGCCAGGCATAACCATCTCTACACCGTCCGGGAGGAAGATTTCGCCGGTCACATCCAGGGTGCGGATGAAGAACTGAGGACGATAGTGATTGTGGAACGGGGTGTGACGACCACCTTCTTCTTTCTTCAGAACATAGATCTGAGCCTTGAATTCGGTGTGAGGAGTGATGGACTTGGGCTTGGCCACAACTTCACCACGCTTTACTTCCTTCTTGTCAACACCACGGAGGAGCAGACCTACATTGTCACCAGCCTCACCCTGAGGGAGGAGCTTGCGGAACATTTCCACACCGGTAACAACAGACTGACGAGGTTCATCGCCGAAACCGACGAGTTCCACAGGGTCGTTCACGTGGATGGTACCGGACTCGATACGGCCGGTAACCACAGTACCACGACCGGTGATGGAGAAGATGTCCTCGATAGGCATCAGGAAGTCCTTGTCCACCAGACGCTCAGGAAGCGGGATGTACTCATCCACGGCGTTCATGAGTTCCATGACTTTGTCTTCCCACTGCTTCTCACCGTTCAGAGCACCAAGAGCGGAGCCACGGATGATAGGGCAGTCCTCGTCGAACTTGTAGAAAGCGAGGAGGTCGCGGATCTCCATTTCTACGAGGTCGAGCATTTCTTCGTCGTCCACAAGGTCTACCTTGTTCATGAAGACGAGGATCTTAGGCACGTTCACCTGACGGGCGAGCAGGATGTGCTCACGGGTCTG
>DEKS01000147.1:8792-20867 GCA_002354005.1 Bacteroidales bacterium UBA2716
AGTCAACGTGAGCATAGTGACGTTTCTCGGTCTCGTACTCAACGTGAGCGGTGTTAATGGTGATACCGCGCTCTTTCTCTTCCGGGGCGTTGTCGATCTGGTCGAAGGACTTCACCTTGTCGGCGTTACCAGCAATGCGCTCTGCGAGCACCTTGGTGATAGCAGCGGTGAGGGTGGTCTTACCGTGGTCAACGTGGCCGATAGTACCGATGTTGACATGCGGTTTGGTTCTCTGGAATGTTTCTTTTGCCATAGTAATATTATTGTTTAAACAATTGTTGCTTGTTTACAAAGGGCATAAACCCAAAAAAAGAGCCGGTGATGGGAATTGAACTCATGACCTCATCCTTACCAAGGATGCGCTCTACCCCTGAGCTACACCGGCTTTTTAAACTCTGAGCGGAAAACGAGGTTCGAACTCGCGACCCTCAGCTTGGAAGGCTGATGCTCTACCAACTGAGCTACTTCCGCGCGAAATAGTTTTTGTGGGAGGTGGTGGACTCGAACCACCGAACCCTGAGGGAGCGGATTTACAGTCCGCCGCAATTGCCACTATGCGAACCTCCCAGAACAGCTTTTCAATATTTCAAAGCTCCTTTGAGCCGATAGAGGGATTCGAACCCACGACCCCGAGATTACAAATCACGTGCTCTGGCCAACTGAGCTATATCGGCGCTCAATGGAATCCTTCATCGCTGAAAGGATTGCAAAGGTAGGGACTTTTTTTGAAACAACCAAACTTTTTCAAAGATTTTTCATCATTCCTACCAAAAGTTCGTAGATGGATTCCTCGTCAAGGCCGCAAGCCGCCCACTGGGCCTTTTGGGTGTCCTGGCCCACAAAGCGGTCCGGAATGCCCATACCTTTAATTATAGGAGCATTGGGACGACCGGCGAAATATTCGCTCACGGCGCCGAACAGGCCCCCCTTGAGCGCGCCGTCTTCCACGGTGATGATGGCCTTGCAATGGGAAACCTCCTCCAGGATGCCGGAATCCAGCGGCTTGAGGAAGCGCATATCGTATACGGACGGCCCCACCCAAAAGTCGGTCTTGTGGCGCTTGGCAGCAGCCAGGGCGCGGTTTACCACCGGTCCCAGGCCCAGGATGGCTACGTCCTTCCCTTCCATCAGCTTTTCTCCCTGTCCCACGGGAACGGCCTTGTACATGGGTTTTCGCCAGAGGATGCCCTCCCCTATTCCACGCGGGTAGCGGATAATCAGCGGCCCGCTTTTGAGGTTGAGTCCCGTGAACATGAGCTGCTTGAGTTCCAGCTCATTGCGGGGAGCGGCCACAATGACCCCGGGAATGCTGCGGTAGGCAGCGAGGTCGAAGCAGCCGTGGTGCGTAGCGCCGTCTTCCCCCACCAGGCCGGCCCGGTCGAAGCAAAAGACCACCGGCAGGTTTTGCAGGGCGACATCGTGTATGATATTATCGTACGCGCGTTGCGAGAAACTGGAGTAGATGTTGCAGAAGGGTTTCATGCCGGCGGCGGCGAGGCCGGCGGCAAAGGTGACGGCATGGCCTTCTTCGATGCCCACGTCAAAGAAGCGGTCCGGGAAGGCGGCCGCCAGGCGGTTCATGCCGCAACCGGTGGCCATGGCGGGGGTGATGCCCACCACGTTAGGGTCCCGGCGGGCCAGGTCTGTAAGGACCTCCCCGAAGACATCCTGGTAGCGGTCGGCGGGATACACCGTTTTGATGCGCTCGCCGGTGGCGGGGTCAAATCGGCCGGGGGCGTGCCAGGTGGTAGGATCGGCCTCCGCAGGGGCATAGCCGCAACCTTTGCGGGTGTGAATATGCAGCAGACGCGGCCCATGCAGGTTCTTCAGTCGTTCCAGTGTATCGGTCAGCTGTTCCAAATCGTTCCCGTCGATGGGCCCGAAATAGCGGAAGCCCAGGGACTCGAACAGGGCGCCGCCGCTCCTGCGGACCAGGTTGGATTTGGTATCGACCACCCGCTTCTGCACCCAATCGCGCGCCTTTCCCTCTCCCAGCGAGTTCCAGATCGTGTTTTTGAGTTTATTGTAGAAGGGGTGCGTAGTTACCTGCAGCAGGTAGTTGTGCAGGCCGCCGATGTTTTTGTCAATGGAAATGTTGTTGTCGTTCAGGACAATCAGGATATCCGACTTGGAAGAGCCGGCATTGTTCAGGCCTTCCCAGGCCAGGCCGCCGGTGAGGGCGCCGTCGCCAATGACGGCAATGGCCTTTTCCCCGCTGCCGGTGAGGCGCGCCGCCTCTGCAAAGCCCAGCGCGGCCGAAATGGACGTGGACGAATGTCCGGCGCCAAAGGCGTCGTAGGGGCTTTCGTCCCGTTTGGGGAAGCCGCTGATGCCGTCCCGGGTGCGGTTTTTCCGGAAAAGTTCCCGCCGGCCGGTGAGTATCTTGTGGGCGTAGGCTTGATGCCCTACGTCAAAGACGATTTTGTCCTTGGGGGTGTTGAAGACGGTGTGCAGCGCCACGATGAGCTCCACGGCGCCCAGACTGCTGCCCAGGTGACCGGGATTCACGGCGCAGCACTCCACCATGTACTGCCTCACCTCCTCACACAGCCGCACGCGCTGCTCCGGGGACAGTTTTTTCACGTCCTCCGGCGAATTGATGGTATTGAGCAGTTCGTACATGGACTGCAAAGATACAATTTTATTAACTGCTAGGCAAATCCAGTTTGAGTTCCGGATGGCGGGCGGCCGTGCGGCGGAACACCAGTGCCACCACTACGGCGGCGACGCAGAGGGCTACAAACATGAGCTCCACGGAGACAGGGCCGTTACCGGGCTTTCCCAGGATGACGCCGGCCACCCACTTGAAGCTCAGCAGGCCCAGGTTCTGCACCCAATAGATGAGGGCAAAGGTGGTGCCCAGCACCTTATCCGGCACAATCTTGGGGACGGAAGGCCAAAGGGCAGCCGGGACCAGCGAGTAGCCAAAGCCCAGGAAAACCATGGCCAGGTAGCCCCAGAACGGCACTCCGGCGGGCGCAAAGGCCAGGAGCAGGTGGGCAATGAGCGCCAGAACCGCGCCAATGACCATCCAACGGGTTCCTTTGCCGGCTTTGTCTACCAGCATGCCGAACAGCGGAGCAAAGATAACCGTGGAGAACGGCAGCATGGACACCATCCAGCCGGCCGCCTGCGCGGGGATGTCGAAGCGGGGAATGAGGATGGCCCCGGCAAATTTCTTGAAGGCGATGATGCTGCTGTAGAAGAGTACGCAAAGAAGGCCCAGAAGCCAGAAATTCTTGTTTCCCAGCACCCCCAGGACGTCTTTGAAGCGGAAGGTGTCGTCTTCCTTTGCGGCAGGAGATTCCTCGACTTCGCTCGGAATGACAGAGGGGTCGCTCGGAATGACAGACGCCTTATCCCTGCGGGCATCCAGGGCCACGAAAACAGCCCAGAGGATGAGCCCCAGGGCCATCAGGCCCATGCCCACCATGGCCGGACGGGCGGTTTCCGCAAGGGTGTACACGTGGCCCGCCTGCTCTTTCACCAGCATGGGAGAGAGCACCAGGGCGAAGGCCGTGCCCAGACGGGCGATGGCCAGCTGGAGGCCCATGGCGAGGGCCATCGGCCCGCCTTTGAACCATTTGGCAATGCTGCGCGTAACGGCCGTGCCGGCAATTTCACTGCCCAGGCCGAAGAACATGACGCCCACATAGGCCGCCTGTAGGGACCAGGAGGCGCCGCTGAGAAGGGCCCAGAGGACCATTCCTGCGCCGGCCGCCATCATGCCCACGAACAGGGAGCCGCTTACGCGGACGCCCCATTTGTCCAGGAGGATGCCGCCGATGACCAGGCCGCCAAAGACACACAGCACGCTGTAACCGCTGGCGTAGAGGCCGTAGCCGGCCGCGTCCCAGCCAAGATGCGTGAGCGAAGCGTTCTCGAACAGGTAGGATATGCTGGAGAACATATCGTCAAAGTAGTACGATGCGAACATCGGCACTACCAAACAGGCCAGCGCTATCCAAGCCGCTGACCTGTAAAAGCCTTTCTTAGAGGTACTTGCCATTATTTATCTGCGCATTCGTCCTTGGCGAATTCTTCCGCGAGGGTTTCCGCGTCGATGGCGACGGGAGCTTCCTGGATGTTGGGGAGTTCCAGGCCATAGCCTTTCTTCTTGTCCTCTATCTTGAGCAGGATGCTGAACAGGAAGGCGATGACGCCGAAACTGGCAAAGATAATCATGGGTACGGTGTAGCCGCCGGTTGCCTTCTCCGTGGCGCCAATCAGTAGCGGAACGCCCCAGAGGCCGATGTTCTGCACCCAGAAAATGAGGCAGTAGGCGCTGCCCAGGATTTTCTCGTCGATAATCTTGGGAACGGACGGCCACAGGGCGGCGGGCACCAGGGAGAAACTCAGGCCCAGCACCAGGATGAGGGTGACGGCCAGCCACTGTGCCTTATAAAGCGGCAGCACGAAGGCGAAGCTCAGGTGGCACACGAACATGATGATGGCGCCAATCATGAGCATGGAGGCACCCTTGCCCTTCTTGTCCAGGAACATGCCCAGGAACGGGGTGAGCACCATGGCCAGGATGGGGAAGAAGCTGAACAGACGGGCAGCCAGGGCGGGCTCGATGCCCAGCGTCACCTCAAAGTAGTTGGGGGCAAACTTCTGGAAGGGGAAAATGCCGCTGTAATACAGTACGCACAGGATGGACACAATCCAGAACATCTTGCTGGAGAAGATTTTCCCAAGGTCCTTGACCTCGAATTCGTCGGCCTTGGAAGTATCGGATTCATTGATGGCAGCGAGCTCGGCGTCAAACTTGCGGTCCATAAGGGTGAACACAAAGAAGCTGATGAAGCCGATGCAGAGCAGCAGGGCGCCAAAGAGCACCGGAGCGCCCACGGCATCCGTGAAGGCCTGGGACACGGCCGGAGAAATCCACATGGCGGCGAATACGCCCAGACGGCCGATGGACATTTCCACGCCCATGGCCATGGCCATCTCCTTGCCCTTGAACCACTTGGCAATGGCCTTGGATACGGTTGTCCCGGCCATTTCGCAGCCGCAGCCGAAGATCATGAAACCCAGGGTAGCCATTTTGGCACTGCCCGGGAAGCCGGTCCACCAGCTGTCCAGCCAGGCGCACATTTCCGTGGCCTGGAACCAGTCACTTACGCCGATATATTTGATGAAGGCGCCCGCTACCATAAGGCCGGCACTCAGCAGGCCCGTGAACCGCACGCCCATCTTGTCCAGGATGATGCCGGCGAAGATGAGGAAGAAACAGAACACGTTGAGGAAGTACTCGCCGCCGGCATAGGTGCCGAAGGTGGCGCTGTCCCAGCCGCGCAGGTTCTCCAGGGTGGATTTGAGCGGGGAAAGGATGTCCGCGAACAGGTACGCGAAGAACATCATCATGGCAATGAGAACAAGAGCGGTCCACCGCAGGGCGGCGCTGTCGTTCATCAGTTTGTTCACTTTTTCTGACATGTTTTCTATTTTTTAGCCTGTAAATATACGTATTTTTTTCCAATGGGCCGAAACTATCCTCCTATGCGGACATTGAGACCGGCGGACGCAAGCAGCGAGACGCTGCGGTCCAGCAGCTCCGGCGAAGGAGCGCTCAGCATGAGTCCTTCCGGATTGTACACGGTACCCATGCGCTCGTGCTTTCCCTTGCCGATGTCATGATACGGCAGCAAATCCACCACTTCCGGCTGGCGGTCCAGCGACAACAGGAAATCGGCAGTGGCGCGGATATTCGCCTCCGAGGCATTCACTTCGGCAATGAGCGGGATACGGATCCAATAGGGTTTTCCCAGAGAGGCAATCTTCCGGAGGTTGTTCAGGATGGGGCCGTTGGGGACGCCTGTATAGCGTTTGTGCGTGTCCGCATCCATGCTTTTGAGGTCCACCAGGAACAGCTCGCACTCCCCCGCCACAGCTTCCACGGTTTCCGGAGCGGCATACAAGGTGGTGTCCACGGCCCGATGGAAGCCCCGTCGGCCCAGTTCCTGCAGCAGGGACAGGGTGTACGCCGGATGCAGCAGGGGCTCCCCTCCGCTGAGGGTGACTCCGCCGCCGCTGCCGGACATGACGCCGCGTTCACGCTCAACCACATCCATCAGTTCCTCCATGCCCCATTCCCGGCCGCAGATTTCCATGGCCAGCGCCGGACAAACCGTGGCGCAGGCACCGCACAGGATGCACGTATTTTCCGTGGGCCGGATGCCCTCCGACGTCAACTGCAGGGCGTTTTGCGGGCAAGCCTCCACGCAGCTTTGGCAGCCGATGCACTTTCCTTGCTTATACAGCCGCTGCGGGGCCGACGACCAGCTCTCCGGATTGTGACACCATACGCAGCGCAGCGGACAGCCCTTCACAAAAAGAGTGGTCCGGATGCCGGGGCCATCGTGGATGGCGTAGCGTTTGATGTCAAAAATAAGAGCCATGGCGCTAAGTTACGAAGTTTTTGCGTAAATCTGGAAGGGTCAAGCCAGCGGCCCTTCAAAATCGACCCTAACTGCTGGCGACGTGGCTTTACAGATAAGCCTTGGTGATGGAGGCGGGGCAGGAAAGCATGCCGGCCGGGGTACCGGAGTACACCACGGAACCACCGTCCTCGCCGGCGCCGGGACCCAGTTCCAACACCCAGTCCGCGCTTCGGATTACGTCCATGTTGTGCTCGATGAGGTACACAGTGTTGCCCTGCGCCACCAGCGAGTCAAACAAGGACAGGATATGCCGCACATCCTTGATGTGCAGACCGTCCGTGGGCTCGTCTACAATGAACACTTTCCCTTGCTCACCCAGGTAGGAGGCCAGTTTGAGCCGTTGCAGTTCACCGCCGCTCAGGGTGGAAAGCGCCTGGTTCAGGTGCAGGTATTGCAGTCCCACATCCACCAGCGGTCTTAACTTCTGCTCAATCACGGTCCCTTTGAAAAAGGCCGATGCCAACCGCACCGAGAGGTCCATCACCTGGGCAATGTTCAGCGTTTCTCCCGTAGCGGGGCTGGTATATGTAAACACCAGTGCCTCAGGCGCATAGCGCAATCCCCCGCAGGCTTCGCATACCGTTTCGATGGACTCCATGAAGGCCATCTCGGAGACAATTACGCCTTTGCCCCCGCATACCGGGCAAGCGCCCTTCCCGTTGAAGGTGAAATATTCCTCCTTCATCCTGTGCGCTTTGGCAAAGACTTTCCGGATGTCGCCGGCCACTTCCATGTAGGTGGCGGGAGTGGAACGGAGGCTCACGCCTATCTCCTTCTGACTGATATACACCACCTCTCCCGGAGTGGGCCAGGCCTTGCGGAAGCATTCCATAAGGGAACTCTTACCGGAACCGGCCACGCCCGCCACCACGCCAAAAACGCCCAGCGGAAAGTCCACGGTAACGTTTTTCAGGTTGTGGAGCGTAGCACCGGTCACCCGGAACAAACCGTTTCCGGAGCGCGGGGCGGCCTTGAACGGGACCTGTTCCTCGATGAGCAGACCGGTGGACGTGCCGCTCTTGAGCAGTTCCTTGTAGGAACCTTGAAACACAATATGCCCGCCGTCGATACCGGGGCCGGGGCCCATGTCCACAATGTGGTCTGCAATGCGGATCATCTCCTTGTGGTGCTCCACCAGCAGCACCGTGTTGCCGGCGTCCCGCAGCCGCTGCACAGAGCGTTTCATCCGTTCAATGTCCCGGTTGTGGAGACCTACGCTGGGTTCGTCCAAAATATATAGGACGTCCGAGAGCGAGGAATTGATGTATTTGGCAATTTTACAGCGCTGGGCCTCGCCGCCGGAGAGCGTACCCACCGGACGGTCCAGCGACAGATATCCCAGGCCGATTTCTTCCAGCGCAGTGAGCCGCGCACCAATGGCCGCCTTCATGTCAACGGCCAGCGGATCCTTGAGACCCTGTATCCACGCGTTGAGACGGGAGATGGACAGGGCGCATGCATCGGCAATGTTCTTACCCTCAATTTTACAGCTTAACACCCTGGGATTCAGGCGTGTGCCGCCGCAGTCCGGGCAGGGACCCATCACCAGCATGGGGTTCAGCACGGCCGCATGCAGCAGGCCTTCCTCCGAGTTGATGATGCTCCGGTACATGCGGGGGATAATACCTTCATACTTGGCGCTCTTGGGCCACCCGGCCGGCGGATTTTTGAGCTTGATTTGCGGACTGTTCAGGAATAGGTCCAGTTCCTCCGGCGTGTAGTCCTTGATTTTTTTGTCCAGGTCAAAAAGGCCGCTTCGCGCATAGCGGATCCACCGCCAGCCGCCCTTGCCAAAGGCAATATAATGGATGGTGTCTTCGTCGTTCAGGCTTTTGTCAAAGTCCACCAGCTTGTGGATGTCCAGTTCCCGGATTTCTCCCAGACCGGAGCAGCGCGGGCAACTTCCCTGCGGATGATTGAAGCTGAACGAGTCCGAGTAGCCCACAAAGGGTTTGCCCACACGGGAAAACAGCAGGCGCATGAGGGCGTAAATATCCGTGTACGTTCCCACCGTGGAGCGGGAATTCTGCCCCGGCTTCTTCTGGTCTATCACAATGGCGATGGGCAGGCCCTTGATGCTGTCCACATGCGGCCGGCCGTACTTGGGCAGGTACTGCTGCACAAACGTGGGGAACGTGTCGTTGAGTTCCCGCCGGCTCTTGGCGGCAATGGTGTCCAGTACCAGCGAACTTTTCCCGGAACCGGACACGCCGGTAAATACGGTGATTTTGTATTTGGGAATGTCCAGGGATACGTCCTTGAGGTTGTTCTCCCGCGCACCCCGTATGCGGATGGTCTCGTTAGTCATACTACAAATGTACAACATCCCCGCCACCTTTGCAAATCGGGCCGTCCTTCACCAAGCGGGCCGACAGTTGTCTCCGCAGGTAGTCAAAAGCCTTGAGAATAGCCCCACCCGTGCCGCTCAGGATGATGTGTACATGATTGGGCATGAGCGAGCAGGCGTAGATTTTTATGCCAAAAAGTAAGGTGAGCACCCCCAGGACAATCATACCGAATGCATACTGCCCCGCATGATGGAACAGCCTCCCTTCTTTCCACCCGTCCGTGCTTAAATGGTAATAGCCGTTGGGCCAACTGCGGTATTCGTCCCGCTCCTTTCTTCTTCTCTTTGCCATCATTTCCAGCAGCATCGATGCGTGATGCCACGGACAAACATATCCTATTTGCCGATGGTATCCAAGCATCGTTTGAAAAAAAGTGTTGTTTCACATGATTTTTCCAGAAAGGCTGTCGTTCACCACCAAATTTTGTGAGTAGCGGTGCGGAGGTTTTGGCGGGCGATGGCAGGGGTGAGGGCCAGGGAAAGGGGGAGGTTACGGGGCGAGACTTCGATGAGTTGGGCAAAGCCGGCGGCGCGGAGAGCCGGAGCGTCGTCGATGCGGCCGGAGAGCAACACGACGGGGACGGCGGATCCGGACGAGGCGGATGACGCGGCGTGGGAGGAGGCGGAGATGCGTTGCAGGACGCCCAGGGGGACTTTCCCTTGCAGGGTCTGTCGGTCCGAGCGGCCTTCGCCGGTGATAACGAGCGAGGCGCCGGTAGCAGCCTGGTCAAAGTGACACAGGTCCAACACGCGTTGGATGCCCGGGAATACGGCAGGGTGAGCGTAGGCCATGAAGGCGGCGCCCAAGCCACCGGCAGCTCCTGCGCCAGGCCGGTCCTTCACGTTCACGCCGGTCTCTGTCTGCATGCGGGCGGCCCATTGCAGCATGTCTGCTTCCAGCACTTCCACATCGGCAGGAGAAGCGCCCTTTTGCGGACCAAAAAGGCGGATGGCACCGGTGGGGCCGGTCAGGGGCCCTTGCACATCACATAGCAATTCCACCTCCGATTCCTGTAACAGTTCGCGCACCCCCGGGACCGAGAGCATGCCGCGACCACCGTCGCAGGTCACCGTTCCTCCCAGGCCCACGATGAAGCGGAAACATCCTCTTTCGCGGGCTGCCAGAAGCAGTTCTCCCACGCCGCGGGTATCGGCCCTGAACGGATTCCGCCCCTCCGGTTTCACCAGCTGGATGCCACAGGCCTGCGCCACTTCGATGATGGCAGCGTCCTCCGACAGGCCATAATAAGCGGTGATGGACCGGCCCAGCGGGTCGTGTACCGTTACGGGAATAAGGGTTGCGCCCATTGCAGCTGACAGCACATCCAGGGTGCCCTCACCACCATCGGCAAGGGGGATTTGTACCACCTCCACTTCCGGGATGCGCTCTTGCAAGGCATCCGCCAGCACCAGGGCCACCTCGCGGGCGCTCAGGCACTCCTTGAACGAATCCGGTGCAACAACAATTTTCATCATAATTAACCACGGCGCCAGCAGTTTGGGCCGATTTTGAAGGGCAGCTGGCTCACCCGGGCCACGGCGCCAGCAAAAACGGGCAAAATTGCGGGGCAGCGGGCTATACATCACAAAAATAAGTATTATCTTTGAACCAAACAATGGTTGTATGGGACTGGATCTTCGACATTACCTGGCGCTGAGCCTGCATGAACGCCTTTCCAACAGGGCGGTGAAAGCACACGTACTCCGGGAAATCTTTTGGGAGAGCACCCTGCGCTGCAACCTGCACTGCCGCCACTGCGGAAGCGACTGCAAACTGCAGCCCGGACAGAAGGACATGCCGCTGGGAGATTTCCTGCAGGTGCTGGACCAGGTGAAAGCTGCGGGCATGGACAGCCACCACATCATGATTGTGGTCTCCGGCGGAGAGCCGCTCATGCGGCAGGACCTGGAGCAGTGCGGACGGGCCTTTTACGAGCGGGAGTTTCCCTGGGGCATGGTGACCAACGGATTCGCCCTCAGTCCGGAACGTTTCAAACGTCTGCTGGCCGCCGGGATGGGCGCCATGACCGTGAGCCTGGACGGCCTGGAGGCCGAGCACGACTGGATGCGCGGCGTGCCCGGCAGCTTCCGGCGGGCGGGACAGGCCATCCGCATGGCGTGCCAGGTGCCGGACCTGGCCTTTGACGTGGTCACCTGCGTAAACAAGCGCAATTACCCGCACTTGCAGCAAATCAAGGAGTTCCTGCTCGGCTGCGGTCTCAAGCAATGGCGCCTGTTCACCGTGTTCCCTACAGGACGTGCGGCCAACGACCCGGAACTGCAATTGGACAACGAAGAATTCCGCGGCCTCATGGAATTCATCAAAGCCACCCGCAAGGAAGGCCGCATCAAGGCCAGCTACGGCTGCGAAGGCTTCCTGGGCAATTACGAAGGCGACGTCCGGGACAATTTTTACTTCTGCAACGCAGGCGTAAGCGTGGCCGGCGTGCTCTCCGACGGCTCCATATCGGCCTGCACCAGTATCCGGGCCAATTACCACCAGGGGAATATTTACAAGGATAACTTTGTGGATGTCTGGGAAAAGGGCTTCCTCCCCTATCGCAACCGGGATTGGATGAAAAAGGACGATTGCGCCGCGTGCAAGTGGTGGAAGTTCTGCAAAGGCAACGGGATGCACCTGAGAGACGATAGTGGCAGGCTCATCACCTGCCACTACCAAAGGCTCTACGGAAAATAGCTACTCCTTTTTCATCTTGATGTCCGCCTGGGACTCATACGTCCCCATGTTCCAGTGGCCGCTCCCCTCTTCCACCTGTTTCACGTCCACCGAAATGCCTTCCTGAGTCGCAAAGGTTCCGCCATTCTCTTCCCCGTCTATGTCCTCCACCTTCATCTGGACATGTTTCGGGATGCTTTCTATATCCTCGAGCAACGCATATTGGCGGGCGAATTTCCCCTTCTCATCCGTAAACAAGGTGTCCGCGTGCTCCCAGATATAGGGGACCATGTTCCCGTCCCGTTCCACATACGCCCCGGTCCAATCGGCACTCATTTTCACGGCCACGCGGATGCCCGGAATGCCCTCCTCGTTTTCACCTGTCACCTTTCCGATAAAACGGTACGTAGCGGAGGGAACGCCATACTCCGCCGCAACAGGAGGGCCGTACATATCCTTAGGCTCGTTCCAAGGCGCCGTGCCGGTTGTACAGGACGCAAAGCCCAGCAAGGCAAAAATGCCATTGATGAAACGGATTAAAAATTTTTCCATTACACTTCTTCGTTTTCCGTTCGTGCAATAATCTCGTTCTGGAGCTGGGCGGTCAT
>DEKS01000106.1:0-2695 GCA_002354005.1 Bacteroidales bacterium UBA2716
TGAGCCGCTACGTGAACGACGGCCGCTTCTGCATTGACAACAATCTCGTGGAGAACGCCATCAGGCCACTGGCCCTGGGCCGGAAGAACTTCCTGTTCTGTGGGAACCACGATGCTGCGATACGTGCCGCCATCGTCTACTCCCTGGTGGACAGTTGCAAGGCACTGGACGTTGACCCGCGTGAATGGATGGAGGATGTCCTGCTCCGGATCCCCGGTAACGAGAATAATCGCGAAGCCCTCCGTGAACTCCTGCCCGACAAGTGGGCTAAACAAACCAACTAGAATCAACTTGAACCAACTTGGGGCAACTTGACCAAATTGCCTCCAACTTGAAATCAAATACACAAGTCGTCTTTTATCGGAGGCTTACATTTCATCGACCACCAGTATGAAGAGCAGCTGCGGGCTGTGGACGAACCCGTCCTGGAGGAATACTATTACTCGGCAAGCAGAATGCTGCCCGACAAACTGGGAATGCCGGAAGGGTATGTTAGCCCCGAAGAGCGGGAGGCGGAAAGGCAAAAGCTGGCCATGGAGCAATTTGCCGAGTCCCTGGCCCGCGAATTCGAGCGGGAAAAACTTCCGGCGTGGCAGGAGTGGTGCATCCGGCACCTTCCCTTCTTCTTTGGCAGCCGCGCCTGGTACAAAGGAAAAACTACCTTCATTAATGGACATGAGGTCGCGGTACCGGCAGGGAACAGACAACCGACAGCCCGTCCTTCAGGAAGCAGCCGGTGACAGAGGCAAGGCACAGGGGGGGAATGGGGTGCTCCTACCTCCTCTGTGGTGAAATAGGTCCCGCTACGGGCACGTTTTGGCGGAAAAACGTAGCACTGGCGGGCCGGAAGGTCCGCCAGCGGCGCGTTATGGGGCCAAAACGTGGCGATGGATGGACCTAAAGAAGCCCTCACTTACAAGTTTTATTTTTTGCCGGAAAGGAGTATCTTTGTAGACAGGATGAAAAAAGTCTGGCTACTATCTTGTGTCTTGCTGTTGCTGTGCTCATGTGCACGGTATCCGCAACGCGTGTTCAGACAGGCAGAGACAATGCTCAATACGCAACCGGATAGTGCCAGAATGCTACTGGAGAGTATTTCCCCGGAACAACTGAAAAGTCGTACCTCAAAGGCGCGCTATGGTCTGTTATTCACCATGGCCAAGGACAAAAGCTATCAGGACGATTTGGACACAACCCTCATTCAGGCTTCATACGATTATTACCAGCGATGGTTTTATTCCGAACAAGAGTTCAATAATGACAGGAACAAATGTTCAAAACGTTGAAGTTCTAGGGGTGAACCATCTGGAGATGAACAGTCATCTTTCAATGAGGCAACTATTGGGTGAAATCTTAGACAAAGGGACACGAGGGAATGCGTTTAATTACAACAAGTAGTATTATTATAGTTTTGCTTTGCTCATGCTGCAAGTCGCAGCATGAGCAAGGCTCTTTGCGGCCTGAGTGGTCGGCGAGAATACCGACTTATGAGTCGCAGGAGATTTTCTGCTCGGGCATCCTTAATCTTCCTAAATCGGGGAATATTATGGTAGTTCCCACAACTATTTATGATGGAGGGATCATGCATGAAGACAATCGTGTGTGCGGGATGGAGCTTAACACGGGAAAGGTAAAATGGTATTTCCCCTCGAATATGGATGACAGGCAATATTGTTACTTTAATTCAAAAGGATATGAATATAATGGCAAACTTGTCTTTCAATATGAGACAAATCAACGAGACGATATATCATTACGTTCCACAGTCTGTCTTGATATTAAAACCGGTTCAGTTTTGTGGGAGAGAAACTGTAAATCATACTATGAAATCAAACCAGTAATAGGCAGTGGCACAGATTGTTTTTTTGTTCAAGACAACTGTAGGATTTTTAGAGTTGATATGAACAATGACCAAATCAGCGAATTTTACTATACCGGTGATGATGGGCTGCAAATAAATGACCTTCGGCTGTGTAATGACCTAATGGTTATATCCTGTTTTTCCGAGTCGGAGGTCGAGGAATATCAAGACGAGATATATGTTGTAATCATAAATAAAACAACAGGAGCTGAGGTTTTAAGAAAATCTTTGGGACTATCTTCTGTCCCTTCTCACAGTTATTTAAACGGCGAGATCTTATACTCGAATTTAGACAGAACCATCATGGCAATAGACTTAAAAACGGGAGAAATAATCTGGGAGCGTTATGATATGTGCGCTTATGTTTGTCAAGACATTTTGTTTTATAATGACATATTGATGAAATGTGCCGTAAATGCCACCATTGGATATGACAGGAAAACCGGGGAAGTCAAATACTTGTTTGACAATTATGGATCATATCATGTTACTCAGGCTGGAAAGTACGCTTACTTTATAAACAGACAAAACAAAATTGACATCTTAGACATAGAGACAGGTGAAAGGTTGGATTATATTGAATGCCCGGAAAAAGGTTGGTCGAATTTCTGGGGTCCTTACCCAACCATATATGATGACAAATTGTACATAATCGGAAACAACACCCTCTACCGCTACCCGACATATCCTTGGTGACATAACATCATAAAGTGTGAGTTAAAACTGGGTAAAGAACATGACTTTATTTTACAGGATACTGAAAATAGTTATAAAATGTAGCCTTGCTTCAATAATGCTTTGCTCATGTTGCAAGTTACAGCATGAGCAAGGCTC
>DEKS01000106.1:2854-8411 GCA_002354005.1 Bacteroidales bacterium UBA2716
GGCGAAGTAAAATGGTATTTCCCTTCGGATTTGGATAATAGACGATATTGCCATTTTGATTCAAAGGGATATGAATATCATGGGAAGCTGGTTTTTCAGTATGCGACCAATTATAATGAAAACATCTTCTTGCATTCCACCGTCTGTTTGGATATGCAGACAGGAGCCGTTTTGTGGAAAAAGGACTATAAGGTCTCACCATCAAATAGACCAGTTATTGGAAGTGGGAAAGATTGCTATTTTGTCCAGGACAGTTGTCGGATTTGCCGGGTAGATATGAGCAACGACCAAATCAGCGATTTTTACTATACCGGGGATGATGAGCTGCAAATAAACGATCTTCTGTTGTGTAATGACCTGATGGTCATATCATGTTTCTCCGAATCTTTGATCGAGGAACATTATCAAGACGAGACGTATGTTATAATCGTTGATGTGCGAACGGGGGCTGAGATCTTCAGGAAATACTTGGGGAGATATCCAGAACCGGCCCACAGTTTTCTCGAGGGAAACACCATATATTCAAATTTGGACAGGAAGATTATGGCCATTGATATGACAACCGGAGATACACTATGGGAGCACTATGAAATGTGTACATATCACTTTCAAGATTTATGTATCTACAATGACGTATTGATGAGCTGCTGCGTCAACGCCACAATCGGTTACGACAAGAAGACAGGGGAAATTCTATATCTGTTTGACGATTATGGGTCATATTATGTTACGCAGGCGGGGCGGTATGCCTATTTCGTAAATAGAGAAAACAAACTTGATATAATTGACATTGAGACAGGAAAGAGGTTGGATTATGTTAAATGCCCGGAAAAAGGGTGGTCGAATTTCTGGGGTCCTTACCCAACCATATATGACAACAAATTGTACATAATCGGAAACAACACCCTCTACCGCTACCCGACATATCCTTGGTGATGGTATTATAGTCTATGATGCTGTCTACTCCTCGTTCGATTTCTCCTATGAGGTGTCTGGAAGCAATATCACAAACAACTAGACCCGCTACGGGCACGGTTTGGCGGGATTATTCCCCGGAAAAGACGCCCTCGAAGAGGATGGTGCCGGAGGTGGATTCCCCGATGGCGAATACAAAGGGATGGTCGGCATAGAAATAGACCCGCTTGGGCTCTTCACCCGGACCGGCCTCCGTTGCTCCTTCCATTTCTACAACAGTGACGGCGGCGGCTTCCGTACCCCACTCGGCCACGGAAATACGCGCCTTTTGGATCACTTTCCCTATCCAATAATAATATTCCTCCTCTTTCGGGGCAAACATCCGGTCAAACTGAGCCATGCCGGCCCGGAAGGCACGATTGATACCCATCGCCTTCAGGGTTTCGTTCAAATTGAATTTGTTTTCTATGTCGAACTTGGGAAGTCTGACATAGACCTCGGCATCCGACCGGAAGTTTTGCAGAATCTCCTCCCAGGAGGTGCGTTGCAGTTTTTCCAGCAGTGCTTCCAGATTATTCTCATCCGGAAGCAAGACATACATGTTGAACTTTCCGTTAGCGTAGGGCAGGGCTAACACGGTGAAGCCATCCATGGGAGCGTAGCGGTGATAGCGCATGTTACGCATCATCTTTACTTTCTTTTTGGTCCCATTGGCAAGCGTAAAGTCCTCTTCGGCTGTACCTCTTTCCAAGAACATGGGGTCATAGTCACTTCCGGCCCATTTGGCCTTGAAGTACAGCGCATTCATCAGGAAGGCAACGGCATCCGCGGAAATCTCGTCCGCCTCCAGTACCTTGTCGATAAATCCGTTGGTGTTCCTGCCGGCCCACTCGTTGATGCGGGCCGCCACTTGCGCCGGGTCGGAAAAATCCATGTTGTCCACTGCTGCGTAGTAGGTTCCCTCCACGGCTTGTTTAAAGGACGGGAGCAGCGGAAACTCATCATTCACCAGCAGGGCGTCCGTTACCTTCAGGGTGACATCCAGATCCACCGCCGGAAGCTGTTCCAGCAGGATTTTGCTGTAGGCATTGAGCGCGTCCATGCCCTCGTCCCCATAGCCCAGGAAGTCGATAATCTCCTGCAGCGTCTCGCCGCTAGCCCCATTGGCCGTCATGGCCAGGGCATATTGGAGGCTGAGGGGAGAGCAAATCAGATTCTTTCCCTGGTAGAGCTGCTTGAGGAAGCGGAAGGCCATGGCGTTTCCCGCCTGCACATACCCCTTCTGGGCGTTGGAGAGCTCCACCTTGGTTATTTGATCGGTGGGGCTGGGCGATGAGATGGTGATTGGATTCTTTACGTTCACCGGCACCTTTGAGCATGCCACAACGGCCAACAGGCAGACAACAGCATAAACAAAACCCTTTTTCATCGTTCAGTTCAATTTACAGTTCACTCATAAAACCCCAACAGGGACGAATCCTTGCTTGCACAAAGGTACAAAAAATTGTGGTTTTCCACTACTCCTCCGTACGGGATGGGGTGTTCCTACTTCCTCTGTGGCGGGACCTCTACTGCCGGGAGCCCGTGAAGCGGGTGGGATAGTCCCCGAAGAAGAGGGAGAAGCTGAGCATGTTGCCGGTGACCATGCCGCTGAGGTTGTTGATGAGGTACTTTTGCTGCTCCACACCGGCGGGAGAGTGGGGATACACGCCGTGCGCGGAAAACGTGTAGCTGTTGCCGCTACCGCTGACCTTGACGGGGAGAACCGTCGTTACGGTGACGGGCATCTGGGGCACAAAACGGATGTCGTTGATCCGGATATCGGCCGATTCCCCATCCTCCGAGAGCGTGAAATTCACCTCGATATCCTTGTTCTCGTAGCTCTCACCGTTGTACTCCACCCATACGGAGCCTTTGTAGTGAAGGCCCACGGAATAGTCGACAGGAACAGTATTTTTGTTACAGGCAAGAAGGCCCAGCAGGCTAATCAGATAAATGAGTTTTTTCATATGATGCGAATTTGAATTCCTACGTGCAGGCTGATGGGTTTTCCCAGCTGGAAAAACTCGTTCCCCATAGATTTAAAGTAAAAGGCTTTGTAGCGCGTATTGGTAAGGTTTTCGCCCTCCAGGTACAAAAGCACGCGGCCGATAGTAACGCTGGCCCGGGCACCCAACGTCACATAGAAGGGCTCCACCAGCGCGTTCTCCTCGTTCCAGGCAATGGGGCCGATTCCGCGCATGTGGGCCTGAAGGCTCACCTTGCTCCAATGATAGCCCAAGGCGGCAAACAGGGTATGCGCCGGGCTGTAGGGAATGCGCTTTCCGGCGTAATCGGCCGTTCCGTCCACGTATTCCGTGAAGCGGGCATTGTTCCAGCCATAGGCGGCATGGGCCATAAGACCGCCGTGGTTGTAACTGACCTGGGCCTCGACCCCGTAACTGCGGCTTTTGCCGGCATTGGTCATCATGCGGCCGGTGGACATGCCCGGAGGAAACACCGTGAGCTGCTGCCGGAGCGCCGTAATGTAAAACGCGTTGGCATCCGCGCTGAAGCCGCCCTTGTGGAAGCTGGCGCCCAGCTCAAAGTTCCAGGCTTCTTCCGGCTGGTATTCCGTCCGGTCGGCCCCAAAGGAGATGCCACCATCCAGGTGCACGCCCAAATCGGCCATCATGCCGTTCATGAGGCGGTTCTGGAGGATGTCAGAGAAGATTTGCGTATTAAAACCGCCCGCGCGGTACCCTTTGGTGGCCGATGTATATATCCTGGTATTTGGAAAACCGCTGTATTCCACAGCCAGTTTGGGGAGTATAACCGGGATGCCATGGGAAAGGGTACCGCTGAAACGGTCGGTAAAGGGACGGACTGCGCTCATCATGCCGATGAGCTGGTAATGGAGGGAGGCGGTGCAGTCATAGGCCATCAGCGCCCCCTCATAATCCAGCCGGAGGCCGGCGGTGAACTGCCACTCGCCCACCGGGAAGTGCGACTCATGGTAAAGCGCCACGTTCCAGGTGCAGATATCGAAATTACTGCCGATAAGAAATTCATTATCAGGAATGTCCAGTGTGCCAATGCTCTCCGGAATGCCCCGGTTGGCATTGTCCAGGATGAGGCTTTGGATGCCGTCGCGTTTGAACAGGACCGGTGCCTCCATGCGATTGTATTTGAAGAAGGCAAAAAGGCCGCTCACGGGCTTCCAGTGCTTGAACCGGCGCTTGGGCCGGACGATGACCTCCACCGTATGGGCCGGGCTCCGCTGTTGCTGCTGGAGGGTGAAGATGCTGCGGGGCGTATAGTCCTGGTCCATGCGCATGCGGTCCGCCAGGAACTGGAGCGAGGCGATGCCATCGACCCGAACCTTTTCCCCTTCATAATGCAGCTTGAAGCCTTCCAGAACGGTGAGGCGGCGGTAACTGCCCTCGTCGTTGTAGCGGACCGGCTGCTGGACGCCGTTTTCCGAAAGCCCGTAGGCAAAGCCGCCTTCCGCCGACAGGCCCGCCTGCAGGAGGTTGGACATGCGCCACCGCTCCGAGAGCTGCCGGTCCCAGCGCCAGCGCAGCTGCCCGCCGTTGTAGGGATCGGCCCAGGCATCCTTGAATTCGTTCTTGAACCAGCCCCGGGAATGCCTGTAGCCCAGGCTGAAGGCATGTTCCCCGTGGTGCCAGGACACCTGCGCCCGCACATGGTGGGCCAGGCCGTACTCCAGCCGGGCGCGTAGCATCTCCTCTCCGGCAGGTGCCTGCGTCCGGACGGACAGTACGCCAAGCAAGGCATTGCGGCCATACGCGGTCCCCTGCGGGCCGTGCAGGAATTTCACGGAAGCAATATCCAGATAATCAAGGTCATAGCTGTTCTTGTCCAGGATAGGGAAATCGTCCACATAGAGGCCGATCACCGGGTTCTCCATGCGCGAGCCAAAGCCGCGGACATAGATGGACGAGGTAAGGGAAGCGCCATAGTCCGGCAGATGCACGCCCGGCACCAGCGCCTGCAGATCCTTTGGATTCGTCACGCCGTACTGCTTCAGTTGCAGGGCCGAAACCGCCGTCACAGCCGCCCCTGCGGGCATTTCTTCCTTCGCGGCAGACACGTACGACGCCGCCAGCGTATCGACAGGCGCGGATATCAGGAACGATATGAGGGCGGTGAGCAACATAAGGGTTTGCAAAGTTAGGTTATCTGGCTGGAACCATTCAGTATATTATGAATGGTCATTAGGATATTTTATTCCTTCAACAGATTCCCCTGCTGGAGAAATGCGGCGCTTCGGCAAATTCTTCGTATCTTTGTAGTCTATGGCAAAGAAAGAGTACATACAGGTGCGGGGCGCCCGGGCCAACAACCTCAAAAACATGGATGTGGCCATCCCCAGGGGGGAATTTGTGGTGGTGACGGGCCTCAGCGGGTCCGGTAAAAGTTCACTGGCTTTTGACACCATTTATGCGGAAGGCCAGCGCCGCTACATGGATACCCTGTCCACCTACGCCAAGCACTTCATGGGCATTCTGGAGAAGCCGGAGGTGGAGGAAATCACCGGCCTGAGTCCCATCATTGCCATCGAACAGAAAACCACCGGCAACAATCCGCGTTCCACGGTGGGCACCATCACGGAAATCTACGACTTCCTGCGCCTGCTGTA
>DEKS01000106.1:8480-11922 GCA_002354005.1 Bacteroidales bacterium UBA2716
GTGGACCTCATCATGAGCCAGTACAGCGGTCGCAAATGCTACCTTCTCGCGCCGCTTATCCGGGGCCGAAAAGGTCACTATCGGGAACTCTTCGACCAAATGCGCAAACGCGGCTACACGGAAGTGCGCATAGACGGAGAAATCCTTGAACTGCAAGGCGTTACGGCACTGGACCGATACAAGCCCCACTTCATAGAACTGGTGGTGGACCGGCTCAAGCCCGCCGCCGGGGACGACCGCCGCGTGCGGGAATCCGTTGCCCGGGCGCTGAACCTGGGCAAGGGCTCCGTGGCCATCCTGGACCAGGAAACGGGCCAGCTGTCCCACTATTCCAAGCACCTGGTGGACCCGGAGAGCGGCCTGTCCCTGCAGGAGCCGCAGCCGCACAGCTTCTCCTTCAACTCGCCGCAGGGCTATTGCCCCCATTGCAAGGGCCTCGGGACCATTGTGGATGTGAACATGGACACCATCATTCCGGACCGCAGCAAGTCCGTTGCGGACGGCGGTATCGTGCCGCTGGGGAAGGTGCGGGAAAACCGCAAATTCGACATCATCCGGGCCATCGCCCGCAAATACAATTTCAGTTTGTACGACCCCATCGACGCCCTCCCGGACGAGGCTGTGAGTCTTCTTGTCTTTGGTTCGGAGGACCTTTTCCGCGTGGGCGAGGGAAACCTCACGGAGATGGAAAGCTGGGGTGGGGTTATCGACAACATTGAGGATACCGTCACCTGTCCCGTCTGTAAGGGCACACGCCTGAATGCGGAGGCCCTTTGCTTCCGGGTGGACGGCAAGACCATCCCCGAGGTAGCCGCCATGGAAATGACGGAGCTGCGGAAGTGGCTGGATACCATCCCGGAAGGCTTCAACCAGCGGGAGAAAAACGTGTCGCGGGACATCCTGAAGGAGCTCCGGGAACGCGTGCAGTTCATGCTGGATGTGGGCCTGGACTACCTGTCGCTGGACCGGCCCACGGGGTCGCTCTCCGGCGGCGAGAGTCAGCGCATCCGCCTGGCCACGCAAATTGGCTCCAAACTGGTGAACGTGCTGTATATCCTGGACGAGCCTTCTATCGGCCTGCACCAGAAGGACAACCGCAAGCTCATTGCTTCTTTGAAGGCCCTCCGGGACGAAGGCAACTCCGTGATGGTGGTGGAGCACGACGCAGAAACCATGCTCAGCGCGGACTGGCTGGTGGACGTGGGCCCCGGCGCCGGCGAGAATGGCGGGCACATCTGCCTGAATGCGCCGCTGGCTACGCTCCTGAAAGGCAAAAAAATGGATGCCGATACGGCCGCACACGCTGTTATCGGCCCGTCCGTTACACTGGATTACCTGAAGGGGAAACGGTCCATTCCCGTGCCGGCCCTGCGCCGCAAGGGAAACGGTCTTTTCCTCACGCTCAAGGGCGCCACGGGCAACAACCTCAAGGACGTGGACGTTCGCTTTCCGCTGGGCTGCCTCATTGGCGTGGCGGGCCTCTCCGGCTCCGGCAAAAGCTCGCTGGTGAACGAGACCCTCATGCCCATCCTCAAGCAGAAGTTCTACCGTTCCAAGGAGCGCCCGTTGCCGTACAAGGCCATTGAGGGGGTAGAGCACATTGACAAACTTATCGAGATAGATCAGAGCCCTATTGGCCGCACGCCCCGCTCCAATCCGGCTACCTTCACCGCCGTTTTCAACGACATCCGGCAGCTCTTTGAGGAGACACAGGACGCCAAGGTGCGCGGCTACAAGGCCGGCATGTTTTCTTTCAACGTGCCCGGAGGCCGCTGCGAGGAATGCAAAGGGGCCGGTATCAAGGTCATCGAAATGAATTTTCTGCCGTCCGTGCACGTGGCCTGCGAGGTCTGCGGCGGCAAGCGCTACAAGGAAGAAACCCTGGCGGTGAAATACAAGGGCAAAAGCATCAACGACGTGCTGGAAATGCCCATCAGCGAGGCCTACGAGTTCTTCAAGCCCGTTCCGCGCATCGCCGCCAAGTTAAAGGCTTTGGTCGATGTCGGTCTGGGTTATATTCACCTTGGCCAGAGCGCTGTTACTCTGTCCGGCGGCGAGAGCCAGCGCATGAAACTGGCCGCGGAACTGTCCCGCCCGTCCACCGGCAAAACGCTGTATATCCTGGACGAGCCCACCACGGGCCTTCACTTCGAGGACATCAACGTGCTCCTGGGCGTGCTCCAGCGCCTGGTAGATGCCGGCAATACGGTGATTGTCATCGAGCACAATCTGGACGTGCTCAAATCCATGGACTATGTCTTTGACATGGGTCCCTCCGGCGGCCGCAAGGGTGGCCGCATCGTGGCGGAGGGTACCCCGGAAGATCTTGCCCTGGATCCCGCCTCCGTCACCGGCCCCTTCCTGAAGGACGTGTTGTAAGGCCCGCCAGCGGGTTATTTGTTTTTCGAAAAAAATATGCAAAAGGTTGGCTTTTGAGTAACCAACCTTTTGCACGAGTATTGATGTAGAGTGGTGTTTAATGGCGATTGTATGTCAGTGGTTGGCGGCGTAAAAACCAACCTTTGACAAATGTGGTGCCAACCTTTTGCGCCTACTCCAGGGCCTTGCGATTGCGCTCGTTGTGGAGTTCCTTGCCTTCTGCGGTGTACAGGTAGTTCAGGAGGTCCTCATAGTGCTCTTCCACCTTGCCGCGGACAATCTTCATGGTGGAGTTCATCATCTTGTTGGCAATGGTGAATTCCTCGTCGCAGATGCCAATGGCACTGGGCAGCCAGCGCTCCGGGAACATGCCTTCGTGTTTGCCCCCCTTCTTGTAGGTGTCTACATCGGCCTGGATAAGATCCAGCATGTAGTCCTTGCCTTCTTGTGAGGTCGGGTCCAGGCCATGCCTCTGGCAGGCCTCTGCCAGGGCGTTCTTGTCCGGCACCACCAGAGCTACGCAGTAAGGGTTCTGGTTGTTGTGGAGCACGCAGGCGTTTACCCACTTGGAGGTTTCCGTGAAGTTGTCCTCGAAGCCTTCCGGGCTGTATTTTTCACCATCGGAGGAGATGAGGAGGCTCTTGAATCGGCCTACAACATACAGGAAATCAGGGTCTTCCGGACAAATGTAGCCCATGTCGCCGGTGTGGAGCCAACCGTCAATAATGGTATCGGCCGTGGCTTTGGGATTTTTCCAATAGCCGGCCATCACGTTTTCTCCGCGGATGACAATCTCGCCTTTGGTGCCGTTGGGTACCTGCTTGCCTTCGGCATCCAGGATGACGCAGTCCATGGGCTTGACAATGCGGCCGGAGGAACCAAAGCGGGCGTGGCCTTCCGAGTTGGCGCAGATGATGGGCGTGGCCTCCGTGAGGCCGTAGCCCTGGAACATGGGCATGCCCACGGCGCAGAAGAAGCGCTGCAGCTCAATGTCCAGCAGGGCACCGCCGCCCACGAAGAAGCGCATGCGGCCGCCAAAGTTCTCGCGCACCTTGGAGAACAC
>DEKS01000106.1:11968-13353 GCA_002354005.1 Bacteroidales bacterium UBA2716
CCGCGGTTATAGTATTCCTTGTTGTATTTGATGGCATTGTCCAGGGCAAAGTAGAAGAGTTTCTCCGTGAAACCGCCTTTTTTCTTGATGGCGCCCTCGATGTTCTTTTTGAAGTTGCGGGCCAGGGCAGGCACGGAAAGCATCACGTGCGGGCGTACCTCCGAGATGGCGGTGGGCACGTTACGCAGCGTTGCCAGGGCGTTTTTGCCGATAGGAACAAAGGCGATGGAACCGCCGTAAATCATCATGGTGTACATGCCGGCCACATGGGCGAAGCAGTGGTCCAGCGGGAGGATGATGAGCATGACCTCTCCTTCGTTGATGCTGATGACGGAGTTGCCCTGCTCCACGTTGGCGGTGTAGTTGCGGTGGGTGAGGAGGATGCCCTTAGGGTCTGCCGTGGTGCCCGAAGTATAGGAGATGTTGGCATAATCGTCCGGGCCGATGGACTTGTACCGGGCCTCGAACTCTGCTCGGTGGGCTTTGAGGAATTCTGCGCCCATCTTCTGGATTTCGCTGATGCGCATTTCCTTGGGCTCCAGGGAGGGGAAGTCGAAGGCGGTATCGTCAAAGACAATCACTTTCTCTACGGCGGGGCATTCCGGCAGGATGGCGCGGATTTTGGGCAGGTGGTTGCCGGACACCAGGATCCACTTGGCTTCCGAGTGGTTGATACGGAACACCAGGTCTTTTCCTTCTCCCAGGTTCACCGACAGGGGAACGTCCGTTGCGCCGGCATACATAGCGCCCAGTTCTGCCAGGATCCACATGGCGCGGCTTTCCGACAGCAGGGCGATGCGGTCTCCCTTCTTGACGCCCAGCGACATGAGGCCGGCACCGATGCGGTAGGCTTCCTCACGCGTCTGGCCCTGGGTGATTTCTTTCCACTTGCCGTCTACCTTTTCGCGGAGGTAAACGAAGTTTTCGTATTTGTGAGAGTATTTCTCTACAAAGTCAATGATGGTAATTCTTTCTGCCATAGCTCAAATTTATTCAGTAGGGAAAAGGCCGTACAGCTCTGCGTCGATTTTGTCCGTAATGAGCTGGAAATCTTCCGGTTTGTTTTCGAATTTGATGTTGTCTACATCCACGATCAGCAGTCGGGCTTTGTAGTCCTTGATCCAGTCTTCGTACCGCTGGTTGAGGCCGGTGATGTAGTCTATGCGGATGGAACGCTCGTACTCGCGGCCGCGTTTCTGGATTTGGGAAATGAGGTTGGGAATGCTGGAGCGGAGGTAAATCAGGAGGTCCGGAGGGTTCACCAGGGACATCATGAGGTCGAACAGGTCGCTGTAGTTCTCGAAGTCGCGGGTGGACATGAGCCCCATCGCGTGAAGGTTGGGCGCAAAGATGCGGGCGTCCTCATAGATGGTGCGGTCCTGGAT
>DEKS01000106.1:13412-16100 GCA_002354005.1 Bacteroidales bacterium UBA2716
ATCTGGAGGTTGAACGACCAGCGTTCCATGTCCTCGTAGAAGTCTGCCAGGTATGGGTTGAAGTCTACCGATTCAAACTTGGGCGTCCAGCCGTAGTGGGCCGCCAGCATTTTGGTAAGCGTGGTTTTACCACTGCCGATATTACCTGCAATTGCGATATGCATAATATAATGTTAATTGTATCTTTTTGTCAAAACAAACCAAACAACTCTGCATCGATCCGGTCCGTAATGGAGGCGAAGTCCTCCGGGCGGCTCAGGAAGTCCAGGTTGTCTGCGTCTACGATAATCAGCTTTCCCTTGTAGCCGGCAATCCAGTTTTCGTAGCGCTCGTTCAGGCCGCTTAAATACTCGATGGAGATGCTTTGTTCATAGTCCCGCCCGCGTTTCTGGATTTGGTATACCAGGTGCTCGATGCCGGAGCGGAGGTAAATCATGAGGTCCGGTTCCTTCACCACTTCCATCATCACGTTGTAGGTGTCCATGTAGGTGTTGTAGTCCCGTTCCGTGAGATTGCCCTGTGCATAGTTGTTGGCCACAAAGATGTTCACGCCCTCCATGAGGGTGCGGTCCTGGATAATGACGTCCTTGGATTTGGAAATTTCCAGGACATCGTGCAGGCGCTGCTGCAGGAAGTACATTTCCAGGGCAAAGGACCAGCGCTTAATGTCTGCATAATAGTCTGCCAGGTACGGATTATAGGTGACGGACTCAAACTTGGGCGTCCAGCCGTAATGGCGGGCCAGAAGGGTAGTGAGCGTAGTTTTCCCACTGCCGATATTTCCTGCAATTCCAATGTGCATACGTGCGGCGCTTTATTCTACAAAGTTGGTAAAATTATCGTAAATTTGCAATGCCAATTGAACGCCGATTATGTTACATTCCAGAATATTTACCTTTAACCCGCTGGGAACCAATTGCGTAGTGCTGTGGGAAGATGGCCAGCAGGCCTGCACGGTGGTGGATCCGGGCATGTCCTCGCCGGAGGGCATGGAGCAGCTGCAACGTTTTTTCAAGGACCATGGGCTCACGCCGGACGCCATCCTCCTTACGCACGGGCACTTTGACCATTTCTGGGGCGTCGCCAAACTCCTGGCCGTGTACCATGTGCCGGTGTACCTGCATCCGCTGGATGTGGACACCATGAACAATGTAACCGGCAGTGCGCACGCCACGCCGTCTTTTTCCTTCCTCCAGCACAACTTTGAGACGGTGGATATTGCCGATGGCGATGTCATTACCTCGGCCGGCACCGCCTGGAAGGTGATTCACACGCCCGGACACTCGCGCGGGAGCGTGTGTTATTATTCGGCTCAGAACAGTCTCCTTCTCAGCGGAGACACGCTCTTCGCCGGCAGCATTGGCCGTACAGACCTTTACGGCGGGGATTATGACGCGCTCATGGCCTCCATCAAGGAGCGCCTGCTGAACCTGCCCGGGGAAACAGACGTGATTCCCGGCCACGGCCAGCCCACCTCCATTGCCCGCGAAGGCATGTACAATCCCTTCCTGGAGCCGTTCAATGAGCCCTACGAAGATGACAGGGTCCTCTAATCCTGTCATTTCGACCGAGTGAAACGAGTGGAGAAATCTCACATGAACATTATCTGGCTGGACACCATCGACTCTACCAACTCCGAGGCCCTGCGGCGGCTGGCGGAACTGCCGTCCATGACCGTTCTGGCCGCCCGGGAACAGACCGCCGGCAGGGGACAGCGGGGCAATACCTGGTTCACGGAGCCGGGAAAGAACCTCACCTTTTCCATTGTGGTGAAATTTGCGGAGGGGCAGTTGCATGCCTCGCAGGTGCACTGGCTCAATTACCTGATGTCGGACGTGGTGTCCATGTTCCTGCGTTCCTACGGTATCGACTGCACCATCAAATGGCCCAACGACGTGTATGTACAGCGCCGAAAAATCTGCGGCATCCTCATTGAGAACACCTTGAAAGGGGAGTGGGTGGATGCAGCGGTGATTGGTACGGGCATCAATATCAACCAGCGGGAGTTCCCGCAACTGGCCAACGCCACCTCGCTGGTGCGCTGCTATGGCCAGGAGCAGGACCTGGAGGCCTGCATGGAGAAAGTGGCGGCCCTGTTCGAGGAAGAACTGCCCTGGTTGTTCAGCGAGCGGAGCCGGGCCGCCCTGTTCCGCAGTTATTCCAACCAGATGTTTCAGATGGGGAAAAACGCCCGCTTTCATGACCTTCTGGAAGACCGGGAATATTGGGGCCGCATCCAGGGCGTGGAGCCGGACGGCCGCCTGTGCATCTGGGACCTGGAGGCCCCTGGCAAGCCGTATCGGTATTATCGGTTCAAAGAAGTGGGTTATATTTTATGAAACGGGAAGTCTGGCTGGATTATTTGCGGGTGACCGCGTGTTTCATGGTCATGGTGGTCCATGGAACGGAACCCTTTTATATTGGTGCCGATGGCGCCAAGATTCTGACGGCCACCGATGCCTTCTGGGTGTCGGCTTTTGAGGCGCTGTGCCGCTGCTGCGTGCCGGTGTTTGTCGTCGCCTCCAGTTATTTGCAGTTTCCGCTGCATTATTCCACCGGGGAGTTTTTCAGGCGCCGTGCGGTGCGTGTTCTGGTGCCGATGGCTTTCTGGACACTGGTCTATGCCCTATGGTGGGGAGAGCCTGTGGACAATCTGAAAGGGCTCCTGCTCAACTTCAACTACGCGGC
>DEKS01000114.1 GCA_002354005.1 Bacteroidales bacterium UBA2716
AGAACTGGGACGACCACGACCGTTCCAACCGCTACACAGCTCCGGAGATGGCCTGGAACTACCTGAACTCGGTAGGGGAGAACGGCCTCCTGGTCACCCACGGAGACAACGATACCTTCCCGTTGTGGTACGCCCAGGAGATTGAGGGCGTGCGTACGGATGTCCGTGTGGTGAATACCTCGCTGCTGGGAACGGACTGGTATATCGACCAGATGAAATGGGCCTGCAACGAGAGCAAACCGCTCAAACTCACGGTCCCGCAGGAGCAGTACCTGTACGGCACCAACGAGTTTGTGTATATTGCCTACGACGACGGCTCGCCCATGCTGCTGTCGGACGTGATGGACGTGTTCAAGGACCCTAAAATGAAGGTTCCGCTGGAGAGCGGCCGCAAGCTGGATTTCATCTGCGCCCGCAATATTGTGATTCCGGTGAACAAGGAGAACTGCCTCAAATACGGAATTGTCCCGGAAAAATTTGCCGACGAGATTCCGGAGCAGATCATGCTCACCATGTCCAAGGACAAAAACTACATCTCCAAGCCGGAGCTGTTCCTGCTGGACTTCCTGTCCACCTATGAGTGGGACCGTCCGCTGAACCTGCTGAACATGGGCGGAGACCTCAACGTGGGCATCAAGGATTATCTGATGTTCGACGGCTTCTCCTACCGCTTTACCCCCATCCGCAACAAAGTGAGTTCTACGGATGCCGGCAAGGTGGACGCCCTGCAGCTGTACCGGGACTTCAAGACCAAGTACAAGTGGGATGCCTTAAAGCGCACGGACTACTTTGTGGACTACCAGAACATGTATACCTTCCTGGGTGTGCTTTCGCAGCGGCAGCTGTTCCTCACCGTGGCCAACGCCCTGATAGACGCCGGCGAGGACGAGAAAGCCCTGGAAATCATGGACCTTTGCCAGGAGAACTTCCCGGAGCAGAACTACCCGCTGGAGAGCATTCCGCTAGGGTTCAGCGGGAACGACTACATGGTGGCCCAGCTGGTGGAGAACTACTATTACCTGGGAGAGGTGGAGAAGGCGCGGGACCTGGCCGCCCGCTTTGGGGACCAGCTCACGGACACCGCCCGCTTCTATCTGGAGTGGGGCTCCCTGGGTTCCCATGAGTTCGAGACCGCCAGCCGGGTGCTGCTCTACGTTTCCGACGTGTGCAAGCAGTACGGGGACAAAGACCTTTCGGAGGCCATTGTGGCCAATCTGGAGGCCTTGCTGCACGCCGCTTCGGGCGGCTCCTACCGCACCGAGCGCTCCGGGGACACGTTGCAGGTGGCAGAATAACCCGCTGGCTTCCAACGCATTGATTATCAGTTGTTTCCTAATAATCCTCGGCGCAAAAAGAGCCGAGGATTATTGGTAAGTGGCTGTGTATTAGGCGTTTGCCGACCAGCTTTGTTGCCTTACCGCTTCAGCCGCACGTAGATGCTCAGCGGGAGCACTTTCCCGAAAGAGTCGTTGAAGGCCAGTTCCCCGGAGGTCATTTCGCGGAAGGCTCCATGGAAGGCTTCCCGCACTACGGTTTCTCCCAGGGCGGCGCTGTAGCCGTTGGAGTAGAGGTTCAGGACCATGAAAGCGTCGCGTTCGCCGAGGATGGCAGCCACGTTTTGCAGCAGACCAAAGAGGAGCTCGTCCAGTTTCCACTTTTCTCCGTCCGGACCGTGGCCGTAGGCCGGTGGATCCAGGATAATGCCGTCGTACTTGTTGCCGCGCTTAGCTTCCCGTTTAGCGAACTTGAGGGCGTCTTCCACCACCCAGCGAATGCCGTCCAAGCCGCTGCGCTCCATGTTCTCGCGGGCCCAGGTGACCACCTGGCGCACGGAGTCCAGGTGGGTGACATCGGCACCGGCGCACTTGGCGGCCAGGGATGCGGCACCGGTGTACGCAAACAGGTTCAAGACCTTGGGAGCGGGCAGGCCGTTGGCTTTGTGGATGCGGGAGAGGCGGGCCGTTTCCTTGTAAATAAATTCCCAGTTGGGGGCCTGCTCCGGGAACACGCCCACGTGCTTGAAGGAGGTGAGGCCCAGGCGCAGGGAAAGATGGAGGTCGCTGGCGGCATGCGTTTCCGGATCCGGCTCCCCATTGTACGCAATGCTCCACTGGTCTTCCATCTTCTTGGTTTTGTTCCAGGTGCCGCTGTCCTCTTTGCCGGCCTTGCCGAATCCGGCGCCGGGCTGGAAGGTCACGTGGCTCAGCCGCTTCCACTCCTGATCCGGCAGGGAAGGCGTCCAAAGGGCCTTGGGCTCCGGTCTTCTCAGGACATATTTGCCAAAACGCTCCAGCTTTTCGCCGTTGCCGCTGTCCAGAAGTTCATAGTCTTTCCAATACTGTTCAGGGAATTCTACCGCCATAATTTTTGATATTTTCGCAAAGATACGTAATTTTGCAGACTAAATGGAAATTAAGTTTTAAACACTATATCATGCAACAATTCATTGACAAGTACAACTTCAAAGGCAAGAAAGCCATTGTACGCGTAGACTTCAACGTTCCCCTGAACGAAAACTTCGAAATCACGGACGATACCCGTATCCGCCGTGCCATGCCCACCCTCAAGAAGGTGCTCGCGGAGGGCGGTTCTCTCATTATCATGTCCCACCTGGGTCGTCCCAAGAAAGTAGATCCCAAATTCTCCCTCAAGCACATCGTGGGCCGCGTAAGCGAATGCCTGGGTGTTCCCGTACAGTTCGCAGAGGACTGCCAGAAAGCCAAGGCCCAGGCCGATGCCCTGAAGCCCGGTGAGGCCCTCCTGCTGGAGAACCTCCGCTACTACGCAGAGGAAGAAGGCAAGCCGCGCGGCCTGGCGGAGGATGCCACCGACGAGGAAAAGAAGGCCGCCAAGGCTGCCGTGAAGGCCTCCCAGAAGGAGTTCGTGAAAACCCTCGCCAGCTATGCAGACTGCTACATCAACGACGCCTTCGGCACCGCACACCGTGCGCACGGCTCCACCGCCCTCATCGCCGAGTACTTCCCCAATGACAAAATGTTCGGCTACCTGATGGAAGGCGAAATCAAGGCCATCGACAATGTGCTCAAGAACGCCCAGCGCCCCCTCACCGCTATCATCGGCGGTTCCAAGGTGAGCTCCAAGCTGGCCGTCCTGAAGAACCTCGTGGGCAAGGTGGACAACCTCATCATCGGCGGCGGTATGGGGTATACCTTCATCAAGGCCCAGGGCGGTCATATCGGCCAGTCCCTGCATGAGGATGAACTCATTCCGGATGCACTGGAGATTATGAAGGAAGCCAAGGAGCGTGGTGTAAATCTGTCCCTGAGCGTGGCCACTGTCTGCGGCCAGGCCTTCGACAACGACACGCCCCGCAAGATTTTCCCCATCACCGAAATTCCTGACGATTGGGAGGGCATGGATGCCGCACCCGAGAGCCTGGAGAACTGGAAGAAGATCATCCTGAGCTCCAAGACTATCCTCTGGAACGGTCCTGTTGGCGTTTTCGAGCTGCCCAACTTCGCCAAGGGTACCCTGCAGATTGCTGAAGACCTGGCAGAGGCCACCAAGAACGGCGCCTACACCCTGGTGGGTGGCGGTGACTCCGTGGCCGCCGTTACCCAGATGGGCTACGCAGACAAAGTGAGCTACGTCTCCACCGGCGGTGGCGCCATGCTGGAAGCCATCGAGGGCAAGATCCTCCCCGGCATTGCTGCCATCCAGGACTAAGTTTGTAGCAGCCAAGTCGCTGTTTCATAGCTTGATTCAATCCTCGTTCAGCTTTTGAACGAGGATTATTTTGTATCTTCCTTATAATCAGCAAATTAACTGCCACCTCCCACAGTGTTGAAGCACAGCCACCCCGTTTTGCGT
>DEKS01000145.1:0-5833 GCA_002354005.1 Bacteroidales bacterium UBA2716
TTTAACAAATGGACCAAACCCAGTTGCGTGCTCATGGGAGAAGACAACTACTCTGACGCTTCCGGTTTCCCGTACGCCTACCGTTCGCTGGGCCTTGGGAAGCTGATTGGCGCCCCCGTACCCGGCACCATGACAGCCGTGTGGTGGGAGACGCAGGTGAACCCGCTGCTCGTGTTCGGCATTCCGCAGGTGGGCAACTGGGGCACCAAGGACCAGCGCTACATTGAGAACTTCCAGATTGAGCCGGATATTCCCGTGTACAACACCCCTGAGGCCACATTGAGCGGCCGCGACCTCCAGCTGGAAGCCGCCGTGGCAGAAATGTTAAAAGAAATTGGACAGAAATAAATGGACAAGAAATTAGTCATCATTCCCACCTACAACGAGCGGGAGAACATCGAGGACATTGTAAAGGCGGTATTCGCCCTAGAAGGCCAGTTCCATGTACTGGTAATTGACGATGGCTCCCCGGACGGAACAGCGGCCCTGGTCAAGGGCATGCAGGAAACGTTCCCGGACACGCTGCACCTGTTGGAGCGCAGCGGCAAACTGGGGCTGGGTACCGCCTACCTCACGGGCTTTGCATGGGCCCTGGAACACGGCTATGACTATGTTTTTGAGATGGACGCAGACTTTTCCCACAACCCGGCGGACCTCCTGCGCCTGTACAAGGCCTGCAAAGAGGGAGGCGCAGACCTGAGCATTGGCTCCCGTTACTGCAACGGTGTAAGCGTGGTAGACTGGCCCATCAGCCGCATCCTCATGTCCTATTGTGCCTCAGGATACGTACGCACGGTCCTTCGCATGAAAATCTACGACACCACGGCCGGCTTTGTGTGCTACAGCCGCAAGGTACTGGAAACCATCGACTTAAATGCCATCCGGATGAAAGGCTATGGCTTCCAGATAGAGATGAAGTATACCGCCTGGAAACTGGGATTCAAACTCAAGGAGGTGCCCATTGTGTTTACCAACCGCCAAAAAGGCACCTCCAAAATGAGCGGAGGTATCTTTGGCGAGGCTTTCTGGGGCGTGATGGGGCTCCGGTTCCGCTCTATCCGCGGCCGGAAATAAGCCTAAGGCCAATTCGTTTACGGTCCAGGTCCACGGAAAGGACCTGGACTTTTACGTGCTGGTGGAGCTTAAGCACCTGTGACGGCACGGCCATCCCGCGAACACCCATCTGCGAGGCATGGATGAGGCCGTTCTCGTGCAGGCCGATATCCACAAAGGCGCCAAACGCGGTAAGATTGGTCACCAGGCCGGGTAGTTCCATTCCCACCTTGAGGTCCTCTATATCGTGGATATCGTCCGCAAAGGAGAATTCCTGCGCGGCTTCACGCGGGTCCCGGCCGGGTTTCTGGAGCTCCTGGATGATATCGTTGATGGTGGGCAGGCCAAAGTCCTTTTCTACGTAATCCTGCGCCTTGATTTGTTTGCATAGCGCTGCATTTCCCACCAGTTCCCGGGGGCTCACATGGAGGTCCCGGGCCATTTTGTCCACAATATGGTACGCTTCCGGATGTACCGCCGAGTTGTCCAGCGGATTGGCCGCGCCAGGAATGCGGAGGAAGCCGGCGCACTGTTCGAAGGCCTTGGCGCCCAGGCGCGGTACCTTCCGGAGCTCCTCCCGGCTGGTGAAATTGCCGTTCTCGCTGCGGTACGCCACAATGGCCTTGGAGAGCGCCGGGCCAATACCCGCCACATATTGCAGCAAGTACGGACTGGCGGTATTGACAGCCACCCCCACGCTGTTCACGCAGCTTTCTACCGTATTGTCCAGCTTTTCCTTGAGGAGTCCCTGGTCTACGTCGTGCTGATACTGCCCAATGCCCAGAGACTTGGGGTCTATCTTCACCAGTTCTGCCAGCGGGTCCATCAGGCGACGGCCGATAGAAACGGCACCGCGTACGGTGACATCGTATTCCGGGAATTCCTCCCGTCCTACCTCGGAGGCCGAATACACGGAAGCGCCATCCTCGCTCACGGAGAAAATGCGTACGCTTTCCGGCAGCCCCACCATCCGCACAAAAGCCTCCGTCTCCCGTCCGGCGGTTCCGGAGCCAATGGCAATCACCTCTATCCCGTACTTTTCCACCAGATTGGCCACAGTGGTAATAGCTTGTATCTTTTTGGCCACGGGCGGATGCGGGAAAATGACGTCATGGTGCAGGAGGTTTCCCTGCGCATCCAGACAGACCACCTTGCAACCGGTACGGAAGCCCGGGTCGATGGCCATTACGCGCTTTTGCCCAACGGGCGGTGCCAGCAGGAGCTGCCGCAGGTTCTCCCCAAACACCTGGATGGACGCCACGTCCGCCTTTTCCTTGGCCTCCCGCAGTACCTCTCCGGTGATGGAAGGATCCAGCAGGCGCTTCCAGGCATCTTCCACGGCCTCACGCACTTGCAAGCCGGCCTCCCGCTGGGGATATCCCTGTTCCTGGCAAAAGTCGTAATACATCTTGTTGGCGCATTTTTCACCATCGGCATCTATCTCTACGCGCAGGAAGCCCTCCTCCTGGGCGCGCAGCATGGCCAGCAGGTTGTGGGCCGGGATTTTACCGATGGGCATGGAGAAGTTGAAATAGCTGCGGTATTTGGCGGCATCCGGGCTGCTCTCCCCTGCCTTGGTCACCTTGGAGACCACGCGGCGGGTACGGTAAATGCCACGCAGGTTCTCGCGGATGAGTGCGGTCTCGCTCAGGCGTTCCGCCACAATGTCGCGGGCACCCTGCAGGGCCTCTTCCACGTCCTTGACCTCCCCTTTCACGAAGCGGCGTGCATCGGCCTTGGGATCCTGCGACTTGCCGCTCCACAGGAGGTCTGCCAGCGGTTCCAACCCTTTGGCGACAGCAAGGGTGGCACGGGTTTTCCGCTTGGGCCTGAACGGAAGATACAAATCTTCCAACTCGCTGCTGCTGACGCAGTTTTCTATCTTCTTTTCAAGTTCTGCGGTAAGTTTATCCTGCTCCGCGATGGTTTTGAGGATGGAGACCTTGCGCTTTTCCATCTCTTCAAAGACATCGGCCCAATGTTTGACCTCTGCCACCTCTACGTCCGTGAGGCCGCCGGTGCGCTCTTTGCGGTAGCGGCTGATAAAGGGAATGGTGCAGCCGTCCCGGAACAGTTCCACGCAGTTTTCCACCTGCCAGGGTTGAATGCCCAGAAGCTGGGCGATATGCTTGATGTATCGTTCTTTCATATTTTCAAATGTACGATTTTTTGCGTATTTTTGCAATATACACAACAAACAAATATGGAACAAGTGCAAAGCCAAGCCCCCTCCTGGTGGTGGACCATCGTCAATATTCTCTTTCTGATTGAACTGCTGCCGCTGGCTCTTCTTTTCCTTGGGCCGTATTTGCTTTATGAACGCGCCCCCCGGCTGCTAAAGCCGTTTTACCTGTTCATCGGCTATTATGCCAAGGTCCTGCGGGAAACCGTCCTGGATATCCGGAGCCTCCTGGGGCTTAATCCTGAGAAAAGTCTTTGAGTTCCTCCCGATAGGCGCTGAAAATCTTGGACTTGGAGAGGAAGCCCAGATACACACGGCCCTTGTCCACCACCGGCAGGTTCCATGCGCCGGATTTTTCGAATTTACGCATCACCGATTCCATGGGTTCGTCCGGATGCACATACTCCGGTGCCGTACGCATGTAATTGTAAACGTGGCGTTTATCGTACAGTTCCTGGCGGAACATATCCTTGCGGACGTCGGACAGGATGACATAGCCCTGGAAGCGGCCGCGGGAATCCACCACCGGGAACAGATTGCGATTGGAGGTGGAGATGGCCTCCACCAGTTCCCGTAGCGTGGCGTCGATGCGGAGCGGCAGAAAGTCCGTCTCCAGCAGCTGTTCCGTCTTCAGGAGCGTGAGCACGGCTTGGTCGGAGTCGTGCGTGAGCAGTTCCCCGCTGGCGGCAATACGCTTGGTATAAATGGAATATTTCTCGAAAATACGCGTTACGCCATAGGCGATGGCCGAGGTGAGGATGAGCGGGACAAGAAGCTCATAACCGCCTGAAATCTCCGCGATTAAGAAGATGGCGGTGAGTGGCGCCTGCATGACGCCCGCCATAAGACCGGCCATGCCCACCAGCACAAAATTGGACACCGGAACCAGCCCCGGGCGGATGAGGTTCACGGTGGTGGCCAGCACAAAACCCGCGACAGCCCCCATGAACAGGGTAGGGCCAAACGTACCGCCCACGCCACCGCCGGCATTGGTGAAGGTCATGGAAAACACCTTAAGGAGCATCACCAGGAGGAAAAACAGCGGAACGGCCCACTGCCACCTGAGGAAGTAGTTCAGGGGCGTATTGCCGCCAAAATCCACCGCCAGGCCATTAAGGAGGGGCGAAAGGAAATTGTAGCCCTCCCCGTGCAGCGGCGGAAACAGGAAGATCAGGATGCCCAGCATGACGGCGGAAAGGGCCCAGCGGAGGAAGGGATTCCCCAGCTTTCCCAGGCGGTCTTCCATCTCCAGCGTGGTGCGGATAAAGTACAGCGAGCCCAAGCCGCAAAAGATGCCCAGAAGCACGTAAAACGGCACATTCCCCAAATTAAACGGCACCACGGTAGCGGCAAAGGGGCTCTCCTGTCCCAGGCACAGGATACTGACCAGGGTGGCCGATATGGAACTGAGCATGAGCGGCAGGATACCGCTCATGGAGAGGTTGAACAGCAGGATTTCCAACGTGAACAGCACGCCTGCCAGCGGCGCATTGAAGATGCCCGCTACGGCACCGGCCGCACCGCACCCCAGCAGGAGCGTCATGCCGCGGTAGGACATGCCGCAGTAGCGGCCCAGGTTGGAGCCGATGGCCGCACCCGTGTACACGATGGGGGCCTCCGCACCGACGGAACCGCCAAAGCCAATGGTGAGCGCACTCGTTACCAGCGAACTCCAGCAATTGTGGCTCTTGATTTTGGATTCGTTCTTGGAAACGGCCTGCAGCACCTTGGTAACGCCATGGCCAATATTGTCCCGGATAAGATACCGGACGATGAGAAGGCTCAGGAGCATGCCCACGCCGGGCAGCACCAGATAGGGCCAGCGGCTCCCCGGCACCAGTTGCGCAATCCCGCCCTGGATGCCATGAATAGCCAGTTTGAGCCCCACGGCAGCCAGGCCGCACAGCGTACCGGTGACAATGGAAAGAACCAGAAGCGCCGTGGTTTCCGGCATCTTATGCAAAAGGCCCCTGACGGGGCCCCATATCCATTTTATGCCACCACGGTTTGCCATGGCGGTTATTCGTCGTCCGAGCCGTTGGAGTACTGGGCGATGTTGTCGTCCGGGAGGGTTTCCCCTGCGGCATCCGAGGCATCTGCGCTGCCACCGGCCACGGCTTCGTTTTCTGCATCTTCCTCCCCTTCCAGCCAACGGGCAACGTCTTCCAGATCGTCCGTTTTTACATTGATTTTCACCAGATAGATGGCATCCTCCGTTTCTATCGTCACTGCGTAGAAGGAAGTGCCGTCCGGCTTGGGATACTTGATAAGATCGTTCAGGTAATCACTGAAGCCTTTGGGGTACTTTTCTTGGAATGCAGCGGCCAGGTCCGGGTGTCCGGACATTTTCTCGTAACTCACCACATGTCTTTTCTTGCTGTCTGCCATATCGGTTTACTTGTGCTTAGGTTTTCGTGCTGCAATATTAGGACTTTGTTTTGAACTCTGCAAGGGCTTTTGTGTTTTTTTCGAAGAATTTTTGAAGAAAAACGATTTTTGCCGCTGTTTTTTCTCCGGATCGCGCTCCGTAAACACCGGCGTCATGTCGCGCGGATCCAGTCCCGTATAGAACATCACGGACGAAGTGGTCATGGGGGT
>DEKS01000145.1:5884-14873 GCA_002354005.1 Bacteroidales bacterium UBA2716
GTGCTCCATGTCCTTCATGGTGCAGCCCGGGTGCGAGGAAATAAAATACGGAACCAGGCCCACGTGGGTCCCAGCCTCGCGGTTCACCTTGTCGAATTCCTTGCGCAGGCGCTCAAAAAGGCGGAAACTGGGCTTGGCCATCTTCTGCAGCACATGGTCCTCGGTGTGCTCCGGCGCCACCTTGAGGCGGCCGGAAGTATGGTCCAGCACCAGCGTTTGCAGGTACGGCTTGGAGCTGGCATCTACAAACCCGTCCTCCGTCAGGAACAGGTCGTAGCGGATACCGCTGCCAATGTAGCTGTGCCGGATGCCTTTGGTGCTGTCGATGCGTTTGTACAGTTCCATCAGGCGGGTGTGGTCGCAGTTCAGGTTGGGACAGCGCTTGGGGAACAGGCAGCTGCGTCGCTTGCATTTGTCGCACAGTTCCAGGTTTTTCCCGTGCATGCCGTACATATTGGCTGTGGGCGCGCCCACGTCGGAAATATTGCCCGCGAAATCCGGCAGCTTATTGAGCTCCTTGACTTCCTTCAGGATCGATTGTTCGCTCCGGGACGATATGAACTTGCCCTGGTGCGCGGCGATGGTGCAGAAATTACAGCCGCCGAAGCACCCGCGGTGCGTGTTTACGGAGAACTTGATCATATCATACGCCGGGATGCGCTTGCCCTTGTACCGCGGATGCGGCAGTTTGGTGAACGGCAGGTCCCAGAAAGAGTCCATCTCCTGCTGCGTTGCCGGCGGATACGGCGGATTGATTTGCACATACCCCTCCCCCACCGGCTCCAGGATGGTATCCGGGTGCATCATGTTGGCATGGGTCTCTATCCAGTGGAAATTCTCGGCAAACGCCCGTTTATCCTTACAGCATTCCTCAAAACTGTGCAGTAAAAGCTTTCCGGAGGGGGTCTCTGTTCCGGAACCCATGGCCACCCTCGGCCGTGTAAGAGGGAGGGGCCCAGAGCCGTGCATAGCACGCTGCGAATGGGAGGGGTCGCGGAGCGACGGTTCCGGAACAGAGACCCCCTCCGGAAGCTTGCCACTTACGTAGAAAGCGATCTGGGGGATTTGGCGCATCCGGTGGCGGGACCAGCCCTTCTCGATGCCCCGGGTGAGTTCCAGCATGGGGCGCTCGCCCATGCCGTAGCACAGGTAATCGGCCCCGGAGGTATACAGGACCGAGGGCATGAGGCAGTCTTTCCAGTAGTCGTAATGCGTGAGACGGCGGAGCGAGGCCTCGATGCCGCCGATAATCACCGGAACTTCCGGATACAGTTTCTTGAGGATTTGGGTGTACACCGTGACGGCGTAGTCCGGCCGGGCGCCGGCCTTGCCCTCCGGCGTGTAGGCGTCGTCGTGGCGCAGGCGCTTGGAGGCCGTGTAATGGTTCACCATGGAGTCCATGGCGCCGGCATTGAGGCCAAAGTAGAGCCTGGGAGCGCCCAGCTTGCGGAAATCGCGTAGATCGTCCCGCCAGTTGGGCTGTGGAATCACCGCCACCCGGTAGCCCCATTTCTGGAGCCAGCGCGCGATAACCGCCGTGCCAAAGGACGGATGGTCGATAAAGGCGTCGCCGCTCACCAGGATGATGTCGATGTAATCCCAGCCCAGCGCCTGCACCTCCTTGACGGAAGTAGGAAACATGTAGTCGTTATTCGACATACAAAAGCAGTCCTTTCAGGTATTCTCCTTCCGGATGATAGATGTTCACGGAATGGTCGGCCGGCTGGTTCAGGCGGTCCAGGATGCGGACACTGCGGCCCGTTTCCGCGGCGGCGGAGAACACGGCCAGCGCAAAGGCCTCCTTGTCCACCACCTGCGAGCAGCTGAAGGTGAACACGAAGCCGCCCGGCGCCACCTTGGCGATGGCGGCCGCATTGAGGCGCTGGTAGGCCCTGAGGGCGTTTTTGAGCGCACCGCGGTGCTTGGCAAATGCCGGCGGATCCACGATGATAAGGTCATACGCACCATCCGGCACATTCTTGACAAAGTCGATGGCATCGGCACAATACGAGGTGTGCTGCTCGGGGGTGAAGCCATTGAGCGCCACGTTGCGGTCCACCATGTCCATGGCCCGCTGTGAGCTGTCCACCGAGTCCACGTGCACGGCGCCGCCGGCAAGGGCGTAGATGGAGAAGCCGCCCGTGTAGCAGAACAGGTTGAGCACCTTTCGGCCTGCGGCGAGGCGTCCCACCGCGGCACGGTTTTCCCGCTGGTCCAGGAAGAAACCGGTCTTCTGGCCTTCCTGCCAGTTCACCAGGAACTTGTTGCCGTTTTCCAGCACAACCTGTTCGTCCGTCGTAAGGCCCTCCGCTTTCCAGAGGTAGCCGTCTACCAGGTCCAATCCGGCCTTGAAGGGCGCAGTGCCTGAACTTTTGTCGTAAACGGCCTTGAGGCGCTCCCCATACACGGTTTTAAGGGCCTCGCAAATGGCGTTTTTGGCGCGGAACATGCCCACCGAATGGGCCTGGAGCACGCAAACGCCGTTGTAATAGTCCACAATGAGGCCGGGCAGGCCGTCCCCTTCCCCGTGCACCAGACGGTAGCAATTGGTTCGCTCATTCTGCGCCAGGCCATAGGCTTCCCGGAGCTGGTAGGCCCTGAGGAGCATCCGCTCCCAGAAATCCGGCAGCGTAGGGTCTTCGTCAAAGCTGAGAATACGCACGGCGATGGACCCGATCTGGTAATGCCCGCAGGCCAGCAGCTTGCCGTCCGCCGAGCATACGCTCACCAGGTCTCCCTCTGCGGGATGGCCCACTATCTGGGCGATGGCCCCGGAGAACACCCAGGGATGATAGCGCAGCAGGGATTCCTCCCGGCGGGGTTTGAGGATGATTTTATCCATTGTCTTGAAATCTTTCGGGGTAAAGTTGTTCCGGCGTGAGGGGATTCTTCTGGGAATGCATGAGCTTCAGGTACATTTCCCGGCACACCCAGGCGTCCGTGGCGGCGTAACGCTGCTGCGACTCGCTCAGGTGCTCGGCCTCCCAGTTGGAAAGCTGCTGGGCCTTGGAAATTTTGACGCCCAGGATGATGGCGGTCATTTTTTTTACGCTTTTGTCGCGGATGCCATATTCCCACACCATATTTTGCAGGTCAACAAAGCCCTTGGGGGCGAATTTGGTGAGTTTCTGGAGGCCTCTTACATCGTCCAGCGTGGCGGCGCCCACCTTGGTAATAGAGGGGTTCGCCAGGATGGAAGCCAGCGGACGGGGCAGGCCCAGCTTCTGAAGCCGGAAAAGGAAGGCCTTCCCGTTGCCGGAAAGCTGCAGGAGCGCCGTCCCGTTGGCATGCTGCTCCGGCGAGAAAGTGGGACGGGTCTCCGTGTCGAAGCCCAGCACCCGCTGCCGCTTGAGGTAGCGCAGCGCACGGTGGAAGGCATCCCCGTCCGCATCGATCACCTCGATGGTCCCGGGAAAGGCAGCCAGTTCCAGGGCCCCGATCTCTTCTGGACTAACGGAAATCTTGTACATAGGTTTCCTGTATATAGGCAGGAGTCACTTCCACCAGGACCGGAAGTCCCGACTCCCCTTCTTCGGTTTCATAATAATGCAGCGACGGGCGGGCAATCCGGTGGGTAAAGAGCCGCTGCGAGCGCAACATATCATACGTGGTACGAATGAGCGCCTGCTGCGGATCCAAGATACGGAATCCTTTGGAAATCATTTTGTTAAAGGCGCTGTCTTCCTCCGTTCCCTCCCGGCGGATGAGGGAAAGCTCCGACTCCAGATAAGTACGGTCGAAGGTATAACTGTCCATAATGAGGGCATCCATCGGCCGGCCCGACGAGCGGTACTGCCTCAGCAGGTTCCGGAATTCCGTCCGGATATCCAGGGCCGATTCCGGCGTAAGAACCGCCAGGCGGGCATCGGCCCAGCCTTTCCGGGCAAAGACGGACTGCCAGGCATTGCTCCTGCGGGTAGCCCGTCCGGTCCACACCACCAGGTTGCGGGCGCCGGAAGCATAGGCCTGCTCCAGGAGAATGTCCGTGGGGGTGAGCAGGATGCTCTTTCCGCCACAGAGCGTTTGCAGGGTGTCCACATCGGATACGCCAAACTCCCCTTGCATGGAAGAAGTGAAAATCAGTATTTTAGCACGTGTCTTTTCAAGTGTTTGCTTACTATCCGACGAAGAGCGTACGCAAGTGGTATCCCAGGCAAAAACGGCATTGCGGACGGCGGCTTCACGAAGGCTGTCCGCCGACTCAAAGACATCCTTCCCCTCCGGAATAAAGTGCGCATAGGCCTCGTTATAGGCATCCAGGATAATGTCGAAGCGCTCCCCGGCAAAATCCGGCAGGGAGTCCCGCACGGGACGGCCGTCGATGTTATCCACGGCATCTGCCGTCTGGAAATGGCGCGAGAGCGGCAGGACTTCCTCCGGCTGCCCGATGATGGCGATGGAGCCTTCTGCTCCGTATTTACCGGCCTGGGCCACCACACGGCCTGTTCCGGTGGAGTCTGCCGCAATGGAGACCACCAGCGGAAGACTGGACTTGAGCGCCACCGCACCGCGGTTGCACGAGAAGAGTACAGCCAGCGCGGCGAGTCCCGGTATGATGATTCTTTTCATAGTGCTTGCTAAAAATGCAAAAATACACAATTCCCGCTACTTTTCCAATCCCAGCACTTCCCGGATTTTGGGAATAAGCAGGGTATCGATATACTCGGGTTCCATGAAATGTGTGCCGTCGTATTCCGCGTACGTATCCTTTCCGAAGTACTTCTCCCAGAGGTCCACGCGCACCACGCCGGAAGCCTTGTAATGGTCCTGCTTGCCGAAAAAAGCGTAATAATAGCCGCCTGGCTCAATGCTTGCGATGGCCGCTTCCCCGTGCGCCTTGTACTTGAGCAAGACCTTGCGGGTGAACTTGAGTTCCTGCCGGTCCCCTTCCTTTACCGGGAAACGGTGGTGCAGGTACCATCGGCCCAGGGCAAAACGGGCGATGCGTGCGGCATGGTACAAGTTCTCCGGCGCACCCAGCGACGGCGACACAAACAGGTGCGGAAGTCCTTGAATACGAAGCGCCTGGATTGCGCCCAGCGATTCGCCGATAAGCAGATCCGGCTTTACTTCCTCCACCCAGGAAAGAATTTGGGCACGGCCCACTTCCGGGTCGAAGTCATAGGTGCGGATGACCACGCGCACCCGGGACGCTTCTAATTGGGCACGCAGGTAATTGGGAATGCGGCTGTCCCCGCCGCCCCCCATCCCGTGGATATAAAGAATGGTTTTCACGGTTGCAAAATTAATATATAATCTTTAATTTTGTAGGTAATCTAATTGATTTGCACATGAAAAAGTACATCGTTTCCGCAGCCCTCGCCGCCCTGGCCATCCTGAACGCCAGCGCCCAGCGGCCGGCCGCCCCCGTAAAACCGGCAGACTACCAGTTTACCGTTGTCAAGGAAAACCCCATCACCTCCATCAAGAACCAATACCGCAGCGGCACCTGCTGGTGCTTCAGCACCCTCTCCTTCCTGGAGTCGGAGGCCATCAAGGCCAAGGGCATCAAGGACCCGGCCCTGTATCCGGACTTCTCGGAAATGTTCGTGGTACGCAAGGCCTATGCAGACCGCGCCCAGAAGTTCGTGCGTCTGAACGGCAAGCTCAACTTCGCCGCCGGTTCGGACTTTGGCGATGTCCTGGACGTGGCCAAGGCCTACGGCCTGGTGGACCAGAAAGCGTACTCGGGTCTGCAGTACGGCTATGACCTTCCCGTGCAGGGAGAGTTGGACGCCGTGCTCAAGGGCTATGTGGACGCCGTGGTCAAGAACCCCAACCGCAAGCTCACCCCCGTATGGGCCAAGGGCCTGGACGGCATCCTGGACGCCTACATGGGCCAGGTGCCGGAGACCTTCACCGTAAACGGGGCCACTTACACCCCGGAAAGCTACCGTGACGCCCAGGGCCTCAACCTGGACGACTATATCTCCTTCACCTCCTTCACCCATCATCCCTTCTACACCACCTTTGCCATCGAGGTAGAAGACAACTGGCGCTGGACCCCTTCCTGGAATGTTCCGCTGGACGAATTCATGGCCATCATTGACAATGCCATCAATAACGGTTACACCGTAGCCTGGGGCGGTGACGTCTCCGAGGCCGGCTTCACCCGGAACGGCCTGGCCATCCTGGTGGACACGGAAGCCAAAGCGACCAGCGGCTCGGACCAAGAGCGCTGGGTGGGCAAGGCGGACGAAAAACCCGCAGAGAAGGCTGCCGTGAAAGAAATTGAGGTGAACCAGGAGAACCGCCAGCTGTGGTTCGACGAGAAAACCTCCACGGACGACCACGGCATGCACCTCTACGGCATTGCCAAGGACCAGAACGGCAACAAATTCTACCTCATCAAGAACTCCTGGGGAGAAAGCGGCGAGTACAAGGGCATCTGGTACATGAGCGAGCAATTCTGCAAGGGCAAAGCCCTGAACATTCTGGTGAACAAGAAGGCCGTTCCCAAGGAAATCCTTAAAAAACTGGGCCTGAAGTAATGAAGCTCAAGAACTATATTCCCAACAGCATCACTTCTATGAATGCCCTCTCGGGCACCATAGGAGTGGTGTTTGCCTTGCAGGGACACCCGGATTACGCCTTTATCTGCATGCTGGCGGCATCCGTCTTCGACTTTTGCGACGGCCTGGCCGCCCGCCTGCTAAACGCCTATTCCCCCATGGGCAAGGAGCTGGATTCCCTGGCAGACATGGTAAGCTTCGGTGTCCTGCCGTCCGTCATGCTCATCGGCACCATGCAGCTAAAGGGCGTAGACAGCTGGACAGAGGTCATTCCCGTGTTCCTGGCAGTGATGAGCGCACTGCGGCTGGCCAAGTTTAATGTGGACGAGCGCCAAAGCTCCGATTTCATTGGTGTGGCCACCCCTACCGCCGCCATGATTTGCGGCTCGCTGTGCTATTTCTCCCTGCATAGTCCCCTGCTGGACGCCCTGGTGGGCTCCCAGTGGTTCCTGCCTGCGGTTGCCGTGGTGCTGGGACTGCTCCTGGTGAGCGAAATTCCCATGTTTGGCATGAAGGTGGCCAAGGGGCACAAGCTCCTGGACGCCAAGCGCATCGTGTTCCTTTGCGCCATCGTCCTTATCCTTGCCTGCACGGCCATTTTCCGGCTCAACTGGAGCCTCGCCGTTCTGGGCGTATTCGTGTTCTATATACTGGAAAACCTGGTGGTCAGAGTGCTTCCAGGTCCTCGTCCGTAAGGCCGAATTTTGCAGCAACATCGTCCGGAATGTCATTGAAGTCAATGGCATCCCAGATTTGTTCTATCTCCCGGCGGTCCTTCTTGGTGGGGCGGCCGGCGCCGCGGTCCCGGGACAGGAAGAAGCTTTCTACCGGGGCGCGCAGCTTGTCCAGTTCCGCCTGCGGCGTCAGGTTCTCCGCAAAGTCAGGGACCAGTTTGGCGCCCACGCGATGCTCCGTGGGCTGCACTACTTTATAAACATAGGTAACGGCGCCTTTTCGCACCTGCAGCACGTCCCCGGGCTGCACCAGCTTGGAGGGCTTGGCGTTCACCTGTCCAATCTTAACTTTGCCGCCCTTGCAGGCATCGGCCGCCTCATTGCGCGTCTTGAAGGCCCGGATGGCCCAGAGGTATTTGTCGATCCGAACGTCTGCCATTATTCTTCTACGGGTGCTGAAACAAGATCATTTTCTGCGCGGGGATCCATGCGCACTTCCAGGAGCTCCGTGCCTTTCTCTGCCGGGACAAGGAAGAAATCCTGTACCTCTGCGGGCACCAGGACCACCTCGCCGGCTTTGAGGCCGTAATTGGCACCATCGGCCTGCAAAACAGCCGCGCCTTTTACGCAAATGTACACCAGGAAGGTATCGTCCAGGTCCCGGTGGCTCTTGAGGGCATCCGTAAGCGGAATGGCGTTTACCGTAAATTGCTCGGTAGCAACGGTTTCTGCTCCGTGCGCACCTGTTTTTCCTTTGAGGTCTATCAGGTCGAAGGCCTCTTCCAGATGAAGCTCGCGCTCCGTGTGACCCCAGTCGTGCAGGCGGAACCAAAGCTCCGAAGCCTCTGCAATTTCCAGCAGGGTGACATCCTTGGCGGCGTGCACCATGCCCGGCTCAATGAGGTAGCGCTCCCCCGCCTTGGGCGTGACGCTGTGAAGAAGCGGTTCCACCCGGCCCTCCATACAGGCCTTGTAGAACTCCTCCGCGCTCACGGGGCGCTTAAACCCCAAGTACAGGAGGGCATTGGGACCTGCCGCCTCCACATACCAGAGGGCCGTTTTGCCAAAGGAGTCGTAGCGCTGCTCCGCGGTTTCATCGTCCGGATTCACATGCAGGGAACTGCGGCCTTTCACGGTGAGGCGTTTGACCAGCACCGGGAACTGCGTTCCATACCACTCGAAGGCGGTTTCTCCCACCACGCGCTCCAGATAGGTTTGCATAATATCACTGAGGGTATTGCCTTTGAGCCAGCCTTCGCAGGCCATGGAATCTACAAAGCCCAGGTCTGCCAGTTTGTATTCTACGGTGCCCCAGGGCATTTCCTGCACATCCGGCAGGAATTTCATGGGCGTGAGTTTTTTGTTTTCCATCGTCCTAAACTTCTTATCAATCATGCAAAAGTACGCAAAAATCCCCACTATTTTTCTTATATTTGTGAAATTTGTTTTATTGAAAGATGTTTTTTACCCTGAAGAAGAGACTCATGGCCGGAGCCATTGCCAAACGGAATCTGGAACATCCCTTTGACTTTGCCGCCGCAGAAAAGTATACGCTGGATGCAAACGCAGACCCGCTGGTAAACAATTCTTACTATTTCTCCGCGCATGATACCCACTTGTCCTTTTTTGCCCGTCTGGGAAAAAGGGTGAACCAGGAAGAGACCTGGTTTGTGGTGTATGTGGGTGGAAAACTGTACTCGCTTAAGCAGGAGGTATTTCCCGCAGGCGCCTCCCCGCTTCACGTGGAAAACAAGGACGGAAAGTGGACCGTTTCTTATGAGGGTATCCTCAACGAGAAGGACC
>DEKS01000145.1:15062-16243 GCA_002354005.1 Bacteroidales bacterium UBA2716
CACGGAGTTCAGCCTTCCCTGCGTGCGGGACCATTCCTTTGGCAAAAGGGACTGGAACTACATGAACAACCACCTGTGGCTCATGGCCGTTTCCTCCCCGGTCCAGTTCAACTACTCGCTGGTCTCCTACCCTGCCCTGAGCGTGCTGGAGGTAGGCAATTTCCGGGACTCCGCTGGGCAGCACTATCTGCTGCAGGCAGACCTTGACTTCCATCAGGTAGCCAAGGGAACCATTCCCCAGGAATTGTCGCTCAGCGTCCTTCTGGACGACCGGCGCCGTATCCCCGTGCAGGCCAGGGTTCTTGCGGGCGTCACCTACCATTTCCAGGACGGGCAATATATTCTGCATGAGAATATTGCGGAATTCACCATTGACGGAAAAACCTGCCGCGGCATCCTGGAAATTGGCTTTAACGCCAACGAGAAACGATACTTTAACCAACGAAACCTGAAAGAGATCAAACGATGAGAATCTTCGCGCTTGGAAACCTTCCCGAGGCAGTGTATGCGACGGTGGGCGGTAAGGCATCCGGACTGGATTTGCTGCTCAAAAACGGCTTCACCGTTCCCCCGGGCTTTGTCATCACAGACCTGGATGCTCTGGACGAAGACGCTGTCTATGAGGCGTTTGACGCGTTAAAGGCAGACAAAGTCTCCGTCCGGTCATCGGCCTCCAACGAGGACGGCGCCAACGCGTCCAACGCCGGCCAGTATGAGACTTTCCTGTTTGTGGACCGCACGCACCTGGTGGAAAGCATCCAAAAGTGCGTAGATTCCCTGGACGCCCAAAGGGTGCAGGATTACGCCAGGCGCTTCGACCTTGGGAAAGGCGCCATGAACGTGGTGGTGCAGGCCATGATAGACAGCGAAAAGGCGGGAGTGCTGTTCACCGCCTCCCCTACAGCCGGCCATTGCCTCCTCATCGAGGCCGTGCAGGGCCAGGGAGAGAACCTGGTTTCCGGAAAGGTCAGCGCCCGTCGCTACGAGATTTCCCGCAAATACTACAGGCCCTGCGGGGACGATTTACTCTCGGAGGAAGAAGTACGGCAGCTGTACGAAACAGGCAAAAAAATCCGCCGTTGTTTTGGCGAGGAAAAAGACCTGGAATGGGCCCTCTGCGGCGGCACGCTGTACCTCCTGCAGATGCGTCCCATCACCACGGAAATCATTGACATCGAGGA
>DEKS01000145.1:16390-20209 GCA_002354005.1 Bacteroidales bacterium UBA2716
AGGAAGCGCCCCTCCGGCTCATATCGTCCATCTCCGGGCACCTGTTCTTTGACATGAACCTGCTGTACAACATGCACGCGCGGGTGGGTATTGCCAATCCCCAGTCCATGAACCTCTCCATCATGGGCGAGTACCACGACTATCCGCCCGTAGAGGTGCCGTATGCGAACGACCTGGTGCGGGGCATCAACTCCGTCCGCTTCCTCAAATACGTCTTTTCCGGGCATCGCGCCCAGCGCAAATTCGACAAACTCCTCACGCGCGTCCATTTTGCCGATACGACTGATTATCAGAAGCTTTACGCGAGCATCGACAAAAACCTGGCGCTCCTGGACGAGAGCCTTATCTACCATTATGCCTCGTCGTCCTATTCCGGCAGTGCCTCCAGTACGCTGTACCAGCTGGTGGACCCGTATTTCCCGGACAAGCAGCAGTACCAGTCCTTCCTGTCGCACCTTTTAAGCGACATTCCGGGCATTGAGAGTGCCGATATCCTGAAGCGTCTGCAGGCCCTTGCGGCCCTGATCAAGGAGCATGCGCCGGAAGCGGTGAATGGGGGCCCCGACGAGCTCCTCGCCTGCATCAACGGCCATCCGGCCCTCCTTGCTCAGTACCGGGACTTCCTGGCCCGACACGGCCACCGCTGCATCAAAGAGGCGGAGATGCGCAGCAAACCCTGGCGGGACGACGAACGCGCGCTGATGAACTACCTTTCCAGCATCATCAAGGCCCCGCGGAGCCTGGTGGCCCGGGAGGCGGAGCCGGATTGGGAGAAGGAATTCGCGTTTGTGGGGAATCCCCTCCTCAAGAAAGCGTGCATCACTTTTGCCAAACGCTCCCGGCAGGCGGTGGTGGACCGCGAATACACCAAGTCCTGCCTCATCAAGATCATCGACCTGTTCAAGACGCAGTATGCCCGCCTGGCAGAGCTCCTGCTTGCCGCCAAGGTGCTCCCGGACACAGACCTCATTTACTTCCTCACGCACAAGGAGATAGGCCGGCTCATTGAAGGGGATGCTTCGCTGGTTTCCCTGGCGGTACGCCGGCGCAAAGCGTACGACATCCAGAAGGACCTGGCCTTTGACGATACGTATATCGGCAAGCCCGTCGCGGACGCGTTTGACCTGGAAGCGAGCGACGGGACCCTCAAGGGCGTGCCCGTTTCCAACGGCACCTGCGAAGGCATTGTCCGCATTGTGAATTCCGCCGACGATGCCAACTGCTTGCAAAAAGGTGAAATCATGGTGGCCAAATTTACGGATATTGGCTGGACGCCGTACTATTCCGTGGTCAACGGCCTCATTACGGAGATTGGCTCTTCCCTCTCCCACGGCGCGGTGGTGGCCCGCGAATACGGCCTTCCCACCATCGTCAATGTAAAAGGAGCCACCCAGCTCCTCAAAAACGGCGACCACATTACCATGGACGCCGGCAAAGGAACGATCATCATCAATGCATAACAGCTATGAATAGCAAAACGAACTTTTTTTACGAGCGCCCCACAACGGAAGTGGTGCACGTTCAAACGGAAGGGGTCATCTGTGAGAGCACCTTGGAGCCCCTTTCACCGTTTATCCCCGGCGGAGATCCGCTGACGGCTTAGTTTTCATGTTAAACCCCTGAAAAAATGAAAACCATGAAAGCACTTAGATTACTGAGCATAGCTGCACTGACCCTGGTAATGGGCGCCTGTGCCAAGGAAGTAAACCAGCCGGAAACGGAGGCGCCGCTGCGGAAAATCCCCTTCTCCGCTACGCTTGAGGGCATGGGCCCGGAGACGCGAACAACCTATACGGAGAATGGAGGCCAAATCAATGTAGCCTGGAAGGTTAACGACGAGATTGCCCTTGTTCATAATGGCATCAAGGATGTTGCCAGAGTGACAGCCGTGGATCCGGGAACAGGCAAAGCCCGCATTGAAGGAACCATTACGGGCTCCCCTTCGGACAATGATCCCGTAAAACTGGTTTATCCCGCAAACCTTGTCTCTTTACCGAGCGGATCCGGTACATACTATGAAGCCAACGCCGAGATTCTGAACAAAATATACGCCCAAGACGGCACGTTGGAGTACATCCAGAACAACCTGGACCTCCGCGAGGGATCGGGCAATCTGTCTGTTGGAGACAAGGCCTCACTCAAGGCCAGCGTTACGCTGGATAGCCAGATGACTATCTGGAAATTCCTCCTTCGCGACAATAACAGCGTTCCCTTTAACGCTTCCTATTTGAGGGTATCCGTCGCATCCACCCCCGTGGCAAAAGCCACCAATGCTTCGCCCAGAAGTTTCTTTTACATGGCCTTACGTCCTTCAAGCATGGGCTCCGGGGATCTATCCCTGCTGGCTGTATCGGATTCCGGGAGCCATACGTATACAAAGGAGGGCGGCGTTTCCCTGAATGCCGGAAAATACTATGAGAGCGCCATGTCCATGCCCCTGGCGCTTGTAACCGATCTGGGAACCATCAAGGCCGCCTATACGGCACAGGACGGCGAAACCCTCACCGGCACGCTCAACGTAGCAAGCTATCCCGTGAAAATCTCCATTGCCGATGGCGCCACGGTGACGCTTGCCGGCATAACCATCAATGGTATTCACGGGGGGAATGAATATCAGCATCCGTACCCTTGGGCTGGTCTTACCTGCCTGGGAGACGCCACCCTTATCCTAAAGGACGGAACAATCAACCGCGTCAAGGGTTTCGACATTTATTGTCCGGGTATCTATGTGCCCAGCGGGTCACCCAGAAAGACTTTGACCATCCAGGGCACAGGCACGTTATACGCAAGTAGCGATGGGAATGGCACAGGCATTGGATCACCATCAGATGGTGGTAACGCCGGCAATATTATTATTAAGGGTGGAACCATCATTGCTACCGGGAGCGGCGTAGCCGCAGGAATCGGTAATTCCGGCGTGTGTGAATGCGGCTCTATCACCATCGCAAAAACGGTAACCAGCGTAACGGCCATCAGGGGTAGTGGAGCCCATTTCAGTATTGGCCCGGCAGAAAACAACTATTGCTCCGACATATATTTCGGTGACCAGAGGGTATATAACCTCAACTGGACCCCCAACCCGATGGTGAATGGCACCTATGGCGGCCTAACCCTTGCCATCTCTACCACCAAGAGTACCAACGACACCTGGACGCTCACGCCCGCACCGGTAGAAGGCAAGTTTTCCGTCAATGCCTACGGCGGTCAGGTAATCTTCTCCCAGGGCAACCTGCAGTACCAGGCTAAAACCACAACCTGGCGTTTCGCCCCGAACCAGTGGGACTACGTGGGCACTGAAAACTATAAGAGAAGCGGCGCCGACTGGATAGATTTGTTCTGCTGGGGATGCAATGGAATAGATACGGGAGGCAGCTATTTTACGCCAACTATCTATGGCGGCTCCAATGGATGCTACAACCCGTACAAATCCGATACCGCCCATCTGTATGACGGCAAAGGCGACCTAAAGGGCAAGGCCGACTGGGGTGCCGTTACCATCAGTAACGGTGGAACATATACCTGGCGCACCCTGAAGGACTATATCAACCCCGGAACAGACAACGAGTGGCAGTACATCCTGAACACCCGCGCCACCGGCCTCATCGTCAATGACACCCCCAATGCACGGTATACCATGGCCATCATCAACCAGTCTGCACTCAATGACGGCACCGGCGTAAAAGGCATCATCCTGTTCCCCGACAACTATACGGGGCCTACTGCCAACCTGATTAACGAGCTCACCTGGGGCACCATCAACGGAGCCAGCAACTATGGCACCGTGTGCACCACAACTGGCTGGCTCAAACTGCAGAATGC
>DEKS01000177.1:0-534 GCA_002354005.1 Bacteroidales bacterium UBA2716
GTGGCGTACCGGGAAAGCACGGAGGGCATTCTCGCAGAGGTGGAGTACAAGACACTGGGGCTCAAGGATTTGCAGCTTCCGGAAAATCCGCTTATCATGGTGCTGGAGAGCGTAGAGAAGCCCGGCAACCTGGGCGCAGTGCTGCGCAGCGCAGACGCCGCCAAGGCCGACGCCGTGCTCATCTGCGACCCGCTCACGGACTTGTACAACCCCAACCTCATCCGGGCTTCCATTGGCGCGATCTTCACCGTTCCCACCGCGGCGGTATCGTCAGAGGAAGCCATTGCCTTCCTGCAAGCGCGTGATATTCAGATTCTTACCGCCCAGTTGCAGGATTCTTCACTGTACTACGACGTGGACATGAAGCGCGGCACGGCGCTGGTGATGGGAACGGAATCCACCGGCCTCACTCCCCTGTGGCGCAAGGCGGCAACCTCCCACATCCGCATCCCCATGCTGGGCCGCCTGGACAGCCTCAACGTCTCCGTGAGCGCCGCCATCCTCCTGTTCGAAGCCGTTCGGCAGCGGCAGGGG
>DEKS01000177.1:547-4590 GCA_002354005.1 Bacteroidales bacterium UBA2716
GTTATTTCACCAGATTGATGGCGCCGAAGACGCCCAGGGAGGCGGCGAGCATGATGGCGCCGGCCAGCAGTACGCCAAGCAGGACAAACAGGACGCTTTTCTTGAAATCCATGTTCAGGATGCTGGCGGCGAGGGTGCCCGTCCAGGCGCCGGTGCCGGGCAGCGGTATGCCCACAAACAGCAGCAGGGCCCAGTAGAGTCCGCGCCCGGCCTTGGCTTCCAGCTTGCGGCCGCCCTTTTCCCCCTTTTCCAGACACCAGGTGAAAAAGCCGCCGATCACCTTTTTGTCCTTGCCCCATTCCAGGACCCGGCGGGCAAAGAGGAAAATAAACGGCACCGGCAGCATATTGCCCACTACCGAAATAATGATGGACGGGACGATGGGAAGGCCCAGGCCCACGGCCACCGGGATGGCACCGCGAAGCTCGATGAGCGGCACCATGGAGATGAGGAAAATCCAGAGGTATTTTTTCATAGGGAATCAGGCAGGTTGGTTGGCGGCGATAAGGGCACGGATTTCCTCTTTGGCCTCCCGCCAGCGGGGAATGTCAATCTTGGTGCCGATCACCTCCACCACCTTGGCGGCAATGATGGAGCCAATTTCTCCGCACACGCGCAGTGGCATGCCCAGCGAATGGGCGTAGAGAAAACCGGCCGCATAGGTGTCTCCGGCACCGGTAGCGTCTACCGGCGTAGCGGGCCAGGGCTCGATGAAATGGTATTCCTCCCCGGACTTGACCATCGACCCGGCCTTACCTACCTTGACGACGGCAATATCGCACACACGGGCAAGTTCGTCAATGGCCTCGCGCGGCTCCTTCTTGGTATAGGCCCGGGCCTCCGATTCGTTGGCAAAGACAATGTCCACATAGTTTTCCACCAGGTTGTGGAAGAAGGCATCGTTGGACTCCACTACATTATAGGAGGCCATGTCGATGGAGATGGTGCACCCGGCCTGCTTGGCCAGCCGGGCCGCCTTGGAGATAAGCTCCTGGTTCTGCACCAGATAGCCCTCGATATGGAAATAGTCGTAGCCCTGGAACTGCTCCAGCGAAAGGTCCTCCGGTCCCAGTTCCAGCGTGGCGCCCATATAGTCTGCAAAGGTGCGCTCCGCGTTGGCCCCCGTGATGAACACCATGCACCGGCCGCTGGACTTTTGGCTATAAAGCATTTGCGCGCGTACGCCGTACTGCTCCATGGTGCTCTTGAAGAGGTTACCTAAATCGTCATTGCCGATTTTTCCGAGGAAGCCGGAGGGCATCCCGAAAATGGCGGTGCAGGTGATGGTGTTGGCCGCCGAGCCGCCGGGGACGTATTTGACGCCATAGTCTTTGAGGGCGTCCCAGATGCGGTCGCCGGTTTCCATGTCCACATGCTGCATGCTGCCCAGCGGGAGATGATACTTTTGCAGAAGGCTGTCGTCCGGGAGGACGGCCAGAATGTCCGTAAGGGCGTTGCCGATACCAAGGATGGATTTCATATTCGTCACAGGTTACTTACAAAAATAGTCATTTTTTCCGTATCTTTGCATGCTTATGGATAAGAAAACGAAAAATATCCTGCGTTCCCTCTTCTGGGTTGCCGTGGCGGTGGTGCTGGTGTACTTCTGTCTGCGCAGCGTGGACTGGGAGCAGTTCATGCTGGCCATGGAGCAGTGCAGGTGGGAATACGTCATTCTGTCCATGCTCCTGGGGGCGCTGGTGTTCTATGTGCGCGGCAACCGCTGGCGCATGCTCCTGTTGCCCTTCGACCCTTCCACTTCCCGCATCACCACGTTCAACGCCTATAACATTTGCATGGCGGTGAACCTGGCCATTCCGCGTGCCGGAGAGGTGGCCAGACTGGGCTATGTAGTGGGACATTCGGCCCTGGACAAGGATGGACGGCGGCTGCTTACACTGGACAAAGCGCTGGGAACCCTCCTGATTGAGCGCGTGTGGGACGGCCTGGTCACCATCGGCATGGCCGCCGCGCTGGTGGTGCTCATGTGGGAAACGTTCGGCGCCTACCTGGTGGAGAGCATGGCCGGTCTGGGCAGCAGCAACGCCCTCTGGTGGGCGCTGGGCGGCGTAATCTTGTTTATCGGCGCGTTCCTCTGGCTCTGCTACTCCTTCCGTGAAAGGGGAGGCATCTGGGGAAAAGTCTGGGGATTCATTGCCGGTATCGGCAGCGGGCTCAGCTCGTTCATGCATATGAAGCGCGTATGGCTGTTTTTTGTGTACACAGCCCTTATCTGGCTCATTTACTGGCTCATGAGCGCCTGCATCGTGTGGGCGCTGCAGGATATCGAGGCCTTTTCCCATCTTACCCTGGCCGATGCCTTCTTCCTGATGATTGCCGGCAGCATCAGTTCCGTGGTGCCGGTACCGGGCGGCTTCGGGGCCTACCACGGCCTGGTGTGCGGGGCCATGCTCAGCATCTGGAACATACCCGTGGGTACGGGAATGATTTTCGCCACGCTCAACCATGAGTCGCAGGTGCTTACGCAAGCGCTCTGCGGCCTGGTTTCCTATATCCACGAATCCTTCATCCGCCGCAAATGAAAAAATTCGCCCTTATCGGCCATCCGGTGGCCGGTTCCCTGAGTCCCGTTCTTATAAAAGCCGCCTATCAGGGCCGATACACCTATGACCTGGTGGACCGCGAGCACTTCGAAGAGGCCTGGGACGTATTTGTGCATGAGTACGATGGCATCAATGTCACGGCGCCGTTCAAGCAGGACGCCTTTGCCAAGGTAGACTTTCTGGACCCGCAGGCGCAGGCTACCGGCGCGGTGAATCTGGTGATTCCGCGTAGCGGCGGATATGCCGGCTACAACACCGATGTAGATGGCGTGCTGGTGGCGCTACGGGAAACGGGGCTTTCTTTTGCCGATGCCCTTGTGGTGGGGAACGGCGGGGCGGCACGGGCGGCGGTGTATGCGGCGCGTGCGCTGGGGTGCACGGTAACGGTGTGCGGCCGCTCTGTGGAAAAGGCTGCGGCGCTCCGATGCCCGGCCGTGTCGTTCGAGGAAGCTTCCCGCCTGCATCCGGACCTTATCATTTATACCCTCCCCGGGCGGGCGCCGGTGCCGCAGGGCTTGCCGTTTTCCGGAGCTGTCGTACTGGAGGCGGAGTATCGGATTCCGCAACTGTCGGCCAGGGATTGCCGCCTGTACGTGAGTGGACGGCGCTGGATGCTGGGCCAGGCTGTGGCTGGGTATCGGCTCTTCACCGGAGAGGAGCCCGATGTACAGGAAATGTTGCGGGCCTTGTAACAAATCCCAAAAATATTTTGTAACTTGCCGGTGCGTAGTGGAGCAGGATGCCCGCGCGTAACCTTTTAATTTATTGTATTATGTCACTGAACAAAGTCATGCTAATCGGTAACGTTGGAAGCGACCCGGAAGTACGTTACCTTGAGAACAACCCCCAGAATCCCGGAAACAACGTAAAAGTGGCCACCGTGCGCCTGGCCACCACGGAACGCTACAGAGACCGCAACGGCGAGCAGCGGGAAAACACCGAATGGCACACGGTTGTGCTTTGGCGCAACAATGCCGATGTCGCAGAAAAATACGTGCACAAAGGCTCCCAGATTTACATCGAAGGCAAACTCCGCACCCGCCAGTGGACGGACCAGACCGGCAACAAGCGCTATACCACGGAAGTGGTGGCAGACACACTGCAGCTGCTGGGAAAACGTCCGGAAGGAGAATCCCAGGCCCAGGGCGGGTATCAGGGCGGCTATGCCCAGGGTGGCCAGCCGGCCTATCAAGGCCAGGGCGGATATCAGCCGCAGGGCCAGCCCGGTCCGGCCTACCAGCCTGCCGCCCCTCAAGGCGCTTATCAGCCGCAGGCTCCGGTTCAGTCGCAGTACGCTGCACAGCCCCAGTATGCCGGTCAGTCCGGCGCCGCTCCGTCGGCCCAAACTGCGGCGCCTGTCGCCCAACCCGCCGGCCCTGCAGCCCCTGCCGGTGCCCCGTCTCCGGCCACTCAGCCCGTGAATCCCGCCTACCAGAGCCCCCTCCCGGCCGCCGAGCCCTCGGACGATCTCCCGTTCTA
>DEKS01000130.1:0-2600 GCA_002354005.1 Bacteroidales bacterium UBA2716
ATTTATCGGTGTAAAGTTAATCATTTTCAACGACATCACCGCAATACTCCTTCCTGGACACGGTACCCATCAAAAAAGCCACCCTCCCGGATGGCTTCACTTGTATCAGAACAATCTTATACCCACTTTGGCGTACATCAGTGTCATGTTAGGAACTGTACTGTTTCCGTATGGATGAATGTACTGGACACCAAGACCTACAAAGGGTCCGAACCTGTTTATCTTTGCACCCCAGCGTAACTCAAACTTTGGGGTTAGGTAACTCAAGTCTGATTTGTAAATTGTACTGCCGCACGATAAAACCGGTTCCAGGAATGACTTCCTGCCAAGATTGAAGGTATAACTTGCACCTAGTCCCAGCGTTCCGGTCTCATTGAAATTCTTGCTTGTCGTCATATTCATCATATTGACGTCCATTGTAACGGGGACAAAAAGGGCAACGTGCTCATTGAATCTGTAACCGAAGGAAAAATCAAAGGACCGGTATGCGAAATCCTTCGTGCTAAAATTGGTGTACGGGGCCCCTCCGAAGCTATAGCCCATAGACATATACAAATGATCTAGCGGATTGCTTTGGGCAAAGGAGGTTGTGACAAGACCAAGGGCCAAAGTCAACACGGCAAGTACTTTCCTCATAAAATGCTTAGAAGTTATTGTTTTCAAGGCCGATATTCATCAAGAATAATGCCATTTGTCACTTAGAATCCCACGCCCAGGTGCAACCCGACGGTGTTTGTCGATACCGTCGGCCCCAGGAACAGATGCAGATTCTTCCAGAAGCGGAAGCGGATGCCTGGCTGCAAGGTGGCGGCAAAGAGGACATCGCCCTTGCTATAGTCCGTTGTCTTCACGGTTTCGCCGGTCTCGGTGTTGGTCATATACCCGCCATTCATTTTGTACACATATCCGGCGCCGATGGCAAAGTCGCAATAAAGGGCTACAATATCTTTCTGCCCCAAGTGGAAATACCGGCGCATATACAGACCGGTGGAAATACTATAGACACTGGCCGGAGCAGCATCAATCCAGGTTTTCCCTTGCCACACCATCAGGCCGAAGGTACGCTTATCGTCAATCCTCACACCTCCGGTAATAGCAGGGCCTTCGGTCACAAATCCAGCATACAAACGTACCGTAAACTCCGGCTTCCAGTTCTGGCGCCCTTCCTGGGAGAAAGCATACTTCCATCCCTCTGTCCAGCTCCTGGCATCATCGGCCATCGTCTGCGCCGTAGCCGTGAGCCCAATCAACAAGGCCAACTCAATCACCAAAAAGCGTTTCATATAGGAACAATCCATACCTCCTGGAATCTTGCATCAACTCTTCTTGCAAACCGTATAAATCAACGTATAGTTGGCAAATACGATGGCTATCATAATCCATAATGGAATCGACATCTCTTCATTAAACGACATCCAAATTGCACACAGGCCAACCAATGCAAGGGCAGAAGAATGCACAATCTTGAACTTCCTTTTGTCGTACTTACGGTAGTCTCCAATCTCTCCAATCTGATAATACCACTTCATGTACTTCTCGCCGCCAAAGAGCCAGACGAGGATTGATGCGACCAAGCAAATACAACCAATAATAAGTATAAACAGATCCATCTTTTTAATAACAAAGTGAGTTTTTATTGTGTATATTCTGGGGATATCACTTCTACGACATAATTGCCGCAAGACCAATCGCAATCAGAAAACCAACAGTAATGAAAGCGAATACAATCCCCATACCCTTTAAGCCCACTTTGAAATTGCCCACGGCCTGTTCATCCAACTGAGGATCATCCACGGGATGGCGCTTACGCTGAATAATAAGATGAATAGTGTTGGCGAGAATTAAGACACAATAAAGAGCCCCGATTATCCATTCGACAGCACTTTCATGAAATACGCCTCTAACTATCCAATACACAGCCAACAACATGAAAAATGCCATTGGGAACATCTGGATCCAAAACTGTTTCTTTGTAAGTCCTTTTTGTGCCATATCACCTACAAATATACACATTTCCTGCGACATAGCCGCCCTTCTTCCTATCCCTCCGCCCGCAGATAGCCATGCCGTACCAAATCCTCCCGACTCCGGACTTGGTTGGTGTAGCCGTCGGCAATGACAAAGAGGTTGTCTGCAACGGAGGAGATGGCGTCGTAGTTGTGGTCGGTGATAATGACGCCGTGGTCATTGGCGCGTTCTCGAATCATGGATTTAACGTCCTCGATGTTCACGGGGTCAACCTGCGTAAAGGGCTCGTCCAGAATGTAGAAAGGAGCGTCGCTGTGCAGCACCAGATAGAGTTCGGCCAGCCTGGCTTCGCCACCGGAGAGTTCATAGATGGGCGAATCGTAATGTCGGGAGAACTTGGGGAAGCGGTTGACAAAGGTCCAGTAGTTCACGCCATACAGGTCAAATGCCCGGTGCAGTTTCATTCCATCCGGAATCAGCCTGCCCTGCGGCAGATACTTGATGGAATGGCCGATAATCTGCCGGTTAACCGGCTTCTCATCTATACTCACCATCACATTCTCCACCCGAAGGCCGCCCATCAGTGCGCGGAACATACAGGACTTGCCGGCACCGTTGCGGCCCAGCAGACC
>DEKS01000130.1:2664-3452 GCA_002354005.1 Bacteroidales bacterium UBA2716
ACCACCACGCTATCCACTATGAGCCGATGCTTATCCATGGAAGATAAGGACAGATGTTAACAGGATGGCGAGCGCCAGGAAATCGGCCAGAATTACGCTGATTTCCAGTTTTCTGCGCGAAAGGCCCAGGTTGATATAGAAGAAGATGGCATCCCGGTCCCGGAACTGTTTCACCAGGTACATGGTAATGGCCAGAAGGGCCACTTTCAGGATAAAAGAATCCACCATGAATGTGTAGGAGAATCCTAAGGTTTGGAAACCTGCGCACACCAGATTATACACTGCGCCAATCAGGAATATGCCTTTCCCATAGCGCCAAGTGAGTGATATGCGGTCCCGGAGGGTCATTCTCTGTTAGTAGTAAACCAGGCCGATTCCCGCAAAAATCAAGCCTGCGCAAACAGGCCTTCCGCAATTACAGCGCCACCTTGTCCACTCCGTCCACCGGTGGACAAAGTGGACAGGCTGTGCCTACATCTTACTGACTCACTTTTTTCTGCCCCCTCACGCAGTATTTCGTAAATTTGCAGTCTATAATAAAAATAGGCACAAGGCTGCATGGACAAAAGACAACTCGTGGATGGCTGCAAACGTGGGGACTCCGCTTCGGTGGAGGCCCTCTATCGCAGCTATTCCGGGAAACTCATGGGGATATGCCGGCATTATGTTGACTCCCAGGAGGTGGCGGAAGATCTGCTGCATGATGCTTTCATCGTCATTTTGTCCTCTATCGGCCAGCTCAAGAATCCCGATAAGCTGGATTCCTGGATGGGGGTCATCGTGAAGAA
>DEKS01000130.1:3539-4173 GCA_002354005.1 Bacteroidales bacterium UBA2716
TGTATCCCGTGCCTCCTTATGAGGATTTAATGGCGCTGATTGACCGCCTTCCGGAACAGTATGGAAAGGTGTTCCGCCTGTCCGTACTGGAGGGACTTTCGCACAAGGAGATAGGGGCTCTGCTGCATATCGGAGAGAAATCGTCTTCATCCAATCTTTTCCGGGCACGCCAGGTGCTACAGAAGGAATTAAAGCAGTATTGGCTGGCGCTTTTAGCGCTGATTGTATTGATTGTCACACCGTTCCTGCTACATAAAGAAACTGAGCCGACGTCTATTCCGGATGGGCCAATAGTTGAGAATAATGGTGCAGACAGCATAGAAGTCGTAATTCCGGTGGACTCGTTGTCTGTTCCTGCAACTCCGACACGAATGGAGCGTATCCGGACAGCGGAAGCCGGTCCCCTTGATACAACTCCGGAGCCCGCCGATACGGTAACTCTAAGGCAAAGACTGATGCCAATCGATATTAGTCCTGTGTCTATCCCGACTGCCACCCTCCAGGTATCCGGGCAAGGAGCATCCATCAGGAAGCCGAATCGGCAGGAATCCACCCTTGGCCAGCCGCTACTGGCCGATGCCAAGGGCTCCCAAAAGAAGAATCTCCTGGGGCTTCTGCCGTCCATCTCGGCACT
>DEKS01000130.1:4313-4846 GCA_002354005.1 Bacteroidales bacterium UBA2716
CAATCAATGGAAGGTCGTTATAGCACCGGCGATTCCCTTGCTTACTATAATTCACTGTTGGATATCGCAGAACGGTTAGCCGTCCCCGACGTAATGGACCCGCATCCGAAGCCGGTAGAAGAGAAGGCCGAATATGAAAGACCTTTCACGCTGGGACTCAGCGCAAGCATCGGCCTGAATGACCGCTGGAACATACTGACCGGCCTGGAATATACAAGGCTGCGCAGTTCGCACACCATCGGCCTGGATACGCTCTATATCAAGAACCGGCAAACCATCCATTACGTGGGTGTTCCGCTCGGCCTTTCCTATACGGTCTGGTCCAAGGGAAATCTTCACCTGAATGCATCGGCCTTTGGCANNCTTCTGCCGTCCATCTCGGCACTTCCGAGCACTATTGCAGGTGTCAGCCCTATCGTGATGGGCTCCGGCATTCTGGCCGATGCCTCTTCCTTTGTCATGGCACCGGATACAAAGGTGACAGACTGGAGCGATTTCCTTACTGCCGTACAATCAATGGAAGGTCGTTATAG
>DEKS01000130.1:5016-5610 GCA_002354005.1 Bacteroidales bacterium UBA2716
TACTGACCGGCCTGGAATATACACGGCTGCGCAGTTCGCACACCATCGGCCTGGATACGCTCTATATCAAGAACCGGCAAACCATCCATTACGTGGGTGTTCCTCTCGGCCTCTCCTATACGGTCTGGTCCAAAGGAAATCTGCTCCTGAATGCATCGGCCTTTGGCAAGATGGAGATTCCGGTTGCCGGCATCCTGAACAGCGAGCACCACAATGGTGTGGCGAACACGTATCAGAATACGATGAAGCTCAAGGCTCCTATTCAGTGGTCGGCCGGGATCGGCATCGGCCTCCAGTACAACCTGACGCCCTGGATGGGCTTGTATGTGGAGCCGCAGGTACGCTACTACTTCGATACCGGAGGTGGTGTCCAAACAATCAGACAGGTTCAACCCGTTGAATTTGCTGTACCGTTCGGCGTGCGGCTGACATTCTAAGACACGCAGTATTTGCCCGTCCGTTCAGTCATATAGAAAAACGAAACGGATGGGAAACCGATACCAGGACAGACATCAATACTTTGATGAGTTGGTGGAGACTTCGACGGCCTTCTACGTCGAATATATCCGCCGATTCATGCCCATTGCCGAGGGC
>DEKS01000130.1:5709-7153 GCA_002354005.1 Bacteroidales bacterium UBA2716
CGGAACTATTTCCGGATAAATGGCGCCGATGGGGCATTCTTCTGTGCTGATTTCTTCGATTTCCCCCTACAGGACAAGGCATTTGACGTGATTCTGGTCCACGACGTGATGGAGCATATCGCGCCGGAAGACAAGGGACGATTTCTGGATCGGATTCGCGCATTTCTGGCCCCGGGCGGTGTGGCCTTCCTGGCTTTCCCGGCTTGGCAGATGCCCTTTGGCGGCCATCAGCAGACCTGTTCCCGGAAGGTACTCCGAGTCCTGCCGTGGATTCACCTGTTGCCGAAGCCTCTATACCGGGGAGTCCTTCGCTTATTCAAAGACTCTGATGGGCATATAAAGGAACTGATGGACATCCGCCGTTCCAGGATGACCGTAGAGCGGTTTGAGAAACTATGCCGAGCGCATGGCTTTGCTGTTCTGGACCGGACGCTCTGGCTCATCAATCCCCACTACAAAGCCAAGTTCGGACTGCACCCTGTCAAACTGAAGCTGGGTATGGACAGGATTCCTTATCTGCGGAACTGGTTCTCGACAAGCTGCTGGTATGTTGTAACATTTTGATAACTTTGCATTTGGATATTATGAGAACAAAATCGTCAATGAAATGGATGCGCGGATTGGCTGTAGCGGCCAGCCTGCTTATGGTTGCTATCTCCTGTGAGAAGATAGAAAATAAAGATGATGAACCGGACAACCCCTACCAGGAAATAGAGATTACGACGAAATCGGCTGATTTCGTCCAACAGGGCCTTCCTTTCACCTTCGACTACATCGGCCGGATCAATGACGGCACAGAAGAGAACTATATCATTTCCCCGCTGAGCATGCAATTCCTGCTGGGGATGATTCTGGACGGCACCCGCGGGGAAACCGCCGATGAAATATGCACAGTGCTCGGATATGGGAAAGGTGAGGTCGATGCCGTAAACGAGTATTGCCTGTCCATGCTGCAGCAGCTCCCGGAGTTGGACAAAAAGACTACACTCAGCATTGCCAATGCCATCGTGGTCAACCAACAGTATTCACTGTTAGACAGTTATCAGGCAACGGTGGGTCAATACTATGAAGCTTTTGTATCTAAGATGGATTTCTCCGATAGTGATGCGGCCGTGACAGAAATCAACCAATGGTGCTCTGATCATACGGGCGGAATGGTGCCGAAAGTGTTGGAGAGAGTCAGTATCGACATGCTCTGCTATCTGTTCAACGCCTTGTATTTCAAGAGCGAATGGAAGTTCATGTTCGACAAATCGGCCACCTCAGATGAGGATTTCATGAGCGGTGCCGGTCAGAAGGTGAAGGTGAACATGATGAGGCAGGCCGAGAATTACCAGTATGCCGAGAATGACATTTACCAGGTGGTAAACCTCCCTTACGGAAACGGAGCCTTCTCCATGATGGTGTTCCTGCCCAAGACGGGTTACGGGATTCCGGATGTCAT
>DEKS01000131.1 GCA_002354005.1 Bacteroidales bacterium UBA2716
GTTTCCTTAAGAAACTGACGCTCGTTTAAATTAAGAAATTGTATGTTACAACTTCCGGTACTTGCTTGTACTTCCTTTCAGTCTTTTCAATGATCTTTCGTTAAAAATCCCGCTCGTTTCCGAACGGGATTGCAAAGGTACGACCTTTTTTTGAATTGGCAAATTTTTTTCAACTTTTTTTCTAAAATTTTTCTTCGCATTATTTTGCTATCTTTGTAAAAAATTATTGCTCAATGGAAAAGACCATTTTCTTTGCCGGCGGATGCTTTTGGGGCACGCAGCACTTCTTCAAACAGGTGGACGGCGTGAAGGATGCCATCTGCGGCTACGCCAACGGCAACACGCAAAACCCTAAATATGAGGAAGTTTACACAGACACCACCGGCTTTGCGGAAACTGTAAAAGTGACCTACAACCCTGCCAGAATAAGCCTGGAGGAGCTCACCAGCCTGTTTTTTTGCATTATCGACCCGCTTACCCTAAACCGGCAGGGACACGATGAAGGCACCCGCTACCGCACGGGCATTTATTATACGGATTCTTCCGAGCGCGCTATCCTTCATAACGTATACGCGCGCGAGGAGGCCAAGGCCGGCGTACCGCTGGTGGTGGAACTGGAGCCGCTGCGGAACTTCTTCCCAGCGGAGGAGCGCCACCAGGATTACCTGGACAAGAACCCGGACGGCTACTGTCACCTCCCCTTCAAGGCTTTCCGCTATGTGAAGCTGTACCAGGATACAAAACTGATTCTCTCCGATGAGCCGGATCCCATCACCCGCATGGCCCAAACGGCCGCGCTCATCCAGGAACGGATGCACTTCTTCTGGACCGGATACTATCGCGTGCAAGGGCAGCAGCTGGTGCTGGGACCGTTCCAGGGGCCGTCGGCCTGTATGCGCATCGGCTACGGGAAGGGCGTCTGCGGCACGGCCTGGAAGGAAAACCGCACGCTGGTAGTGCCGGATGTAGAGGAATTCCCGGGCCACATTGCCTGCAGCAGCCTGTCCCGCTCGGAGATTGTAGTGCCCGTGCGCGAAAACGGCAGCGTCATCGCCGTGTTGGATATCGACAGCACAGAATTTGCCACTTTTGACGCCACAGATGCACTTTGGCTGGAAAAAATCGTAGAAATCGGCAAATAAACGCTATCTTTGCTTATTATGAAAAAAATGATTCTTACCGCCTTTGCCTGCCTTGCGCTCGCCATTGCAGCCCAAGCCCAGGAAACCCCCACTTGGATTCGCCGCAACGCCATCTCCCCGGATGGCAAAACCCTGGCATTCAGCTATAAAGGAGACATTTTCACCGTCCCCACAGCCGGTGGTGAGGCCCGCCAAATCACCTCCAACCGGGCCTATGAAACCGACCCTTTCTGGACGGCAGACGGCCAAAAGCTTGTATTCTCCAGCTGGCGGGAAGGCAGTAAAGACCTGTATATCAGCGGGAAAGAGGGCGGCGTACCCACACGCCTCACCACCCTCCCCGGCAACGAGACTCCCCTGGCCGTCACCGCCGACGGCACCATCTACTTTACCTGGCAAGACTCCAACCTCATAAGTCCCGGCTTTGACGGCTTCCCCGGAGACCCTGCCCTGTACAAGACCAACCTGGAGGGCAAGGCGCCGGAACTGGTGACCTCCCTCACCCTGTCGGCCATGAGCGTCAATGCCCGGGGCGATATCCTGTACGAAGACTGGAAAGGCTACGAGGACCCGCTCCGCAAGCACCACACCTCCTCCGTCACGCGCGACATCTGGCTGTGCAAGCCCGCCAAGCCCGGTACCATCGACGCAAACGCCTCATTCAACATGCTTTCCACGTTTAAAGGCGAGGACCGCAACCCCGTTTTTGGAGCCGATGGGGACACCTTCTACTTCTTGAGCGAGCAAGACGGCAAAACGTCCAACATCTTCTGCAGCAGCGTCTCGCACCCGGAAAACCAGGTTCAGCTCACCTTCTATGACAAAAACCCGGTCCGCTTCCTGTCCGTGTCCCAGGACGGCACGGTGGCCTATTCCTATAATGGCGACCTGTACACCCTCAAGGGCGGCAAAGTAAACATCACCCTCTCCCGTGACGAAGACCAGAAAGACATCAATCCCCTCACCCTCAAGAGCGCATCGTCCCTGGCCGTTTCGCCGGACGGAAAAGAAGTGGCTCTGGTAATGCGGGGCGATGTTTTTGTCACCTCCGTAGAATTCAACACCACCCGCCGCATCACCAACACGCCGGAGCAGGAACGGGGCGTATGCTTTTCCAAGGACGGCCGTGAGCTCTATTACGCATCCGAGCGCGGCGGCTGCTGGAGCATCTACAAGAGCAGCCTCACCAAGAAGGAAGACAAACTGTTCACCTACGCCGTGCAGTTCAAGGAAGAGCGCGTGAGCCCGGAAGGGGAAACTTCCTTTCAAATGCAGGTATCCCCGGACGGCAAGTGGCTGGCCTATCTGCGTGACCGCACGGAACTGGTGGTCCTTTCCACCAAAGGCGGCCAGCCCAAGAGCCTCCACAAAAACGTCAATTACTCCTACAGCGACGGCGACCAGCAGTTTGCCTGGAGCCCTGACAGCCGGTACCTCCTTTGCAACTGGGGCGCCAATGGCGGTTGGAACAACGAGGACATCGCCCTGGTGGAAGTAGAAAGCGGCGACATCACCAACCTCACCCAAAGCGGTTACTCGGACGGCAGTTTCCGCTGGGCGCTGGGCGGCAAAGCCATGACCTGGGAAAGCGACAAAAACGGCTACCGCAGCCATGGCAGCTGGGGCGCGGAGAGCGACATCTACATCATGTTCTTTGATGGCAAAGCCTATACCCAGTTTGGCCGGAGCAAGGAGCAAAAGGAAATCGACAAGATGCTGATGGGCGAAAAAGCCGTGGAGAAAGCAGAGAAAAAGGCCGAGAAAGACAGCCTGAAGCAAAAAGTAGAAAAACTGGAGCTGGATTTAGCCAACCGCGAGGACCGCATCCGCCGGCTGACGCGTTTCTCTAATAGGATGGGCGACCATTATCTTACCCAGGACGGAGAAAAACTCTACTTCACCCAGCGCCTGGAAAAGAACTTCGACCTTTGCGTACTCAATATTGAGAAGGGCGATATCTCCGTGCTCAAAAAGAACGTAATGGGTCAGTTCTACCCTTCTGCAGACGGCAAGTCGCTGTTCATTGGCCGTGGCGGCAACCTGGTAAAGCTGGACCTTGCCAGCGGCAAGGACAAAACCGTGACCTTCTCCGGAGACTATGAATTCAAGCCCCAGGAGGAACGTGCCTATATCTTCGAGCACTGCTGGAAACAGGTGAAAGAGAAGTTCTATGTACCTGACCTGCATGGTGTTGACTGGCAGTACTACCACGACAATTACGTGCAGTTCCTCCCCTACATCAACAACTACTATGACTTCCAGGACCTGCTGTCGGAAATGCTGGGAGAGCTCAACGGCTCCCACACCGGCGCCCGGTATCGCCCCACGTCCACCCGCAGCCTGGGCCACCTGGGTGTGCTGTACGACGCAACCTACCAGGGAGACGGCCTGCGCATTGCGGAGGTTCTGCCCGGCGGCGTACTCTCGCTCACGGACGCCGAGATCAAAGCCGGCGACCTTGTCACCTCCATCGAGGGCAATCCCGTCAAGGCCGGTGACAACTGGATGAAGTACCTGTACGAGCGTAACGGCAAAAAGACCGTGATTACGGTCAAGACCGGCGGCAAGGAAAAAACCTACATTGTGACGCCCAGCGCCTCGGATGCCAAACTGCTCTACAAACGCTGGGTACGCCAGCGCGAACAAATGGTGGAACGCCTCTCCGGTGGCCGCGTGGGCTATGTGCATATTGAAGGCATGGACTCCCCCAGCTACCGGGAACTGTACCACAAGGCCCTGGGCAAGTACCGCACCTGCGACGCCCTCATTGTGGACACGCGCCACAACGGCGGCGGCTGGCTGCACGACGACCTGGTCACCTTCCTGGGCGGCAAGGAGTACTGCACCTTTACTCCGCGCGGCCAATACATTGGCCATGAGCCGTTTAACAAATGGACCAAACCCAG
>DEKS01000080.1 GCA_002354005.1 Bacteroidales bacterium UBA2716
CAGCCATGGAAGACAAGTTCTCCCTCATGGCCCGCACGCTGCAGCAGCTGGGCGTTCCGGCAGAACTCTCCGGCCGCAACGACATTCTGGTCCACGGCCGCAAATGCTCCGGCTACGCCAAACGCCTGAGCAAAAACCGCATGATGATTCACGGCACGCTCATGTGGGACGTGGACCTGCAAACGCTCACCCGCGCCCTGACCGTTCCGGGTAGCAAACTGGAGGCAAAAGGCATCGCATCGGTTCGCAGCCGTGTGGCCAACCTCAAAGACTATCTTCCTCAATTCCAAACACTTGCGGAATTCCAGAAGGCCTTGCAAGACATTCTTGCCGATGGCAGCCCGGAACTGCCACTCACGCCGCTGCAACGGGCGGAAATCGACCTTATGGCGGACCAAAAATTCCGCACCTGGGAATGGAATTGGGGGCACTCACCACAGGCCAGCTTCCGCAACAGCCAAAAGTTCCCCTGCGGCACGGTGCAGGTTGACTACACCCTCAAAAACGGCGTGTTCGAGCGCGTGACTTTTGGAGGCGATTTCCTGGGCAACAAACCGGCCACTGAACTGGCAAAAAAACTGATTGGAGCCCGCCCGGACGCCATTTTGGGCGCCTCGGTTTCCGACTATTTCGACGGCCTGGGCCCCGCCGAACTCTACACCCTCTTCCTTCCCTAAAATCTTTGCGCCAAGGTCCACCACCTGGACCCTCACGCAGGTTTTCCGGGCCACTCAGCTGGTCGGTAAGTGGTTGATACAGAGCAGGATGCTGAAAATCCTCGGCGCAAATGGAGCCGAGGATTATACGGAAGTCATTGTGGGACTGAGAGTTAGCGACCAATCCAGGAATGAGATACACTCGGCCCTGCGGGCCTCGGTATGACAGCAGAGCCCACGGCCTCGGTATGACAGAGAAGGGCGGCCTCGCCAAGAATTTGCCCTAAAAATAAATATTCGTTATCTTTGTAGGATAAACGAATGAATCTATGGCACGTCCTGGTAAAATTTTAGGCTTCACGGGGCTGGGTATTGCCCTGGTTATTCTCCTGGCCCTTTGCGGCTTTGGCTATTTCAAGTATCTGTGGGTATTCTCCGACGGCACCAAAACCGGAGAACTCAATTCCCTCACCTACACCGGCTACCTCTTCAAAACCTACGAAGGCGAGATTATCCTCACCGGTTACGGCAACAAAAACGCCAGCGGAACCGTCCAGTCCAAGAATTTCAAATTCTCCGTGGCCGACAAGGAAGTAGCGGAAAAACTCATCCGCATGACGGGCATGCGCGTCACCGTGCACTACAAAGAGTACAAAGGCGCCCTTCCCTGGCGCGGCTATGAACGCGCCGTGGTAGATTCCGTAGAAGAAGAGACCAGCCTGAACAGCGTTCCGGACGAAAGTCCACTTTTCCTGTAAACAGCTATGAATAAGCTCCTTACCGTGACAGGCGCGCTGCTTGCCTGTACCCTTGCATGGGCCCAGAACACTGTTCTGGACGTAAAGCCCGCCCACGACGGTAAAGACCTCACCATGGAAGAGGCCATCTACAAGGGCGTGGGCTATTCCCGCATTCCCCGTATGTTCTTGCAGGCCGACGGCACCCTTGCCGACAAACCCCAGGAACCCGCCAAAGAGCGCTACACCCTCTTCACAGACCGCGGCAGCCTCTTCGCCAGGGACAACGAGCGGGAGGAGAGCTTTGTGATTGCCCCCTCCGACGGGCCCAACCTGGTATACGGAGAAACGGTAAGCCGCAACGAGTTTGGGATTGATGCCGGCTGGTACATGTCTCCGGACAGCAGCAAGGTGGCCTTTTACCGCAAAGACCAGAACAAGGTTACCTGGTTTCCCCTTCTGGACATCGACACCCGCACCGGAGAGCTCAAGCAAATCAAATACCCCATGAACGGCATGGACTCGGAAGAGGTAGCCGTGGGCGTGTACGATTTCGCCAGCGGGAAAACCGTTTATCTGGAAGTAAACGACTTTACCACAGAACGTTACATCACCAATATTTCCTGGAGCCCGGACAGCCGTAGCCTCTATGCCCAAATCCTGGACCGCAGCCAGCACCACGCCAAGCTGAACCAGTACAGCGCCGCCACCGGCAACTTTGTGCGCACCCTTCTTACGGAAGACAATGAGGCCTGGGTGGAGCCCCTGAATCCCATCTATTTCATCAAGGGCCGCACAGACCTTTTCCTCTACCGCACAGACAACCGGGACGGCTTCCGGAACCTCTACCTGGTGGACACCCTGGGCACCCTCCGCCGCCTGCCCACGGCATCGGCCGACATCGACTATGTGAACAACGACGGCACCTACGTGTATTACACCTCGGCCGAGAATTCGCCCGTGCAGAACCACCTGTACAAGATGCAGCTGAAGCTTCCCGGGAAAAACGCCGTCAACAAAGCCAAGTTTTACAAGCCCGTACAGCTCACCAGCGGCCGTGGCTGGCACCATATTCAGCTCACGCCGGACTGCAAGTGGTTCCTGGATGCCTGGTCCAACACCTCCACCCCCTACCAGGTATACCGCCGCTCCACGGACGGAAAAGTAAACGAGAAAGTGCATGAGGCCGATGATCCGCTGAAAGGTTACGCCTCCTGCCAGGTGGAGCTGGGCACCGTTCCCAGCGCAGACGGCCAGTTCCGGAACTACTACCGGCTCATCTATCCCAAGAACTTCGACCCGGCTAAAAAATACCCCGTCATCCTCTATGTCTATGGCGGTCCGCACAGCCAGATGGTGCAGGACAGCTGGCTGGGGCAAATCCGCATGTGGGAAATGCTCATGGCGCAAAAAGGCTACCTGGTGTATGTGCAGGACAACCGCGGCACGCAGAATCGCGGCGCCGCCTTCGAGAAAGCCATCAACCGTCACTGCGGCAAGGCGGAGATGGAAGACCAGATGGTGGGCATAAACTGGCTCAAGAGCCTGCCCTATGTCGATGCCACCCGCATTGGCGTACACGGCTGGAGCTACGG
>DEKS01000146.1:0-159 GCA_002354005.1 Bacteroidales bacterium UBA2716
CCATCATTCCGGCAATGCGTCCTTCCAATAGACGCACTTCGGAAAGAAGGTTCAAAAGTCTGTCACTTTCCCAACGGAAATGGGGCCAGTCAGGATATTGCCAGATGTAGTAAGGTCTCATAACTCGCTCGTTTTCCTGCAAAAATAAACAAATGAAGC
>DEKS01000146.1:193-672 GCA_002354005.1 Bacteroidales bacterium UBA2716
ATCTTACAACTATTCGCGTCAAAATATGAAGAGAATTGGGCAAACATTCGCATCATAGCAAGTCCAGAATAGTTCGAGGAGACGTATGTCAACCGCCCTATACCCCAATTCCTTCTAAATCATAAATCATTGAAAATCAAGTATATGCATTTATAGCCATGAACCAACATACCTATCAATCAGAGGCGGTACTCTCGGGACTTTTCGCGGTTATTGCATGGATAATCTCAACTCTCCGCTTTCTCAATCATCAAATTAAGTAATTCATCCTCAATACTTTCCGCAAATCTATCCAGCTTCTCAAGGTCATCAAAAAAGTTCGAGGTTTTACCGGTGTAGTCTACATAGCAAGCCAGCCTTTCGGGGCTGGCTTTTTCGTTTTTATGTATGCTCGTCCTCAAAAAAGCCTTATTATGAGGACGAGATGTGCATTTTGCCCGTTTCATCCTCAATTTCGGCCTAAATTGAGGATGAAAACG
>DEKS01000146.1:733-2653 GCA_002354005.1 Bacteroidales bacterium UBA2716
GCTTGCTGCGGAGCACTGTCCAAGAGCCGCCCTTGTCCGGGCCCTCTCTTTTGATGACACCTTCGGCTTTCAGTTTGGCAAGGTGCTTTTCGATGGCCTTGGGGGTTATGCCGATGATTTCAGCGAGTTTTCGGGCCGAATAGTTGGGATGATCTTTGAGCAGTTGGAGGATTTTCTCCCTACTTTTTCAAGTTTTCTTACTACTAATTTATGTTTTCTTACTACTTTTTAACGTCGGAATAAATGTCGGAATAACCGTCGGAATAACGAGTAGGACAATTTGTGCAAATATGTCAACCTTCTTGTAATCCTCCAAAAGGTTCGGGATTATACCTTTTTTTATTACCTTTGTGAAAACGCTTGCCATGCAGATTCTTCAGAAAGCCATCACACGTGCCGAACTTGCTGCTCTGGCCGAGAACACGTTCGGTGATATGATCAAATGTGTCGCCGATGTGAAACAGGGGCTATTGGCCCTTGATGCCGAACTGCATGCGGATTTGGAGCGTCTGCTGTTGGAAAACGGTTCCGCCGGAGAGGACCTGTGGGGATTCAACCTGTATCCCGATGAGGAGGGAGAGGATTTCATCGAGTACGACTCTTTGATCAACATCCGATCCTGGCAGAATAATCCTACGCGGGATGTGCTGGACCCGGATATCCGTGAAGCGATCAAACAGATTGTCGAACAGTTTATTCTCGGATAAATGCAGCACACTTCCCTGGAGAATGGCCGATGGGCCGAGATGTCTTTCCCGCAGCAGATGGCCAACATCGGCAGCGAGACATCCCGCGTGCTGAAAGCGTTGGAGGCCGGTAAGGACCATCGCGCAGAGGGGGCTTTCGCCCGAGCGCAAGAACTCATCGACCTTACCATCAAATATGGCAGGGCCGATACCCCTTCACAAAGAAGTGCACTTTGGGAGGAACTCTGCCGATTCCGGGAATTATTCTGCGCCGCCTTCCTTTCCCGCGACCTCACGGAACTTGCATCTTTGAACAAGTATTTGGACCAATTCGCACTGATCCGGAAATCTGCCTGATCTCCAACAGGCCTTCCAGAAGATAGAAGTTCGATCATAAATCACGGTAGTCTACACGGCAAGCCGGCAAAGATACCGAGCTACAGGAGCAGGGACAGGTCCTTCTCCTCAATGGCATGCAGTCCGTGGGAGGCGATGAGTCCAGCGGCCTTGTCGGTGTGGTCGGTGCGGAAGATGAGGACGCCTTTCCCCTTCAGCAGGAAGGAGTACAGGTAGGCGATGCTGATGCCTTCGCCGGCGAAAAGTTCGATGGCATCGGCGGCCTGGCCGGGACGGTCGTCGAGTTCGATGGCGAACACTTCGCAGAGCGAAACGGCGACGCCGGCATCCCGGAGGACCTGGTAGGCCTTATCGGGCTGGGAGCAGATGATGCGGAAGATGCCGTAATCGACGGTATCGGCAATGGTGGTGGCGATGAGCTGGATATTCTCCTGCTTGAGGAGCCGGAGGACCCTCACCAGGGAGCCGGACTTGTTTTCGATGAAGACGGAGAGTTGCTGGACAGTCATAACGGTTCGGGTATTCAGTATTTCTTTCTGGTATCGACGACCCGCATGGCCTTGCCTTCGCTCTTGGGAAGGGTATTCTTGGGCACGAGGCGGACCCTCGGGGTAATCAGGATTTCGTCACGGAGCTGGCGGGTGATTTCCCGCGTCAGGGACTGGAGTTTAGCGTAATCGTCGATGAAAAGGTCCTTCATCTCCACATCGACAATCATGGCATCGTTGCCGTCCACGGTCTCCAGCGTGATGAGGTAGTCGGAAGCAAGCTCCTGGAACTGCATCAGGATGGTCTCGATCTGGATCGGGAAGATGTTGACGCCCTTGAGGATGATCATGTCGTCGCTGCGGCCCTTCATGCGGTCGAGGCGGAGGTG
>DEKS01000109.1:0-25472 GCA_002354005.1 Bacteroidales bacterium UBA2716
GGCCATGACAGCCTTCAGGCTTAGCATGATGCGGGAAAGTTCGCCGCCCGATGCCGTTTTGGCTACGTCTGCGGGCGCATGGCCGGTGGAGGAAAAGACAAAGCGGATGGTGTCGCGGCCATCGGCCCCGGGAGTGGTTTCTTTCACGTGCACCTGGAAAACGGCATGGTCCAGTTCCAGCCCATGCAATTGCGCTTCGATGGCCTGGCCGAATTCCGCCGCTGCGGACTCCCGCTTCGCGTGCAAAGCGTCGCAGAGGGCATTGTGCTGCGTTTGCAGCGCTTCCACCTCCTTGCGGGCCTCCCGCACGTCGGTCTCCAGCTCCGTAGCATCCAGCACCAGCGACTCCAGCTGGTCCCGCTGGGCGATGAGTTCTGCAATGCTGCCCACCCCATGCTTCTGCATGAGGCTGTACAGCAGGGAAAGCCGCTCCTCCACCTCTTCCAGGCGGCGCGGCGATGCCTCGGTGGCGGCGTTCACGGAAGCAATTTCCTGGGCGATGTCGTCCAGCTCCAGCCGGGCCGATGTGAGCCGTTCCACCAGCCCATCCAGTGAAGGGATGTAGCGGCCGGCTTTGTCCAGCCATCTGGCGGCTTCCCGGAGCAACCCGGCCGGGCTTTCGCCCTCTTCCGGGGAAAGCAGGTTCTCCGCGGCGCAGAGCGTCTCCTTAATTTCTTCCGCATGCGCGAGCTGTTTTTGTTCGGCCTCCAGCGTTTCCAGTTCCCCTTCCGAGAGATGCGCCTGCTCCAGCCGTTCCCAGCGGGCGTTGTTAAACTCCTGCTGGTCCCGTGCCTGTGTCAGGCGCTGTTCCAGGGCGGAAAGCTGCCGTTTCCCCTCCGAGAGGGCGCTCCAGGCCCGCTTGCACTCTTTTCGCAGGTCCGCACATCCGGCCCAGAGGTCCAGAGCCTCCATGCGGAAGAGCTCGTCCTGCAACTGCAGCGTCTGGTGCTGGGAATGGATATCGACCAAATGGGCCGATAGCTCCTGCAGGACGCTGATGCTTACGGGCTCGTCATTGGCGAACGAACGCGAACGGCCGCTGGAGGCAACGGTGCGGCGCAGCAGCAGGCGGTCTCCTTCCGAGGGAAGGTCTGCCTGACGGAGGATTTCCCGAACCGGATCGTCCATGCTGAATTCCGCCTCTACCACGCAGTGGTCCTGCAGCGGCCCCACCATGCGGGCATCGGCCTTGGCTCCCAAAACCAGGGACAGGGCTCCCAGCAGGATGGATTTGCCTGCCCCCGTTTCTCCGCTTATAATAATCAAACCCTCCGGAAACGTCGTTTCCAGAGAGCTGATAAGAATATAATTGGAGACGGAGAGGCTATACAGCATTATTCGTCTTTGCTAATGTCGATGGGGTTCTCGTTCTGGGCCTTGCGGTAGTACAGGTCTCCGTTTTCGAACTCGTAAATGGCCACCAGGTCCGGTTTGGGCTGACGCTCGTAGTATTTGGAGATTTCGATTTGCTCCTTGTTCTCAAACACTTCTTCCATGGTGTCGCGGTCGTTGCGGAACTCTTCCAGCTTTTTGGTGAGCTCTCTCTTTTCTGCCATGGCAATCTGGTTGGCGCGTTTGTAAAGAATGACTACCGATTCGTAGATGTTGCCGGTAGGAGCGGCCAGGTTTTTAATGTCGCGGGTAATCGTGTTTACGGGAATTTTCTTCTTGCTATCCATTGTCTATAATACGTTATCTATAGTAAATACCCGGCGCCCGGGCCGGGAGTTTCAATTATTTTTTTTCCAAAATCTTCTGCACATTCCGGTAAATGCCATCCAGTTCCTTCCGGTAGTGGGACTCCGGATACTCGCCAATAAAGTTCAGGTAGTCGTCGACAAACACCAGGTAGCGTTCCTTTTGCTTTTGCCAAACGCTCAGGCGGGCGTAATGGTAGGACGACATGGCCGTGTAGTAGAGCACTTGCTCGCGGTAGTTGTTGTTCGAGTTGTTCTTGAGCACGTTGCGGAGCTTGGTGCGGGCGGCGGGGTAGTCCTCCATCCGGTAATACTGGCGGCCGGCCTCATAGTCTTTCCGGTCCAGCCGGTCCTGCAGGTCTGCGAGCATGTGACGGCAGGCCTCCATGTGGCCTTCTTCGTCGGCGTTCTCGCGCATGTACTCGTTGATGGCCATCATGCAGGCGCGGGTAGGGGTTTGGTCCAGTTCCCAGCGCAGGGTGGCACGATACAGGCAGTCCAGCCGGTAGAAGCGGGCCTCGGAGGCAAAGGGACTTTGCGGGAAGTCCTGGATAAAACGGGCGAAGTTGGATTCGGCCGTGAAAAAGTCTTTGCCCCGATAGTTGGACAGGCCCCAGTAGTACTGCACCGTGTCGTCCCGGGCCGTGCCGCTGGTGAGAACGGCCATGGATTCGAACAGCTGGGCGGCTTTCTGGTACTTCTTTTTCTGGAAGTAGCTCATGGCGGCGTCGTACTTGGCATTGACGTCGCTGGAGGAAAGGAGCATTTCATACTGCGACTTGCAAGCAATGGCTTCCAGTAGCAGCAGGCCCAAGGCTGCGAATAGGGTTAATTTTCTCATCTTCAGTTAATTTACGTTCTCCAACAGGAATTTCTCCGCGTCGCGGGCGGCCATACAGCCCGATGCGGCTGCCGTAACGGCCTGGCGGTAGCGCGGGTCCTGAACGTCGCCTGCGGCAAAAACGCCGGGAATGCTGGTCTCGGAGCTTTTGGCGCCTGTGACAATGTATCCGGCCTCGTCCAGCTTGAGCCAGGGCGCAAACAGGGCCGATGCGGGCGTGTGCCCAATTGCGAGGAAGAATCCGTCGATGGCGATGTCCAGCGTGGTGCCGTCTTTGCGGAGCAGGCGGGCGCCCGTGACGCCGTTTTCATCGCCCAGGACCTCCTGCGTATTGCAGTTCCAGAGTACTTCGATATTTTCCTTGGCGAGCACCTTGTTCTGCATCACCTTGGAGGCGCGGAAGACGTCGCGGCGTACAATCATGTATACCTTCTTGGCCAGGCTGGACAGGTACAGGGCTTCTTCGCAGGCGGTGTCTCCGCCGCCCACAACGGCTACGGTGCGTTTGCGGTAGAAGAACCCGTCGCAGGTGGCGCAGGCGCTGACGCCGGCTCCTTTAAATTTCTCTTCCGAGGGAAGTCCCAGATAGCGTGCCTGGGCACCGGTGGCGATGATGAGGGTATCTGCTTCAATTTCTTTTTCTGCGTCTATCGTGATGCGGAAAGGACGCCGGCCCAGCTCTACGGCTGTAGCGACCCCCTGGCGGATATCGGCCCCGAAATTGCGGGCCTGGTTACGCATGTTGTCCATAAGGGTGTTGGCGTCTACGCCATCCGGCCACCCGGGGAAGTTCTCCACAATGGTGGTGGTGGTGAGCTGGCCGCCGGGCTGGATGCCTTCGTACACAAGCGGGGAAAGGTTGGCGCGCGCGGCGTAGATGGCGGCCGTGAATCCGGCGGGGCCTCCGCCCAGGATAAGGGTTTTAACGTGTTCCATTCGTTTTATTTTTCAAGCGTTGTGGTGTAATCTTTCCGGAAAACAATCCGGCGGACGGCCGTATTGTGGTAATTCCCGTTTTCATCGGGGGCAAACAGGAAGTCCATGTGCATGCCCGATTCCTTTTTGGCGCCCAGATAACGGGTCCAGGCGTTCCCGTGGCGGGTGACAGCTTGCACAAAGTAGCGGGTGATGTCGTAGCCCTGGAAGGCGAACTGGGAAGGCTCCGTGCGGAACAGGGCGCGGTAGGAGCGGACAAAACGGTCCACTTCCGGCGCGGTGTAATCGGCAAAATACGCGGTGCTGATGTGGAGCGAGGCGTCGTGGTAGGCGCTGCCTTCTATGGTGTCGAAGGTGCGTACCTTGGAGGGAGCGTACATCACAATGTCGTAGCCTTTGCCCAGCATAATGCCCAGGTTGCGTACTACGTCGCCCATGAAAGCCTCGCTTTCGGTGGCCACCACCACGCGGTTGGTGCCTTCCAGGCTCATTGCTTCCATCAGACGGGTGGGGATGCCGCGGCCTTCCACAATGGCGTAGTTGAGGATTTCATAGTCCAGGGGAAGACGGGCCATGGCGCTGCGGATGGCTACCGGAGCAGCAATGTTGCCGGCCCCTTTCTCCGTAATCAAGATTACTGTATCATCTTCCTGGGTGTCGGCTTGCAGCCAGGCAGCCAGGTCTTCGTACTGGTTGTCGGCGGCGCTGGGAACCTGGATGAGGTTATGGTAATAGGTGGAAAGCACGGTGGCTTTCTGGTCCAGCGGGGAAATGACGGGGACTTGGCCGTCGACCCGCTGCAGGATGGCTTCCAGGTCCCTGGAGGCCACCGGGCCCAGTACAAAGTCACTTTTTACCAGGGCGTCCATGGGGGGAAGGCCGGCCGACAGGTCATAGATGTGGGCGGTGGCCTTGTTCCCTTCCGCCTCCAGGTCTTTCAGGGCCATCAGGACACCCGAATAGAAGTCCATGTTCAGCTGGCCGGAGCGGAGGGGCAGTACCAGGGAGAAGTCCACGCCCTCGTGGGAACGGATGCTCAGCAAGGTTGTGTCCGGCTGTTCAACGGGAGCCGCCGGAACGGCTTCTTCGGAGGCGGCCGCCACGGGAACGGCTGCCGCAACTGCAGCGGTATCGGCCGGAGCCTCTTCCGCCGCAACCGCTTTTACGGGGATGCGGAGCACCTGGCGGGTGCTCAGTTTCTTGTTTTTGAGCCCGTTGAGCTCCATGATCTCCTTCACCGTTACGTCGTAGCGGCGGGCGATGTCCTCAATGTCCTCGTACCATTTCACCATGTGCTCGGTGTAGGAACCATCCCCCTGCGGGGCTTTTGCCTCTTCCTGCTGGGCGGCCTCATGATAGGGGATCAGCAGGATGGCATTTTTCTGCAGGCCGGTCTGGCGCAGGGAAGGATTGGCCTCATAAAGCTCGTCTACGCTCACACCATAGGCTTTGGCAATACCAAAGAGGGTCTGCCGTTCCAGCACCACGTGGGAAAGGTAAATTTTGTCGTTCAGTTTTACTTTTTCCTTGGAAATGGTGACGGGGGTGGAGACATATTCCTGCGCAACGGCAGCGGTGCTACCCACAAGCAGGAGCGAAGCGAGGAGTGTAAGGAGTCGTTTCATGACAATTCTCTTCATATTATAAGCTGGAGGCAAAACTGGTCAGTGCATCGCAGAAGCGATGCCAGCTGAGCCGGTCTTTTTCCTCTTCCATGGCTTTTTTGCAACGCTCCTGCAGGGCAGGGGTGGCAAAATAACGGATAATTTCTTTTCGGATGGCCTCCGGGCTGGCCTCGGGAGACACAATTCCCGTGCCACGGTTGCCGATGGTCTCTTTAAGGCCGCCCACGTCCGTGACAATCATGGGCACGCCAAAATGGCAGGCGATGGCGCTGATTCCGCTTTGGGTGGCGCTCCGGTAGGGAAGCACGGCGGCATCGGCCACGCTGAAGAAGGTTTTTACCCGGGAATCCGGGATATAGTCGGGAAAGACAAAAACGCGCGCTTTCCCGGGCAGGGCATCGATTTGTGCCTGATATTTGTCGAACGCGCCATAGGGTTCCCCGGCAATGACCAGTTGGTAGTCCTCCGGAAGGTCCCGGAAGGCATCCAGCAAAATGTCCAGGCCTTTGTAGTCCCGGATGAGCCCGAAGAAAAGCAGGGTTTTCTTCCCGGGGTCCACCCCCAGTTCACGCGCGGCTTCCTCCCGCGGAAGCGCCGCTCCGAAATGGACATAAATGGGGTGGGGAAGGAGGATGTGCGGCGCCTGGGGACGCAGGGAAAGTAAGTCCTCCTGCACCTGCTCCGACATGCTCACAAACCCTGTACAGCCGTTCAGGAAATAGCGGGTGAGGGGCTTGTCGAACCAGTGGGGTTCGTGCGGGATCACATTGTCCAGTACCACTACGCTTTTGCAGCCGCAGTGACGGGCTACATAGCCCAGCGATGGGGCGAACCACGACATCCAGTATTTCATTACCAGAACGTCCGCCTTCCAGGCACGGATGGCCTTGGCGGTCTTGTACCAGGAGAGGGGACCAATGGTATCCAGGATGGCGCTTGCCTCAACAGGGGTGGCTTCGTCGTCCGGGGTAACGTACTGGGTTTTGCCGGGAAAAAGCAGGGACGGATACTGCCTGGAAAAAGAGAAGGCCCGGGTATCATGACATTTTCCCAGTTCCTCCAGCATGCTGGCGTTGAACTGGGAAATGCCGCCCCTGAGGGGGTAAAAACTGGACAGGAGGGCTATCCGCACTACTTCTTGGCGCTTTCTTTGGTTTTAATGTAAGCGGCGTTGAGTCCGGCCAGGAGGTCTTCCGTGATGTCCAGGGAAGGGTCTCCGGTAACCACGGGGGTGGACAGGACGCCACCGGCAGTGGTAAGGATGAGGGCATACTGATGGGTGGCGTTGTATTCTACCACATATTCTGCAATGGCGTTGGCAATCTGGTTCATCATCACCTGCTGCTCCTCTGCCATTTCCTGCTGCTTGCGCATGGCATACTGCTGGTATTCCTGCTGTTGCTGCTGGAGTTTCTGGTACTGGGCCTGGGCGACGGACGTGGTGAGCAGGCCTTTGTCCACCTTGTTCTGGAATTCCGTAGCGTCTTTTTCCAGCTTTTTGCCACGGCGGTCAATCTCCGCCTGGATGCCGGAAGTTTTGGTCTCGAACACGGAGTTGAGGTCGTTGGCCATGTCGTAGCCGTCCATGACCTTGTCCATGTTGAAGTATACGATGCTGCCGGCGACGGCTACGCTGTCTTTGGCTGCAGCGGCCTGAGGAGCGGCTGCCTGATTCTGATTGCAGGAAGAGGCGAGCGCTACGAGGGCGGCTGCACCCAAAACGATGAGAGTCTTTTTCATGTATTGTTGTTTTTATAAATTATTCAACGGTTTAGCCCGCAAAGTTAGTTATTTTTTGCGGATTTCCCCAAGGTAGGCCTGAATTGTTTTCTCCAGCCCCAGATAAAGGGCGTCGCAGATAAGGGCATGGCCGATGGAAACTTCGTCCGTCCAGGGAATGGTGTGGACGAACCAGGCCAGGTTTTCCAGGGAAAGGTCGTGGCCGGCGTTGAGCCCCAGGCCGCATGCGCGGGCGGCACGGGCGGTTTCCAGATAGGGGACGATGGCCGCTTCCCGGTCCTGCGGGTACCGGGCGGCATAATCGGCCGTATAGAGTTCTACGCGGGAGGCGCCGCAGGCGGCGGCACCTTCCGCCATCCGGGGCAGGGGGTCGATGAAAATGGAGGTGCGGATGCCCTTGGCCCGGAAGGTTTGGCAAAGGTCCGTCAGGAGGCTCTTGTACCGGAGGGTATCCCAGCCGGCATTGGAGGTGATGGCACTCTGGCTGTCCGGCACCAGCGTCACCTGGTCCGGCACCACTTCCAGCACCAGGTCCACAAAACTGTCCACCGTGGGGTTGCCCTCGATGTTGAACTCCGTGGTAATGAGCGGCCGGATGGCGCGTACGTCGCTGTAGCGGATATGGCGTTCATCCGGGCGGGGGTGTACGGTGATGCCCTGTGCACCAAAACGTTCGCAGTCCTGGGCGGCACGGGTAACGTCCGGCATGTTGCCGCCCCTGGCGTTGCGCAGGGTGGCAATTTTATTGATGTTGACACTGAGTCGGGTCATGGCTTATGCTTTTTATATTGTACAAAAGTAAGGAAAATTCTCAGAAATGTGTTAATTTTGGCGTCTGATTTTATTTGTGCACATGAAAATAGGCTATTTCATTCTGAACGATGAGCTCCGCAGCGATGCCCGCCTGCATACTTTGCTGGAGGAGCTGGAATCGGCAACCTTCGAACTCTACGAAATCCGTACCAAGTCGGATGTCCGCCCGGAGACGGATTTGGTGCTGTCCATGGGCGGAGACGGTACGTTCCTTTCCGCCGCACATGTGGTGGCAGATATTGGCCTGCCCATCCTGGGCGTGAATTTCGGCCGTATCGGCTTCCTGTGTGAGAACCGTCCGGAGGCGGTGAGCAAGGCGCTCCTGGAAGGGGATTTCCGTATCGAGTACCGGACCGTGCTCAACGCTACGCTCAAGGGACCGGAGGCGCGCCGCACCATCGGCATGCTGCCGTATTCCGTGAATGAAGTGTCGCTGCACCGCACCGGTTCGTCCGTGCTGGGCATTCATGTGTGCGTGGACGGAGAGCCCCTGCCCACCTACTGGGCGGACGGCCTCATTGTGGCCACCTCATCCGGCTCCACGGCCTATTCACTGAGCGTGGGCGGCCCCATCTGTATGCCGGACACCAAGGTGCTCATCATTGCGCCTATCGCCCCGCATAACCTGAACGTGCGGCCCATTGTGGTGCCGGAAACGGCCAAAATCGACATTTCTTTTGAATCCCGCGACGGAAGCGCCATCATGTCTACGGACAACCGGGTGGAGCAAATCCAGCCGGACTGGACCATTCATGTAGAGATGGCACAATTTTCGCTTAAACGCATCCGGCTTGCCGAGTCCGGCTTTGTGAAGGCCCTTACTTCACGGCTGTTCTGGGGCGAGGACATGAGAAACATTTAATGCCATGGAGAATATCCCGCAGCACGTATCCATCATCATGGACGGCAATGGCCGATGGGCCAAAGCCCGTGGAAAAGAAAGAATTTACGGCCATTACGAGGGCGTGGAAAGCGTCCGTGCCTGCCTGGAGGCCGCAGTGGAGGAGGGGGTGAAGTACCTCTCGCTGTACGCTTTTTCGGAAGAAAACTGGAATCGTCCGGAACAGGAAGTCCTGGGCCTTATGGAACTCATGATGAAGGCCATGAAAAAGGAACTGATTACCTTCATGGACAACCACATCCGTTTTGTGGTGCTGGGCAACCGCGCCCGCCTGAGTGATTCCCTGAATGCGACCATAGACGAGATGATGGCCCAAACCGCCGCCAATGACACGGCCACGCTCATCCTTTTCCTGAGCTACAGCGGACAGTGGGACATCCTGCAGGCCATGAAAAAAGCTGCGGCCAGCCTGCCGGAGAAGGATTTTCAGGCGCTTACGCCCGAGGATTTCGCCCCGTATCTGGTGACGGCCGGCATCCCGGATCCGGACCTTCTCATCCGTACCTCGGGAGAGCTGCGCATCTCCAACTACCTGCTCTGGCAATGTGCTTACACAGAGTTCTATTTCTCCGATGTGTTGTGGCCGGATTTCCGGAAACCGGAGTTCCGGGAGGCGCTTCGTGCGTACGCGCAACGCGATCGCAGATATGGAAAAGTGAAATAAAATGCCTATCTTTGCAGGATTATTGTTTTAGCCGAATGAGTTTGAAAAAGATACTTTGCACTGTCACGATGCTTCTCGCAGGTTTCCTTGCGGGGGCGCAAGAGGTGGGCAGTCGCATTGAAGTCGATTATAATCATCCCCAGAAATACGTTGTGGGAGGCGTTGGCGTAGAGGGTAACCGCTATTTCAACGAGCACCAGATCCTGCAGCTCGCCGGCCTGCATGCGGGCCAGGAAGTTACCGTACCCGGAGAGGATGTCACCGGAATTGTAAAGCGACTGGTCGCCCAGCGTTATTTTGAGGATGTGGCGGTGGTGGTAGACTCCCTCAGCGCATCGGCGGACACAGCCTGGTTCAAAATCTGCATCCGCGAGCGGCCCCGTGTGTCCCGCTGGACATTCAGCGGCGTCAAATCCAGTGAAAGGAAAGACCTGCAGGAGCGTCTGAACCTGCGTCCCGGCCGCGAGTATTCGGATTACGTGAAGAATACCTCGGTAGACATTATCAAGCGGTACTTTAAGGAAAAAGGCTATCTGAAAGCAGACGTGGATGTGCAGATGCAGCGGGATACCATCATCCGCAGCGCCGTCCGCGTGAACTTTGCCGTGAACAAGGGCCGGAAAATCCGCATCAGCAAAATCAATTTTATCGGCAACGGGGACATCAAGCCCATCAAGCTGGCCAAGAACATGAAGGAGACCCATGCCAATACCTGGTACAACTTCTTCAAGTCCAAAAAATTCAAGGAAAAGGAATATCAGAACGATCGGAAAACCGTCCTGGATGCCTTCAACGAGGCCGGTTACCGGGACGCCCGCCTGGTGCGCGACTCGGTGTATTATACGCCGGACGGCAAGCACCTGAACATCGACATGGAGTTTGAGCAGGGCCGCAAGTACTATTTCCGCAACATCACCTGGACCGGCAACTCCGTGTATCCCTCGGAGGTGCTCAACAATATCCTGCAGGTGAAAAAGGGCGATGTGTACGACCTTGTCACCATGGAAAAGCGCTTGCACGGCGGCGGCAAGGACAACGAGTACGACGTATCCAAACTGTACCGTGACAACGGTTACCTGTTCTTTAATCTTACGCCGGTAGAGGTAAATATCCAGAACGACTCCGTAGATGTGGAAATGCGCATCTCGGAAGGCAAGCCGGCCGTCCTGAACGAGATTATCATCAACGGCAACGACCTCACCAACGAGCGCGTGGTGCGCCGTCAGCTCATGACGCGCCCCGGTTACCTGTTCAGCCAGTCAGACTTTGAGCGCTCCATCCGTGAAATCGCCTCCATGGGCCAGTTCGACCCGGAAGCCATCATGGGCCCCGGCGGATATTCCATCGTCCCCAACCAGATGAACAGCACCGTGGACATCGTGTACAACCTGAAGGAGAAACCTTCTTCCCAGCTGGAACTCTCCGGGGGTTGGGGTGGTAATACCTTCGTGCTCACGGCCGGTGTGAGCTTCAACAACTTCTCTACGCGCCGCATCCTGGAAAAGGGCGCCTGGCGGCCGGTTCCGCTGGGCGATGCCCAAAACCTGGCCTTCCGCTTCCAGACCAACGGCCGGTATTACACCACCTTAAGCGCCAGTTTTACGGAGCCTTGGCTGTTTGGTAAAAAGCCCACGTCCCTCAGCGTTTCCGGGTACTACTCCCGTATGACGGACTCCTACCTTGCCATCGGTATCCTGTCCACGGACAAGATGTTCGAGGTATTCGGTTTCAACGCCGGTCTGGGTACGCGCCTGAAGTGGCCGGACAACTATTTTGTCCTGTACAACAACCTGAGCTGGCAAACCTACAAGCTCACCAACTGGACCAACAGTTACTTCGCCTTCAATGACGGTATTTCCCACAACCTGAGCTACACCATCTCCCTTACGCGTAACTCCACGGACCAGCAGATTTACCCGCGTACCGGCTCGGAGTTCAGCCTGTCGCTGCAACTCACCCCGCCGTACTCCCTGTTCCGCAGATACACTTACAAGGACGGCCAGAAGGTTGCCGTAAACAGCTGGAAGGATGTTAATTATGACGATTGGACAGCTGCCCAGCGCTACAAGTGGATTGAGTACCACAAGTGGAAGTTCAACGGCACAGTATACGCTAAACTGGTGGGAGACCTGGTGCTGATGACCCGCGCGCAGTTCGGTTACCTGGGTTACTACAACCGCAACTGGGGCTATTCCCCGTTCGAGAGCTTCCAGGTGGGCGGCGACGGCATGTCCGGCTACATGACCTACGGCGCGGAAATCGTCTCCCTGCGTGGCTACGAGGACTATTCCCTGACCCCGCGCAAGCTCACCCCGTACAGCCAGAACGGTCTTAGCTACGCCGGTAACGTGTACGATAAGTTCACGGTAGAACTCCGCTATCCGGTGATTCTGCAGCCGCAGAGCACGATATTTGTACTGGCCTTCCTGGAAGGCGGTAACTGCTGGAGCGACATCCGCGAATTCAACCCGTTCCAGATCAAGCGAAGCGCCGGTGTGGGTGTGCGTGTGTTCCTCCCGATGATCGGCCTGCTGGGTGTAGACTGGGGCTACGGCTTCGACGGCGGTTCCACCGGCGGCAGCCACTTCCACTTTGTGTTAGGTCAGCAATTCTAATCCCTGTCATACCGAGCGAAGCGAGTGTATCTCACATACAGAAAACAATTAATATTAAAGGATATGAAAAAAATTATTGTCATCGCCCTTGCGGCCTTTGCAACCTTCACCCTTTCCGCCCAGACCCTGGGTAAGGTGAACTTCAATGAACTCGTGATGCTGATGCCGGAAATGGACACCGCCCGCGAGGCCATCAACGCCTCCCAGAAAGAGGCCGAAGAAACCTACTCCGCCATGGTGGAAGAGTATCAGGGCAAGATGAACCAGTACCAGCAGAAGCAGGCCAGCTGGACAGCGGCCATCCGCGAATCCAAGGAGCGTGAGCTCATGGAAATCCAGAACCGCATCCAGGAATTCCAGCAGTCCATCTCCCAGGAACTCCAGCAGCAGCAGAACCAGCTCACCGCTCCCATCCAGGAGAAAGCCTCCAAGGCCGTGAACGAGATTGCCAAAGCCAAGGGTCTCACCGTCCTGTTCGATGCTTCCCAGGCACTGTACTTTGACGAGTCCAAAGTGATTGACATTACTGCCGATGCCCGTAAAGCCCTGAACATCCCGGCCGACCGCACCCTGGAAAGCCTCCAGGCAGAGCTCCAGGCACAGGCCCAGGCCGCTCAGGCTGCTCAGGCCAAGTAGGCGAATCTTTTCAGAAAATTATTGGGAATTCACTTTAATTTCTTTACATTTGTAACGGAATTAAGGTGAATTCCTTATTTTTTATAACCATAACACTAAAACATCGTTTCTGTAATGAAAACAACAGACATCATGGCGCGCCTTCAGGCCAAGTATCCCTTGGAGAAGGAATATCTGCAGGCTGTGCAGGAAGTACTGGAATCCATCGAAGAGGTGTACAACCAGCATCCTGAGTTTGAAAAAGCCAAGATTGTTGAACGGCTGGTGGAACCGGACCGCATCTTTACGTTCCGTGTTACCTGGATCGACGACAAGGGCGAGGTACAGACCAACACCGGTTACCGCATCCAGTTCAACAGTGCCATCGGCCCTTATAAGGGCGGCCTTCGTTTCCATAAGGCCGTAACGCCTTCCATGCTCAAATTCCTGGGCTTTGAACAGACCTTCAAAAACGCCCTCACAACCCTTCCGATGGGCGGCGCCAAGGGCGGCAGTGACTTTGACCCGGTGGGCAAATCCAACGACGAAATCATGCGTTTCTGCCAGGCTTTCATGCTGGAGCTGTGGAACTGCATCGGCCCGGATCAGGATATTCCTGCCGGCGATGTTGGTGTAGGCGGCCGTGAAATCGGTTACCTGTATGGCATGTATAAAAAGCTGGCCCGCCAGTACAATACGGGCGTCCTCACCGGTAAGGGCGGCACCTGGGGCGGCTCCATCCTTCGTCCGGAGGCCACCGGTTTCGGTGCCCTCTATTTCACCCAGCACCTGTTGAAGAAGGCCGGCAAGGACATCAAGGGCTGCAGGGTTGCACTCTCCGGCTTCGGCAATGTAGCCTGGGGCGCCGCTACCAAGGCCCGCGAACTGGGCGCCAAGGTGGTGGCTATCAGCGGCCCGGACGGCGTGTGCGAGATCCCGGATGGCATTACCCCGGAAATGATTGATTACATGCTGGTTATGCGTGCTTCCAACCGCAATAAAGTAGAGGATATGGCCACCAAGTTCCCCGGTCAGGCCAAGTTCACCGCCGGCAAGAAGAGCTGGAGCATCCCCGTGGACATTGCCCTGCCTTGCGCCTTCCAGAACGAACTCTCCGAGGAGGATGCCAAGGAACTCAAGGCCAATGGCTGCTGGTGCTGCTGCGAGGTGTCCAACATGGGCTGCCAGCCCGGCGCCATCCACTTCTTCCAGCACAACGGTATCCTCTTCGCCCCCGGCAAGGCCGTGAACGCAGGCGGTGTGGCCACCAGCGGTCTGGAAATGACCCAGAACGCAGAGCACATCTCCTGGAGCGGGGAAGAAGTGGATGAGAAACTCCACTTCATCATGAAGTCCATCCACGAACAGTGCGTCAAGTACGGTACCCAGCCGGACGGCAGCGTGGACTATGTGAAGGGCGCCAACATCGCCGGCTTCATGAAAGTTGCCACCGCCATGCTGGAGCAGGGAACCATTTAGTTTCCCGGTCCCTTCTTTTACGGTGTCTCATGAAAATGGGACACTGTTTTTTTATTGGTAATATGTAAGGTTATCTTACAATTAATTGCTATCTTTGTAAGCTAAACTGTATTAACCAATTTACATGAAAAAACTGGTAGTCGCGCTTTGTCTGGCATCGCTTTTCCTGGTTTCCTGCGAGCAGAAAACCAGCAAGGGGAAGCGCCTGCTGGAGAATTATGCGCTGGTAACGATTCCTGCTCCGGACCTTTCAGGAATCACGGATAATGGAAAAGAGGTCCTGAATCTGTATCGCTTTGCGGCAGACCAGGCAGATGCCATCTATTGGGAGCAGAGCTTTGGCCCCAAGTCCTCCTTCGACAATTTGCAGGATCCTGCAGAGAAGGCCTTTGTCGATGTGAACTATGGCCCGTGGAACCGTATCGACGACCAACCTTTCCTGGAAGGGTACGGCCCCAAGCCGGAAGGCTCCCGTTTTTACCCGGAAGACATGACGGATGCGGAGTTCGAGGCCCTGGCAGATCCTGCCAAGTATAGCCCGTACACACTCATCCAGCGTGCCAATGACGGCTCCCTGAACGTGGTATGGTATCACGACGCCTATCAGGCCCAGGTAAAAAAGATGGCCGATATCCTCCGCGCCGCCGCCGACATCACCATCAAGGAGAGTGTCCGTACCTATCTGCTCAAGAAGGCGGATGCCCTTCTCTCGGACAACTATTACGAGAGCGAAAAAGCCTGGCTGGAGATGACGGACAGCAAGATGGACCTGGTGATTGGCCCCAACGAGACCATCGACGATGAACGGTACGGCCTCAAGGCCTCCTATGGCGCCTATGTGCTCCTGAAGAACCTGGACCGCACGGCCAGCCTCCAGTCCCTGACCGCCCGTCTGCCGGAACTGCAGGCCTCCCTGCCCGGCGACGCCATCTACCATTCTTTCGTCCCGGGTACGGAGTCCAACATTTTCTCCTGCGATGTCATCTATTACGGCGGTTACACCAATGCCGGTTACAAGGTCATTGCCATTAACTTCCCGTACGATACCCGCGTCCAGGAGGAATTCGGTACCCGTACCATCCTGTTTGACAATGTCATCCGCGAAAAGTTCAACCGCACCGTTTTTCCTGCCGGCATGCAGCTGTTCGAGGGCGCGGACTGCGCGCACCTGGACGCCAATGCGTTCTATTGGTGCATTGTCTTCCGCGAAGTGGCCAAGGGACTGGGCGTGAAAGAGACCATCACCGGAAAAGGTACGGTGACCGAGGCCCTGGGCAATGAAGCCCTCACCCTGGAAAAAGCCAAATCCAACGTACTGGGCGCCTACCTCTGTGCCCGGGAAGTGGAAGACCACCGTATAGACGCCCTCATCATGAAGCCGGATGTGCTGGCCACCTTTGTGGCCAATGTCATCCGTTCCACGCGTTTCGGTTTTGGCGATGCCACCGGCCGCGCCAATCTCATCATCTACAATTACCTCACGGAAAAGGGGGCTATCGCCCGCAAGGCTTCCGGCAAGTATGGCATCGACTATGCCAAGACGGAACAGGCCATCGCAGACCTGGGTGCCCAAATCCTGAAAATTCAGGCCCTGGGAGAGCGTGCCGCCGCCACCGAGTTCGTGAACAAGTACGCCGTAGTGGCCTCCGCCATCAAGGCGGACATTGTGAACCTGGAACTGGAACACATCCCCATAGACATCCGTTTCACTTACGAAAAATAAAAGTATCAATATATTATGAAGTTCAATGCTAAGTATATGGTATTCCTGCCGTTGGTGCTGGCTATTACCATATTCCTGTGGGCCGTTCCCGTGTCGTTCTTTGGCATCGAGGCCCTGACGGTTGTACAGCAGCGCGTTATCGCCCTGTTTGTATTTGCTGCCCTCATGTGGATTTTTGAGATTATCCCCAACTGGTCCACTTCGCTTCTGGTAATTGTCATTGCGCTGCTCACGGTGTCCAACAAGGGAATCGGCCTGTTCTGTGACCCGCAGTACGGCACCCTGGTGCCTTACGGCCGCATCATGGCTTCCATGGCCGACCCTGTGGTGATGCTGTTCCTGGGCGGTTTCGTCCTGGCCATCATGGCAGAGAAATACGGCCTGGACGTCACCCTGGCCCGGGCCCTGCTGAAACTCTTCGGCACCAAGCCGGAAATTGTGCTGCTGGGTTTCCTCATCATGATTTCCGTGTTCTCCATGTTCATGAGCAACACCGCTACCGCCGCCATGATGCTGGCCCTGCTTACGCCGGTGCTTTCCAAGCTGCCTGCGGACGATAAAGGCAAGATTGGCCTGGCGCTGAGCATCCCCGTGGCCGCCAACCTGGGCGGTATCGGCACACCTATCGGCACGCCCCCCAACGCCACCGCCAAAGGCGCCCTGGAACAGGCCGGCATTGACGTGAGCTTTGGCGAGTGGTGCGTACACATGATTCCCTATGTGATTATCATGATTCTCATCGCCTGGGTGCTCCTGCGCTTCCTGTTCCCGTTCAAGACCAAGAAACTGGTGCTGGAAATCCCTGAAAGCAAGCAGAAGAAAGACTGGAAGCTGTATGTGGTGTGGATTACCTTTGTGGGTACCATCCTGCTGTGGGCCACCGAACAAATCACCCATATCAACTCCAATATTGTGGCCCTCATCCCGCTGGGCGTGTTCACCGCCACGGGCCTGTTCGGCAAGGAAGAGATTAAGGAAATCAACTGGAACGTGCTGTGGCTGGTAGCCGGAGGCTTCTGCCTGGGTTACTGCCTGCAGGACACCGGTCTTGCCAAGGTCCTCATTCAGGCCATTCCGTTCGGCAGCATGAGCGTGGTGCTGGTGCTGGTGGTAGCCGGTCTGGTGTGCTACCTGTTGAGTAACTTCATCTCCAACTCTGCTACGGCAGCCCTGCTCATCCCTATTCTGATTGTGGTCGCTAACGGCATGGCAGACCCCGCGGCGGCCAACAATGCGGAATTCCTGGCCCTGGGCGGTACTTCCGCCATGATTATCTTCATCGCCGTGTGCGCCTCCATCGCCATGCTGTTCCCCATTTCTACGCCGCCGAATGCCATCGCATCCGCTACCGGCATGGTGGAGACCAAGGACATGACCAAGGTGGGCCTCATCATCGGCCTCATCGGTTTTGTCCTGGGCTACTTCTGGTTAACCAAGCTTTTCCCGTTTGCATAGTATGAAAAAAATATTCATTATGACATTGGCAGCGCTGCTTACCGGCAGCGCCGCTTTTGCGCAGGACGCTCCCGTAGAGAAGCCCTCGCACTTCAAGCTGTACGGTTTCATCCGTAACTATATTACCGCCGACTCCCGTGCCGTGAGCGCCGGTACGGAAGACTTGTACTTCTACATGCCCAAAGATTGGGACATGAAGGGCGGCGTTGACATGAATGCCGGTTTTAACTGGCGATTCGTCTCCCTCACAACTCGCCTTGGCCTGGACGTTACCGGCTACAAGTGGGGTACAATGGGTATCTCCGGTAAAGTGGAGGCCGACTTTTACTACCTCAGTGGTTCGGTTCCCACCCTTCGCCTTCGTCAGGCTTTTATGAAACTGGGCTGGGATAACAGCCCGGTAAGTCTTACTATTGGCCAGGCATGGCATCCCATGGCGGTTGACCTTCCGCACATGACCAACCTCGAGTCCGGTGCGCCTTTCAACCCCTTCAGCCGCACGCCTCAACTGACTGCCGATATCAGTCTTGGCGCCGGTTTCACCTTCACCGCCAGCGTGATGTATCTAAACCACTATCTGCCTACGGGCCCCTCCGGAAAAGTCAAGGACTACTATAAATACGGACTTCCGGAGTTCTATGCCGGCTTTGGCTATAAAGGCCCCCACTTTGCGGCCAAGATTGGTGTGGATATCGTAAACAGCAGGCCCATCGGTTTTGTGGGTTATAACAAGGATGCAGACGGCAATCTGGACAGAACCAAGCTGGTGCGCGGCTACAACATGGACTCTCGTGAACACAAGGCCAGCGGCATTCTTACCGCCGTCTCTCCCTTTGTGTTCCTCCAATACACCAACGGTTTGTTCCAGTTGAAGGCCAAGAGCATTTTTGCCCAAAGCGGCGAGCAGTTCAACCTGCTGTCCGGTTACGGCCTTGCAAGCATCGACGACGTGAATTACAAGTATACCTACACGCCCATGCAGGACTGGGCTTCTTTCGTGAGCTTCCAGTACGGCAAGAAGTTTCAGGTAATGTGTATGCTGGGTTATATGAAGCAGTTTGGCACAACGACCAATCTGGCCGATGTTAAACAGCTGTGGCTGAATACTTCCGCAGATGCCAAAATCCAGCAGGCCTTCCGTGCCACGCCCACCGTGGTCTGGAACCTGGGCAAATTTGCCCTGTCCCTGGAATATAACCTCACCGCGGCTCAATTCGGCGAAGGAGAGCGTAATGCCCGCGGCATGTACGGCAACGCGCACTGGCTGATGAATCATCGCTTTATCTGCATGACCAAGTTTAATTTCTAGGCGTTTAGAACTTGTTTTTAGGGACAGGATGTTGGCCTGTCCCTTTTTTTTGCTATATTTGTACAATGACTTTTAAAATCTAACCACTATGGGCGCATTTCATGCATATGACATTCGCGGAATCTGGGGAAAAGACTGGAACCTGGAAGACGCATATAAGGTGGGATACTTCATCCCCGAACTCCTGAAGACCAACAAGGTGCTGGTGGGCCGCGACTGCCGCCTCTCCGGCAAGGATATCCACGACGCCCTCATCAAGGGCATTACGGATGCCGGCGCAGACGTAGACGACATTGGCTACAGCTCCACGCCGCTGGTATACTTCGGCACCGCCAACTACGGCTATAAGGCATCGGTCCAAATCACCGCCTCCCACAATCCGCCGGAGTACAACGGCATGAAAGTGAGCCGTGAGAACGCTCTTCCCGTGGGCCTGGACACCGGCTTGGGCCAAATCAAGCAGTGGATCGACGAAGGCCGTCCCACGCCGCCTGCCGCCAAGAAGGGTTCGGTGAAGGAGATTGACATCAAGCCGGACTACATTGCCTTCCTCAAAAAGTTCAAAGGGGACTACTCCAACCTGAAGATCGCCTTCGACCTGTCCAACGGCATGGCCACCCTCTTTGCCAAGGAAATCTATAAGGGAGAAAATGCCACCTATCTCTTTGACGAGATGGACGGCAGCTTCCCCAACCATGAGCCCAACCCGCTGGTGGCCAAGAACGTAGAGCCGCTCAAGAAGCTGGTGGGAGAAATCAAGGCCGACATCGGCGTCATTTATGACGGCGACGCAGACCGCGTCATGTTCGTGGACGACAAAGCCCGCTTTGTGGCTCCGGACCTGGTGATTGCCCTGATGGCCCGCTATTTCTGCGACGAACGGGGAGAGAAGAATCCGCGCGTGCTGCAGGAAATCCGTTCCAGCCTGGCCGTGGCAGAGGAACTTCGCGCCAAATACAATGCAGACGTTCACACCTGGCGTGTGGGCCGCGCTTTCGCTGCTCCCAAGCTTCGTGAAATTGACGGCCTGTGGGGCGGTGAACTGGCCGGCCACTATTATTTCAAGGACTTCTTCTACAGCGATAGCGGCATGCTTGCCAGCATCATCGTCCTCAGAATTGTGAGCGCCCTCAAGAAGCAGGGTATCAAGCTCTCGGAGGAGATGGACCGCCTTACCAGGTATGAGAACTCCGGCGAAATCAACTACAAGGTAGAGGACAAGAAGGGTGCCATGGATGCCGTGAAGGCCCATTTCGAAAACAAGGAAACGCCCACCAAGGTGATGGACTTCGACGGATACCGTCTGGAATTCCCCGGCTGGTGGTTCAACATCCGTCCTTCCAATACGGAGCCTTACCTCCGCTTCATCTGTGAGGCCACCTCGCAGGAACTCCTGAAAGAAAAGATTGCTCAGGCGGACGCCATCATTGTGGGCCAGTTCGGCGGCAAACGGTAGCGGATGAAGAAAAGAATTGCACTTTGTTTAGCGGCTGTGTGTGCCTGTCTGCCCGTTTTCGGGCAAGAACAGGACCACACGGCCGATTCCCTGCGTCACGTCTTCGGCCGGCAGGAAGTGAAATCCAACACCCGCATGGGTACCAAGTATGCGGATACGCTGGATACCGGGAATCCGGCTGTCAAGGTGGTGCTGTACGACAATGGCACCTATCGGTACGTAAAGGACCCCTCTGCCGTAGCCGATACCACCTTGTTCACGGAGTTCTGGGACGAGCGTGCAGTAAACCCGTATCATCAGTCCCCGGATCCTATTCCGGACCAGTTCTCCATTTGGGTGCTGGATTCCCTGGATACCTATTGCTGCCCCTACCAGACCACCGTTCGTTCCAAGTTCGGGTATCGCCACGGCCGACGGCACCAGGGCGTAGATTTGCCCTATCCCACCGGTACGCCCGTTCCGGCCGCTTTTTCCGGCAAGGTCCGTATTTCGGACTATGTGGGAGGCTATGGCAACCTGGTGGTCATTCGTCACGCCAGCGGCCTGGAGACCTTCTATGCCCATTTGTCCAAGCGCAACGTAAACTCGGGGGATTGGGTGAGTGCAGGCGATATCATCGGCCTTGGCGGCTCTACGGGGCGTTCCACCGGACCGCATCTGCATTTCGAAACCCGGTATCGGGGGGCGGCGTTCGATCCTTCCTGGCTTATCGACTTTGAGACCGGCACGCTGCGGCATCGCCTGCTCAAAGTGCGCAGCTGGTACTTCAATCCCAACCAGCGCTATGTCCAGAACGTGGACGACGAAGACGAGATTTTCCGTACGGATGAGGAAGACCGCATCCTGGCAGAGAAAAAAGCCAAGGAAGAGGCTGCAGCCCGTGCCCGTGCAGAGGCTGCTGCGCAGAAATACCACACCATCCGCAGCGGCGACACCTTGTCCGGCATCGCCAAGAAGTATCATACCACGGTAAGGCGCATTTGTGCGCTCAATCCAGGCCTTACGGAGAGGACGGTGCTCAAGTTGGGCCGGAAGATTCGCGTGCGCTAGCTATTTGAGTCTGGAATTGTAGTGAGGATGAACTTTTCCTTTCTGTATGTTCTGCAGTTTGGAAGAGATCATCTTCTTGCGTATGGGAGCGGCATGGTCCGTGAACAGGTCCCCGTCCAGGTGTGACAACTCATGCTGGATCATGCGGGCGGCAAAGTTGTCGAACTCCTCAGTCACCTGCTGTAACTCCTCGTTGTAGTACCGTACGGTCATCTTTTTGGGACGGACTACGTCGCAGTATACGCCGGGAATGCTCAGGCACCCTTCCGAATAAGTGACTTTTTCCTCGCTCTCTTCCAGGATTTCCGGGTTGATGAGCGTGCGGCGGAACCCCTTCAGGTAATCATAGGTGTCCGACACTACGTCGCCGTCCACAATGACCACACGGAGGCTCACGCCAATCTGGGGAGCGGCCAGGCCGCAGCCGTCCGCCACCACCAGGGTGTCCTTGAGGTCTTGCACCAGGGCTTGGATGCCCGCTTTGTCACTGAGGTCTGCCGGAGCAGCCGTTTTGCGCAGGACTTCTGCGCCGTACAGGTAGATGGGTTTTATCATTTTTTTCTTCTTGTCTTGTTCATGGACAAACTGTCGGGTACGGCCGAAGGGTCTACGCTCAGGGTGCCGCCGTTTTCCCGGTCCAGGTAACTTTGCAGGATGATGGCGGCCGATATCTTGTCCACTTCCTTTTTGTCCCGGCGCTGGGAGGCTTTCATGCCGCCGTCTATCATGATGCGGTGGGCCAGCACGGATGTAAACCGTTCATCTTCAAGGGTGACGGGCGTGTCCGGGAACGCTTTTCCCAGTTGTTTCAGAAAGGCTTGCACGTCCCCCAGGGCCTCCGAAGGGCTGCCGTTCATGTTTACCGGGTAGCCCACTACAAAGCGAAGGATTCTCTCGCGGATGGCGTAATTTTTGATATAATCTATTAACTTTGTAGAATCAACTGTTTCCAGGGCAGATGCAAAGATGCCAAGAGGATCACTGACCGCCAGGCCGGTTCTCCTTTTTCCGTAGTCTATGCCAAGAATTCTGTCCATTTACAGTTTGCAAATATACGAATAATTATGGACAAAGCAGATAAGAAGGCTAGTAACTTGCGTCTCACCCTGTTGGATGCCACCTCCCATGAGCGGCTCTGGAGTCTCCGGTTTTCCCGGACCCACTTCATCATTGCCAATATCTCCCTGGTTGTGGTGGTGTTCCTGGCCATTTTCTGCCTTATAGCGTTTACGCCCATCCGCACCTTCATTCCCGGTTACCCCAACGCCCGGTCACGCCGGCAGGCCGTCCAGAATGCGCAGCGTATAGACTCGCTGCAAACGCGCATTCTGCAGTGGGAACTGTATACGGAAAATCTCAGGCGCGTGGTGGCGGGGGAGGACCCCATCCGCCTGGACACCCTTATGCTGGGCCGGGAAGGCTCGCGGGCGGTGTCGGATGCCCGCTACCTGGCCATCCGGGATTCCCTGCTGCGGGCCGATGTCGTCCAGGAAGAGCAGTTTGGCCTGTCGTCGGCCCGTCGGCGCAACCTGCCCATCGAGGCCATGGCCTTCTACACGCCCGTAAAGGGGGTTGTTTCCAAGGGCTTCGACCGCAGCCTGCATCCCTGGGTGGATGTTACGGCGCCCGTGGGCAGCCCGGTGATGGCGGTCCTGGATGGAAGTGTGGTATTTACCTCCTGGTCGCAGGACAGCGGCTACACCCTGGTGCTCCAGCACGGAAGCGACCTTCTGTCCATTTACAAGAACAATCAAAAACTGCTACATAAAACCGGAGATGTCGTAAAAGCCGGCACGCCGGTGGCCATGCTGGCATCGTCCACCTCGCTTACCAAGGGGGACCACCTGCATTTTGAGCTGTGGTACAAGGGCGTGGCTGTGGATCCGGCACAGTACATAAAATTTTAAATGAAGACTATTGCAATATTGGGGTCCACGGGATCCATCGGAACGCAGACGCTGGACGTAGTGCGGCAGCACCCGTCCCGGTTCTCCGTGTTCATGCTATCGGCCAATAACAATGCAGAGCTGCTGGTGCAGCAGGCGCTGCAGTTTCATGTGCCGCATGTGGTCATTTGCAATCCGGACAAATTTGCGCAGGTGAAAGCCGCGCTGCCGGGCGTGCAGGTGCATCTGGGCATAGACGCCGCCTGTGAACTGGTGCAGGCGCCGGAAGTGGATGTGGTGGTGGCTGCCATGGTAGGTTTCAGCGGGCTTAAACCTACGCTCGCGGCTATCCGTGCCCGGAAAACCCTGGCCCTGGCCAACAAGGAAACCCTGGTGGCCGCCGGCTCGCTGGTGATGGGGGAGGCCGCCCGTTGCGGCGCCTGCATATATCCGGTAGATTCGGAGCATTCGGCCATCTTCCAATGTCTGCTGGGTGCGCAGGGAAATCCCGTGCGCCTGATTCATCTCACCGCTTCCGGCGGCCCGTTCCGCACCTGGCCGCGGGAGCAGATTGCCACCGCTACCAAGGCGCAGGCGCTCAAGCATCCCAATTGGGACATGGGTGCCAAAATCACCATCGATTCTGCTACCATGATGAACAAAGGCTTCGAGGTCATTGAGGCCAAATGGCTGTTCCAGGTTCCGGCTGGTAAAATCCATGTGGTGGTGCACCCGGAGTCGGTCATTCATTCCATGGTGGAGTTTGTGGACGGCGCGGTCATCGCCCAATTGGGCTGCCCGGACATGCGGCTTCCCATCGCGCTGGCCATGGCCTATCCGGAACGCCTTCCGCTGGATGGCAAACGCCTGGATTTCAGTGCGCTAAAGGATTTGACCTTCTTTGAACCGGACCGGGAAAAGTTCCCCTGCCTGCAACTGGCCTTCGACGCCATCGAGCGGGGCGGCAACATTCCCTGCGCCATGAATGCGGCCAACGAGGCCGTTGTCGCAGCGTTCCTGAAAGACCAAATTGGCTTTTACGACATTCCGGCCATCATCGGCAACGTGATGGCAGCAATTCCTTTTATCGAGAACCCTTCGCTGGAGGCCATCTTCGCCACGCATGAGGAAGCCTTCCGCAAAGCCCAGGAATGCCTATGAGCCCCGTATTGATGAAAATCCTACAGGTTATCCTGGCGCTTTCGGGCCTCATACTTATCCATGAGGCCGGTCATTTTGCATGGGCGCGCCTGTTCCGGATCAAGGTGGATAAGTTTTTCCTTTTCTTCGATGTGGGAGGCGTCAAACTCTTCTCCACCCGCATGGCGTGGTTCCGGAAGCTGGTGCCCGCTTCGGAGCGCTGGGAAACGGAATACGGTATTGGCTGGCTGCCCCTCGGCGGCTATTGCAAGATTGCCGGCATGATAGACGAATCCATGGATACGGAGGCTCTCAAGCAGCCCCCGCAGCCATGGGAGTTCCGCACCAAACCGGCCTGGCAGCGCCTGCTGGTGATGAGCGGCGGCGTGCTCAACAATTTCCTCCTGGCTATTGCGCTTTTTATTGCCATCCTGGCCATCTGGGGGGACAATTATATGCCTAACAATAGTCCCGTATATGTGAGTGAGCTGGGTGAGGAGCTCGGTTTCCGCACCGGGGACCGCATCCTTAAAATGGACAATTATGTCCCGGACGATTTTCTCTCGCTGCAGGCCGATCTTGCCCGTCGGCAAGTGGAAAAGGTGACGGTCCTCCGCGGCACGGATACCCTGACGCTGTACATGGACCAGTCGCTGATGGGGGAGGTGATCAATTCGCCCGGCCTCTTTGACATCGCCCTGCCTTTTGTGGTGGACAGCATTATGCCTTCGTCGCCCAATTATGCTTCCGAACTGGCCATCGGGGACCGGATCGTGGGGCTGGACGGGGCCGATACTCCCTATCTGCAGGATGCCCAGAAAGTGCTGCGGGAGCATCCCGGCGAGCGCATCCCCGCGGAAGTCATCCGGGGGGGCGATACCCTGGCCATCACCCTGCAGGCAGACAGCCTGGGCATGCTTGGCGTGTTTTTCCGGAATCCCGCCCTGCAGCACCGGACCTACTCCGTACTGGAGTCGGTACCGGCCGGTTGCGCCCTGGCCTGGGATTCGGTGAGCGGGTATCTTCGGGATCTCCGCCTGGTGGCAACGCCTTCCACGGGCGCCTACAAATCCGTGGGCAGTTTTGTCGCTATCGGCCAGGTGTTTCCTTCCCGGTGGAACTGGCACCAGTTCCTCTATATCCTGGCCATGCTCTCCATCATGCTGGCCGTAATGAATCTTTTGCCCATTCCGGGCCTTGACGGCGGACACATTGTGTTTTGCCTGTACGAAATGCTTACGGGTCGCAAACCCAGCGACCGCTTCCTTACCGTGGCGCAGCTCATTGGCATGGCCCTTTTGCTGCTGCTTATGTTCCTGGCCTTTGGCAACGACATCTCACGATTAATTCATTAGTTATGAAACTCCATTTTACCCGAATCCTTGCATTTGTCCTTTGCGTGTTGGCACTGGCAGGGTGTAAAAGTGGCAATAAGAAAGCCTTGCTCCCCAACGTGAGCGGAAAAGCCGGCGAAGTGCTGGTGGTGATTGAACGCGAACAGTGGGAAGGCAACCTGGGCGTGGCCAT
>DEKS01000109.1:25649-27398 GCA_002354005.1 Bacteroidales bacterium UBA2716
TGGGCGCAGCCCCAGGCCGTTGTGCAGCTCAATGCGGCGGACGCAGAACAGGCCCTGGAACTGTTCCGGGAAGCCGGCGTAAAGCCGGCGGAGTTCTTTGAGCAGTCGGAGCGCGACCGTGTCATCGCCAACGCCAAGCTCTACGAGGAACGGGCCCTGCAGCCGCCCATGGAAAAGGTGACGGGCGGCATCATCCACTTCCCGTCGGGCTACCGCTGCCGCATGGCAACGGACGACTTTGTGTGGATGGCCGACGAAAAACAGTACGTCCAGCAGTATGTGATGGCATACAAATATCCCGTTGGCGGTGACGATGTCTTCTCGCTGGAAAACATCATCCAGAAACGCAACGAGGTAATGAAAGCCAACGTGCCGGGCATGTTTGAGGGCTCGTACATGACCACCTCTACGGCGCAGGAGCCCACTACGCGCTCGCTGCGTTACCGGGGACGCGCCTTTATGGAAACCCGCGGCTTCTGGGAAGTGCACGGAGACTTTATGGGCGGCCCCTTTGTGTCGCACTCCTTCTACAGCCCGGACGGGAAAGACATCATTGTCCTGGAAGGTTTCGTGTTTGCGCCACGCTATGACAAGCGGCAGTATCTGCGCCAGGTGGAGTCCTTGCTGTACTCCTTTGAATGGAAGAATGAACAGAATTAATATTCGATGAAGAAACTATTGTGTTTGATGGCTTCGTTTGCCTTGCTGGTCGGTTGTACGCGGGAACTGGAGTCGCGGCTGAGCGACGTGGAATCTCGCCTGGCCAAAGTGGAGGATCAAGTGAAGGAGCTGAACAGCCAGGTGAGCCTGATTCAGCAGCTGCTGAACGGAAAGTATTTCGTCCAGAGCGCAGAGGCACTTTCCGACGGTTCCGGCTATAAACTGGTGCTGGTGGACAAGGACGGAAACTCGTTGGAGAAAACCGTACTAAACGGAAAGGACGGGGCGGATGGCGAGGACGGCGTGAGCCCTACTGTTGGTGTCAAGAAGGATACCGATGGCAACTACTACTGGACACTCAATGGCGAGTGGCTGCTGGTGGGCGGAGAGAAAGTTCGTGCCAATGGCGTTGACGGAACGGATGGCAAGGACGGAAAAGATGCCCCTTCCACGGAGTTCAAGGTGGAAAACGGCAAATGGTACGTAAAGATTGGCGACGGCGCCTGGATGTACGTGGGTGAAGCGGTAACGGAAGTGACCGGCCCCATCGTCGCTATTGACGCCTCTGCGGACGATGTGGTAAAAATTACCCTTGCCGACAATACGGTCCTGGAGGTCCCCAAAGCATCTGTTGCCGTGAAACTGCAAATCCTGGTGGACGCCGCCGCTTTCGCGAGCGTGAAGGCCGGCCAGACGCAGAGCACCGAATACGAAGTGAAAGTCCCTGCCGGCGTAACCTACACGCTGGATTCCTATGAGCCCGAGAATTGGAAAGTGACCATCTCCGAGCCCAAGGACAACAAGGGCATTCTGAGCATCAGCGTTCCCGCTACAGGGAAATCGGCCAAGGTGCTGCTGATTGCAGGCGGCAGCGACGGAAGCAGTTATGCCAAGGTCCTGCATGTGGGCGTGGAAGGAAGCGACCCGGAAGAGATGCAGGTGGTATTGCAGGAAATGGTGGACGCCTCGGCCGGTAGCATCGACCTGCCTGCCGGCGCCGCTGAAGTGACTTTTTCGGCCGACTGGCTCACCCTGAGCGTCGGAAAACTGCTGGTGGCCGCCAATGAAACCTATGACTCCCGCCTGGCG
>DEKS01000195.1 GCA_002354005.1 Bacteroidales bacterium UBA2716
GTACGCATTGCGGAACTTACGGAGCTGAGTTATCGGCAGAAATACTGGACCCACAAGCCCCTGACGGACTTTTGGCGCATCGGCCATGGCACAGAAGCGCGGCTCGCGAGTGCCGGCATGTTTACCCTAGGCGACGTGGCGCGGATGTCCCTGAACAACGAAGAGGTGCTCTATAAACTCTTCGGCATCAATGCGGAACTCCTCATCGACCACGCCTGGGGCTGGGAACCCTGCACCATGGCCGATATCAAGCGCTACCGGCCCAGTGCCAGCAGCCTTTCCAGCGGCCAGGTGCTCATGGAGCCTTATTCCTTCGAGAAAGCCCGGACCATTGTGCGGGAAATGACGGATTTGCTGTCGCTGGATTTGGTCGATAAACGCCTGGTGACCACCCAGCTGGTGCTGCATGTGGGCTATGAGGCGGGCACGGGAAACGGGCCCATGGTGAAGGACTGGTACGGCCGTCCCACACCCAAGCCGGCGCATGGTTCCGTGAACCTTCCTTTCCCTACATCGGCCACCTCCATCCTGCTCCGGTCCATGATGGAACTGTACGATAAAATTGTAGACAAAAAGCTTTCTGTCAGACGCGTTTACGTCGTTGCATCTCAAGTAAAGCGGGAAGAGGAAGTGGATGGGCTCCAAATGAGTCTTTTTGACGATGTCGCAGACACTTCCCGGGAGCGCCGGCAGCAGGAAGCCATCCTGGAAATTAGGCGGAAATTCGGGAAAAATGCCATCCTGAAAGGGATGAATTTCGAGGAAGGTGCCACCACCCGCGACCGCAACCAGCAGATAGGAGGACACCACGAATGAACACCCCGTACGACGACATCATCCACCTGGAGCATCCCACCTCCACCAGGCACCCCCGCATGGCCCGGCTGGACCGTGCCGCCCAGTTCGCACCCTTCGCCGCCTTGAAAGGCTACGAGGAGGTTATTGAGGAGAACCGCGAGAAAAACGAAACTCTGTAGGAGTCATTCCGGTCATCTTCTTGAACAGGCGGCTGAAATGGTGTGGATATTCAAACCCAAGCAAATCGGCTACTTCTCCCACACTGAGCCCTTTCATCAAGAAAGTCTTGGCCTGGTCGATAACGAAGGTATGGATATAGCCGATGGCTGTGCCGCCGGTAGCTTGGTGAATCATATCGCCGAAATAGCGGGCAGAATAAGCCAGTTCGCTGGCACACCAGGCAACTGTCGGGAGGCCCTTTTCGTGCTGAAGTCCCTTGGAGAAATAATCCACCAGCAGGCGGTGGAAGCGTTTGAGGATGTCGCTTTCGCCGCTTTCCTTTTCGGTAAGCTGGCGCAGGTAAATGCGCTGGCAGTAGTTCAGAATCAATTGAAGGTAACTGGTAAGGATTCTCCTGAGGGAAGGCGAGTCCTGGTTCTCCTGCATTTCCTTTCGCATCGTGACCAGGAGAAGCGATATCCGTTCCCATTCCTTGGGTTCCATGCGGAGCCAGTCCGTGTCGAAATAGGAGAAAAACGGGTTTTCTGGTATATAAAGTTCCGGAGACCAGAGCAACGCCCATCCGTTGATGTACAGGGGCGTTCCGTTGTCTTCTCCGCCGCCAATCTGTCCGGGCGCAACGGCAATGATGGAGCTGTCACCGACCAGAATGGATTTGGTGCCGTAGGACAAATATTTAGGGAATTGCTGCTGAATGAAAAGGCCGTAAACGCCGTAATTGTTCAGGCTGTTGCGGAACGGCGACACCTCGTCATAACTGATGAGCGCCAGCTGTGGATGTAGCACCGGAGCACCTACATACGCTGCATAGACATTGGGATTATCGACCTTCAGAATCTTCTTCATAACCCTGCAAAGATAACAAAATCTGCGAAATTGGTATATAATCAGCCAATATTTGTACAAGAACTTGGAAACTTCGCCGTACCTTTGCACCATGAAACAAACCGTAACCATAGCCCTTGCAGCGATGTTGCTGCTGGGCTGCAACCAGAACAAGAATATGAACACCCTGAATCTCACCCAGGAATGGGACAAGACTTTCCCGAAATCGGAACTGGTCAATCACAGCAAAGTCACTTTCCACAATCGTTTTGGCATTGAACTGGCCGCGGATATGTATGTTCCGAAGAACGCTGAAGGCAAGCTGGCGGCTATTGCCGTGAGCGGTCCTTTTGGCGCAGTGAAGGAGCAGACGGCCGGCATCTATGCCCAGCATATGGCCGAGAGAGGGTTCCTCACGATCGCCTTTGATCCCTCCTTTACCGGCGAATCCGGTGGTGAACCCCGCATGATGGCGTCACCTGACATCAATACGGAGGACTTCCTGGCGGCCGTGGATTTCCTTTCCACCAACGAATTGGCAGATCCCGGGCGCATCGGCATCATCGGCATCTGCGGCTGGGGAGGCATGGCCATCAACGCAGCTGCGCTTGACCCCCGCATTAAGGCAACCGTCACATCCACCATGTATGACATGTCCCGCGTGGCGCGCGAGGGCTACTTTGGCAGCACCGACAATGAGGCTGCCCGCGACGCCCAGCGGCAGGCCTGGGCCGCGCAGCGCACTGAAGACTATCGCAGCGGTACCTACAAGCGTGC
>DEKS01000144.1:0-1425 GCA_002354005.1 Bacteroidales bacterium UBA2716
CCATGCCGGTCATCGGCTATCCTATCGCTGCACTAATGGGGAAATATAGCAAGGCCATGCCTCAGAACGAAGTGAGCAAGATGCTCGGCAACGTGTGGGGTGTTTTCGGTGTATTTGCCATCACGCTCAGCATCATTGCCATCTTCCTGGTCCCCATGCGCGTATCCCTCATCATCGTCATCATCATGGGCCTGGCCGAATGCATGTCCGGCGTCCTGCTGAAAAACTGGCCGATCATTATCGCCGGCTTCCTCCTGGGCGTGGGTGGTGCCGTCTTCGCCATGCTGGTAAAGGGCGAAGCACAGCTGCTCATTTTCACACTGGGAGGCATCCTTCTCCTTGTGACCGGGTTCATCATGAAGCTTCAGTACAAGTAGCCTATGTTTCCCAAGTTAGATCCGCTTCTGCACTCGGAACTCCGGCTGGCCGTGATGTCCATTCTGGCGGGGGTAGATGAAGCCGACTTCACCTATCTCAAAAAACAGACAGGCGCTACGTCAGGGAACCTGAGCGTGCAGATAGACAAGCTCACCGCTGCCGGCTACATCACGGTGGAGAAGGGCTTCAAAGGGAAGATGCCCCGTACCACCTGCAAGATAACGCCTGCCGGGCAGGATGCATTCAACCAATATGTGGAAGCGCTGAAAGAATACCTTTCGGCAAGTAAATAGTCGGACCAAATATGAATAAGATAGCCAAGACCATTATATGGGGCTTGTTAGCCGCCGCATGGCTTTCAGGAGCCAATGCCTGGGCACAGGCCGACACGCTTGAACAGGGTGCCATGTCCGTCCGGAAACTGGATGACGGACTGTATTATATGGAATACAAAGGAGATGACGGCTTTGCCGGTCTTCTGGAAAACGGAGGCGGACGCAGCGCAGCAGAATTATCGGCATACGTCACACGCTTTCTCTCCAAAGGCTTTTACCCGCCGAAGTCAGGAAATCCCGGGCCGATGGATTACGGTTGCTCTGCCTTGACGGTTCGCACTCCGGAAGGCGGCGTTCTGATGGGCCGGAACTTCGATTTCAATTCGGCCACCGGAATCGTCCTACACACGGTCCCCGAACAGGGTTATGAGACATATACCACCTTCAACACCAACTTCCTCGGATTCGGTGAAGGTTGGCTTCCGGAAGGCTTCAAGAATCAGTATTTGGCACTATCCGTACTGTTCTTCGCCCTGGACGGCATCAATGAGAAGGGCCTGGCCGTCGCAGACCTGATGGCTGGTGACAACGCCCAGACGAATCAAGAAAGCGGAAAGCCCGCCCTTACCACCACATCGGCCATCTGCTACCTGCTCAAGAATGCGGCAACGGTGGACGAAGCCCTGGATCTGCTCCGGGGAATTGACATGCACTCCGACATCGGCGCCGCCCATCACTACGCCATCTCCGATGCCACCGGCCGAAGCGTGGT
>DEKS01000144.1:1495-8609 GCA_002354005.1 Bacteroidales bacterium UBA2716
AATCACTACCTGTGCGAAGCCAAACGGAACGTCGGCCTGATTGAGGGAGACCGACGATATGAAGTCCTGTGCAGTCTGTACGATGCCACGGGAGGAACAATGGATAAAATGCAGCTCACGAAGACGATTGCATCCGTTTCCTTACCGCCGACGGAAAGTGGCCACATGGGCACCGCTTGGACAATGGTAATGGACCTGACAACCCCCTCTGTTACCTATTACTCCCGCCGCCACTTCGACAAGCCATTTCACTTTGAATTTGAGAGGAAGGAGTTGGTAAAGTGATTGGCTGTACTCCTGGCGAATGGGGTGATGAAGAAACGTTTGACACTCGTGGTCAGGAGATTCAGCGATGGCTTGAGGACAATGCTGTAGAGCCTTACCGCTTTGTCATTATTGATGAGTTCATAAAACGTCAATTCAACCTCCTCGCCCCATTCACGTCCCCGGCCGAGAGCGTCAGTACAAAGTTCCTGGCCCCTCCCTTTTCATAGAAGTACACCCGGAACACCTGTCCCCTTGTCAAGGCAATCTTGTCAAACGTAAACACCAGCTTCCCCACATCCTCCGGCTGAACAACCCCCAGCCCATAGGACTGCTTCGGAAAAACAGCCTTCTCATACTGGAGTCCGCGCTTGGTGCGCCGCTTGCTCTCTACGGCAAATCTCGGCGCCGACAGCTCATAACTCACCGCCGAACCGTTCTTGAGCGAGATCAGCAGGAAAAGGACATCATCCTTCACAAAAATGTTCTCACAGAGGATGTCTATCCCGTATCCTCGCGTGCCTATATGGTAGAGTTCCTGTTTCATATTGGAGATTTCTTCAAAGTTGAAAGAGGCCGACGGCCCGCCGTCGGCGTTGGAAGGTGAAAAAGAAGGTAAGGACTGGGCGCTCCGCGTATCAATCTCCAACCGGGACGGATGTTCCCGATAGGCTACAATGAAGGTATGCATCGCTCCGCTGGCCTCCAGGCACGACATCGAGGTACATTCCCCGAATGCCTCCCGGGCCTTGACGGCCACGAAATCCTTGCTGCCGTCCACAATCTTGGCCACGATGTCCCGGGAGCCGAGATTCACGTACTTCAGCTCGGAGGCGAAGCGCAGATGCACAACCTGCGTGGTGGAGATAAAAAGCGTGTCCGGGGCCTGTGCAAGGCCGATTCCGGAGCATGCCCACCCAAGTGCAAGAGTAAAAAGCAATCGTCTCATTTTCTTTCAGATTTAACAAGGTAAAACTCATAGCCGGACACGACCGATACCGACACTTCGCCGGAGGCGCTCCGGGCAATGGAAGCGCCGGTCCGCAGGACCGTGGACGCCAAATCGCCCACCAGGCCGCCGAATGTGGTGCCGGCAGCAGAAATCGCATCATTGGAAGCCTGGCGCGAGTTTTTGGAAGCCGATGTCTCCGGGCAGTAGATGCCCTGCAGGCCATCTGTATCGTACGCATCCAATGCCAGCGGAACGATGCGTCCGTTCATCTCCAGCGACCGCACGGAAAGCTCCAGCCGCTCGCCAATCTTGCAGATGGCCGACAAATGCGTATTCGCAGGAATCCGCACGCCGACATCCACATAATCTTCCAGCAGCCGCACCGTCACGCGCTGCCCGGACTTAATCTTCTGGTCCCGCACAAACATGCACCGGAACGGCCGAATCCCATAACCCACGCCCTCAGACGGCTCATCGTCCAGCGTCGTAACAATCCCGTCCGACGAGCCAACCGCCGACAAGTCGATTGAGGCAGGGGAGTCCTGCCCAACCCTCCCACCGTCATGCCCGACCTGACCGGGTATCTCATCAGCCGTAGCCCCCGCCAGTACATCCCGCACCATCTCCGCCCGCTTCCGGTCATACTCCAGCCTTTCATCCTCCGACAGGGCCCTTGCCGCTCCCGACCTTCTCGGCGCCGACGAAGGAGCAGGGGAGGCCGATGCCCCCGTCCCAAACACTCGCTCCGCAGCAGCCTCCGGCCGCTCAGCAACCGTAGCCACAACAGCAGTCCCCGAAGCCGGCGAAGAAGACACCAACGAAATATCTTCCTCGGCTTCCAGCTTCGCACTCAAGCCTTCATAATAGTTCTCCGTCGAGCCCCTGTACACCTTGGACTTGCTCTCTTCCAAGGCCACCGCATCGCCGTCCGGTATCACCACCGTCACAGAAGCCTCTGGGGCCGATGGCTTGGAAGGTTTAAACACCATTATCACCATCACCACCAGCAGCCCCACCACAAATGCCGCAAATACGGCAAAGAGCACCCATTTTTTCTTATCGTCCTCCATATTACGCAAACATTATATAAGCCCTGTACAAATACACCAGCGCCCCCACAAGGCATAAGGCGACGCCGCAGTACACCAGCACCTTCGCAAGGCGCGAATCGTTCCGAATCGCTTTCATCGCTTCCGGGTTTCCACAAGGTCATTGGCCACCACTTTGAACTTCTCAATAAGCAGCCCATGGGGATTCACATCGGAGCGACGTCCCTCCAGCACCTGGCAGGTCGATACAAACGAATACTGTGACACCGTGCTTTCCCGCACCAGGAACTGCCGGGCGAAAGTCTCCACCACCCAGGGATACGCCCCTCCGGCAATCCGCACGGAATCCACAATCATCTGCTGGGAGATATTGGCCGATATCAAGCGGGAATAATACCCCTTCTCGGCCAAATCCTGCGAGTATTCCCAAGCGCTTCGGTCGGCCAGATTGAAGGCCCTGTCCAGGTTTTCCTGGATGGTCTGCTTCTGGGGCGAAAGGGTAAACATCAGCTCATGAAACCGCGTCACATGGTCACGGATTTCCACGTCCTTGCTCATGACAGCATCTGTCTGAAGGGCCAGTAAAAGGCTCTTTCCCTGGTCCAGTACATAGATTTTCTGCCGCTGTTTCTCGGCAAATGTCAGCGCATACACACCCACCACCAGCGCAAAGAGCAGTGACCCGGCAACCGACACCAGCGTCAGGGAACTCAGTTTCTTGAAGGACTTTTCAATGTCCTGTGTAAGTAATTGTATCTTATTCATAGTCAATGGTTATTTGAATTTTCCAAGAAGCATGGCGCCCTTTTGGGCCGCCGTTGCAATAGAGCGGTTCACATCGCTGGCTCCGGCCGAAGTAATTACCCAGGAAGCGAGCGTCGGGATGGCCAGCAGCGCTATCAGGAGCACCACATCAATGATAATCATATGCAGCGGGAAAGCCATCCGGGCTCCGAGCCCCGCCCGCCAGAACTCCACAACCAGCGCATCTTTCACGTGGAAGTTCACATAGTCCACGATGGCCGACATCGGAATCCAGAAAGAAATCTGGATGTACCGCGCTACCCAGGTGGAGATATTGTTCCCGAAGCCTGGCATCAACGAGAAGGCAAACACAAAGGGGCCGATGAATCCCAGCACAATCAGATACACGCTGCTGACGGCCAGCAGCAGGTACTGTACAATTTTCACCACGATGGATATCAGCCAGGACAGAACGGTGGCAACGCCGCTCACAACGCTGCCCACCTTCACGCTCACCGCCGTTTTCACAACATTCCAGGCCTTCTGGAAGATATTCTGCTTCTTACCTCCCTCAATGGCCGATTCCGCCAAGGACTCTAACACAAAGGATGTTTCGCCGGACAGGCCGCTGTCCTCGGAAGTGATGGAACTGCTTCGCGACATCTCCTCCTCAAACTGGCCGCCAAGACTCTCTTCCTGGTTCTTCCGTTCCGTCTCACCCAGCGCATCCAGAATCCTTCCGCTAAGACCGGCCGCGTCCTTGTCCACCGATGCCGTAATGGCCTTGGCCACATAGTGTGTGATGGAGTCGAACGGCACCAGCACAAAGCTGTAGAAATTGCAGGTCAGAAAAAGCACGATGGCCGTCCGGATAATGGAACGCATATCCAGCCTCCCGTACGGGTCGTTCAGCATCTTGTTGTACCACCAAAGCAGCGACACCATGGCCGCAATGCAGGCAATGGCACAGGCCAGAGAATACACGGCGCTGTGGTCGCCGGTGAAAATGTACATCTTGATGCTCTGTAGCATCTCCGGATAGTTCAGTTTCGTCATGGCTTGTCGTATTTAATTTTGAACGCTTCGTCCAATCCGTCCAGGGCCGATACCAGTTCCTCAGCCGCATCAATTTCCTCGTAAGTCCCCTTGATATGGGAGTACAGCGCCGCATTCGCTTTGGAAACGCCCTTGCTGCACTCATGCAGCCCCTTCATCCGTTCCTCTTCACTCACCTGGGACTGCGAATCCAGAAACTCCCGGGCCCGTTTCACTTCCCGCGATGCATACAGCAGATACTGGAAGCCTTCGTTTACCAGGGAGCGCGTCTGGTAATAGTTCATCACCGCCGGGTCCACCTTCCGAAGCCGTTCCACATACCTCACCATCATCCGCGCCATCATCTCGTAGTTGCTGGCCATCCGGATGACGTCCTGCGCCTTATAGAGATTCTTCCGAACCTCTTTATAGCGCTTGTCCATGTTCTGGAGGAACTCCAGCTGCTCTTTGGCCACGCCCAGATTCTCCAGGAACTGCGCACTGTTCATGGCCATGTTGTCCCCGTCCTGCAGGAACGACAGCACAGCCTGCGCCAGGTTACTCGCATCAAATGTCGCAAACTGGGCCGATGCCCTTGGCGCCCATGCCAACAGCATCGCCGCCAGAATTGTCATTCTGAGCGTAGCGAAGAATCTCTTTCTCATACACATTCCCTTTTAACCAGTTTTTTAATCGCCTTGATATAGCTTCCGCCGCATTTCTCCACCATCCCGGCCAGCCGTTCCTTGTCCTTTTTGGCCGATGAAAACGCCCAGCGTTCCTCCGGGCTCACCTCCAGCCGCATCACAAAACTCTTCCGGTTTCCCAGATTGAAAAACACCTCGCGCCCAGCCGTCACCCCCGACCCGATCGGGGGTCTATACCGGTTCAGACTCAGCACCATCGCCTTGTCATCCTCCGTCAGCGAAAGAGCAGCTGCCAGTTCGTCAAACTTGTTCAGGTATTTGCTCTGGTCCAGCAAAATCTTCACGCCGGAATTCTCCACAATGCTGTCCCGGATAATAGGGGAGGACGTAATGTCTTTGAGCTCCTGCGTTACCACCACGGCCGAGGTACGGTGCTTGCGGGCCGTCTTCCAAAGTTCCAGCATGTAGGTAGCCATCTGGGTGCCCATAATGGCCTTCCAGGCCTCTTCAATCACCATCACCTTGAAATCTGAATTGCTCCGCATCTTCTCGCCGAAGGCATCCATGATGACCAGCGTCGTGATGGGATAAATCACCTTGTCGCCCTTGATGCTGTCAATCTCGAACACCACAAAGCGGTTGTTCAGAATGTCAATATTCTCCCGGGAGTTCAGAAGGTATCCGTACGTCCCGCCGCTGGTGAACTGCTCCAGGGCAATCATGTAGCTGTCAAAGTCAAAGTATTCCCGGCGGATTTCAGCCTCCTGCAAGGACTTCCGGAACACCTTGTCCAAGAACGCATAGTAATCGTCAAACACCGGGTCCCCGTTGTCACTCTGAGCTTGTCGAAGGGTCTCCTCCCAATAGTTCAAAAACGCCAGCACACTCTCCTTCAAGAACTTCATCGCCGTGCTTGAAATCGGCTCCGTGTTGTTCTTCCACAGCGTTGCCATCAGGGTGAAAAGAAAGTCCAGCGCCTCGGAGTCTTCCTCCCTGAACCGACGGACATTCCGGAAAGGATTGAACGATATCGGCTTTCCTTTTTCAAACGTGTAGTAGCTACCGTCCTTGCCGCCGGATTCCTCATGGATGATATGGCACAGCGCCCGGTAAGAATTGCCCTGGTCAATCAGGAAGTCATGCTGACCGGCATCATAGCAGCTCTTCAGGTATTTATTCATGAAGAACGATTTGCCTGCGCCCGAAGGGCCCAGCACAAACACGTTGTAGTTCTCAATCAGGTTCAGTTCCATGGCCCGCTCTTGAATGTCGAATCGCTGCGGCACCAGCCGTTGCCGGTCGCTCATTTTCAGGATGCCGCCGGGTATCCCGGCCTCCAGGCCATCATAGATGCCCAGACACAGGGCCGATGTCAGTTCCATCGTCATATATTCGCTATAGGCAAGCCCGGCCTCGTTTCCCGGGATGGCACTCCAGAACTGGAGCGGAGCATTGGACGTATCATGCACCGGCGTGATGCCCATCTTCGTGATGGCCGTCACCATGGCATCATTATACGTCCGCTCGGCAAACATGCTCACATGGCAGCGCACGGTATACATCTGGTCGGTGGCCGCTTTCTCCAGATAGTCGTTGATTTCCTCGGCGTATTTGCGGTTTTCGGCGCTGCGGGCACTCATGCTCTGCATCTGGCGGCGCTTGGTGTCCAGGCTCCCATGGATGTCCTGTAACGGCTCTTTCACACAGAACCAGTTCACCACATGCGGGCAGGGGAGTTGCTGGCCAATCCCATGGAAGAAGGACAGCATCACATCGGAATTCTCCGTACTCAAGTCAGCATCTTTCCGGCAACTGCCCACTTCACCGGGTAGCTGGTCCAAATCGGCAATCAGATGACAGCAGACAGCCTTCTCTCCAATCCGTATCTCATCCGGTGAAACCTGTATGTCCGAGAGGACATCCGGCCCCTCATCCGTAAAGTTCATATAGTCCTGCAGGATTCCCATAATCTCCACTTCCGTCAGTCTTCTCAGAGACAAAAGGGAATTCCCCTCCAGCATTGTCGCAAACTGCTCCGCCGCCGCCAACGCTTTCAGGATACTCTCCTTCCGGGGCATACCTGCTTTCGATGGCAGCCCAAGAATACCACTGGACGCGCTACGCACATTCTTCCGCGTCGAAAAACACAGCCACAGCCGGCACTTGTGGTCCAGGTACTCCCGCCCGTCAAAATGCCTTTCATACGCCTCCTGCAAGAACCCCGTCATGCCCGGTTTTCCTCCCGCCATGCCCGGCATAACCGGGCATCTCTCCGCCTCATACCGCTTCCGCATAAACACATCCTGCTTATGCACTACCGTATAATCCGGCAGCAGCGTAATGGCTCCGCGCAGCGACGCCACCACGCTGTCATACTTCTCTTCGTTACAGCGGAAAGCAGGCGGCAGCATCAGCTCCCAACC
>DEKS01000057.1:0-6195 GCA_002354005.1 Bacteroidales bacterium UBA2716
TTATGGGAAAAAGGCTCATATGGACCCTTCTGGCTGTGCTGCTTGTGGCAACAGCCTGTAGCAAGGATGCCGGCTTCGAGATGGGCATCAGCGGCGCGGACAGTGCTTCCCGTTCCAGTTCGGAGCGCGCTTATTCCATGCCCTCGCGCCGGGTAATGGTCATGATATCGGCCGGTTATAACTCCCTTTCGGGCTATCTCTCGGAGGATCTGAAAGACCTGGAAAGCGGGTACCTCCCGGAAGGAACGTATTTCAATGCCGATGTCCTTCTGGTGCTGGCCCGTCTTCCCAAAAGCGCGGGAGATTATGCTTCCCCCAGCGCCCCTGTCCTTTATCGTCTCTGGGCCAACCGCAGTGGGGAAGTGCAGCGGGACACCATCCAGATATGGGGCGGAGATACGCAGCTTTGCACCAGGGAGACCATTCACGAGGCCCTTTCGACGACGCAAAAGAAATATCCGGCCCAAAGTTACGGCGTGGTTTTCTCCTCGCACGGTTCAGGTTGGCTGCCGCCCGGGTACTATACAGACCCGTCCAAGTTTGAACCCTCTTCAGGCTCGTTGTGGAGCCTGCGTTCCATCGGCCAGGATAAAACACCCACCGGTGGCACGGAAATGTCCCTGGAAGACTTTGCCGATGCCATTCCCATGCACCTGGATTATTGCCTGATCGATGCCTGCCTGTCGGGTTGCGTAGAAGTGGCGCACGCCCTTAAGGGCAAGGCGGATATCGTGGGCTTTTCACCTACGGAGGTGCTGGCCGACGGCTTTGATTATAAAAACATTACCACGCATCTGTTTGCCAGGCCGCTGGACCCGGTGGAGGTGTGCCGCGAGTACTTCGCGTATTACAATGCGCAGTCGGGCAGTAGCCGCAGCGCCACCATCACTGCTGTGGATACCCGAAAGATGGATGCCCTGGAGGCGGTGTGCAAGGAACTGTTCGAGGCCTATCGGCCTATCCTGAAAACCATGAGCGGAAGCAATGTCCAAGGCTATTTCCGCTACGACCGTCACTATTTCTACGACCTGCGGGACATTCTGGTGCAGGCCGGTATTTCGGAGCAGGAAAAAGCGCGCCTGGATGCCGCCCTAAGCCAGTTTATTGTGTATCAGGCCGCCACGGATTATTTCCTGAGCATTCCCCTCAATCGGGTATGCGGCTTGTCCATGTACCTGCCGTCCATGGGCTCCACCTATCTGAACAAATATTATAAGGAGAACATCTCCTGGAACCAAGCAACCGAATTAGTGTTATAATATGAAAGATTTTGTCAAGACCATGCTGGCCGTTATCTGCGGCTTTATCGTCCTTCGTATCCTTCGCGTGCTGTTGTTACTCATTTTCCTGGGTTCGGCCCTGGCCGCCGGAACGCCGACGCTGCCCCGTCAGGGTGTGCTGGATCTGGATATGAGCGCCTTCTCCCTGGCAGAACAAACCCAGGAGGCCCAGCTGCCGCAAGGCGCCGGACTCATGTCCATGGGCTCCTTCGAGATGAACCCCATTGTGGGAATGCATGACGCCGTGGCTGCCCTTCGCACCGCCGCTTCGGACCCGGGCGTAAAATACGTGCTGCTCCGTGCCGATGGCATGGCGGTGGGCATGTCCCACGTGGAGGAGTTGCGTATTGCGCTGGCCGAATTCCGCAGGAGCGGAAAGCCCGTTATCGCCTACACGGAGAATCCGGGCAACGGTTCCTATTATCTGGCTTCGGTTGCCGATAAAATCTATATGGGCTCCCAGCATGGCGGCAATGCCACGCTCATCGGCCTGTCCGGTCAGCTCACCTTCCTGAAGGACCTGCTGGACAAGGTGGGGGTGCATGTGCAGCTCATCCGCCACGGAAAATACAAGAGCGCCGGTGAAATGTTCATTCGCTCTACCGCCTCGCCGGAAAACCGGGAACAGAACCAGGTGATGATTTCCTCCTGCTGGAAGGTCTTCTCCAGCGCCATCTGTGAGGCCCGCGGCCTTTCCGAGGAAACCTTCAACCAGCTGGTAGACGAACTGGCCCTCATTCAGCCGGAAGACTTCCTGCATTGCGGTCTGGTAGATGAACTGGTGGACCATGAGGCGCTGGTGAGCAAGCTTTGCACCCTTGCACAGGTGGAGAAGGTGGAAAAACTGGGTTTGATGCCCTTCGCCGACTATGTGGCGGCCAAAGTCACGCAGATGCCCGGTCGCAACAATGTGGCTGTGATCTATGCGGACGGTGAAATTGTAGAGGGCAAGGAATACGGCCAGGTAGCCGGCGACCGCTTTGTCAAGGTCATTGACGAGGTCCGGAAAGACAAGAGCATAAAGGCTGTGGTGCTTCGCGTGAACTCTCCCGGCGGCAGCGTTTCCGCTTCGGTGAAAATCCGCACCGCGCTGGACCTTCTTCAAAAAGAAAAGCCCCTGGTGGCTTCCTACGGCGACTATGCCGCATCCGGCGGTTACTGGATTTCCAACGGCTGCCAGAAGATTTATACGGACGCCACCACCCTTACCGGCTCCATTGGCGTATTCTCCATGATTCCGGAATTCTCCGGCGTCACCAAAAAGGTGGGTGTGGGCATGGAGTCGGTGGGCTCCAACAAGCACAGCGACATGTTCTCGCTCATGCGTCCCTTCGACAAAGAGGAACTTGCCTACATGCAGGCTTCCGTAGAGGATATCTATGAGTCCTTTGTGAATCTGGTGGCTTCCAGCCGGGGCATGGAGCCCGCACAGGTGGACCAGATTGCCCAGGGCCGTGTCTGGACCGGGGCCGATGCCCTTCAGATTGGTCTGGTAGACGAGATTGGCACGCTGGAAGATGCCATCGCCTATGCCGCCTCCCTGGCCGATTTCCATTCCTCCGACGAATATGCGGTAGTGGGTTACCCGCAGCCGCTCACCATGATAGAGGAACTCCTGATGAGCTTTGGCCAGACCCCGGAGGAACCTTCCATTCTTGCAGACACGCCTTTCGCCGGCATTGCCAAGGCTGCCAAAGCCCTTACAAAAGAGCAGCCGAGCGCTGTTTACGCCCGGCTGCCTTACTTGCTTGAGATTCGGTAATAACTACTTCTCAAAGAAACGCTTATAAAGACCTAAGAAGCCTGCCCCGTGGCGGGCTTCGTCTTTTGCCATCTCATGGATGGTGTCGTGGATGGCGTCGTAGCCCAGCTGCTTGGCTTTGGTGGCGATGGCCAGTTTGCCTTCGCAGGCGCCGGCCTCTGCCTCATAGCGCTTTTTGAGGTTGGTTTTGGTGTCCCATACGACCTCTCCCAGGAGCTCTGCGATGCGGGCGGCGTGGTCTGCCTCCTCAAAGGCATAGCGCTTGAAGGCATCGGCAATTTCCGGATAGCCTTCGCGTTCTGCCTGGCGGCTCATGGCAAGGTACATGCCCACCTCCGAGCATTCGCCGGTGAAGTGGTCCTGCAGACCGGCCCATACTTCCGGATCACAGCCTTTGGCAACGCCAATCACGTGCTCACAGGCCCACTGGGGCTTGCCGGCTTCTTCTTTTACCTCTACAAATTTCTCTGCTTTGGCGTGACATACAGGGCATTCTGCGGGGGGATTTTCGCCTTCGTATACGTATCCGCACACCAGGCATCTGAATTTCTTTTTCATATCGGTTCCTTTTATTGTGTTTAGTTTTGAATCTTTCAAAACAAAGATCCATTTACAAATATAGACAAATTTCGGATATTTTTACTAATTTAGCAGAAAAGTATGACACCATTTCTCTTGCAGGTGGCCGCGCACTATTTCCGGGCCCCGGACATACAGCAACACTGCTTCGTCTTCCCCAACCGGAGGTCGATGGTTTTCTTTCGTAAGTATTTGGGAGAGCGGGTGAAAGAGCAGGGAGGGGGTGTGCCGCTCCCGGTTCCGCCCATGTACACCATCAAGGACTTCTTTTACGCGGTATATAAGGTAAACGTGACAGACCGTCTCCGGCTGCTGCTGGAGTTGTACAACTGCTACCGTTCGCTTAACCCGCAGGCGGAGCCGCTGGACGAGTTTGTGTTCTGGGGGGACGTGATGCTGCAGGATTTTGACGATATCGACAAGTATCTGGTAAATGCGGAGGACCTGCTGCAGAATGTGTCGGATTTCAAGGCCATCCAGGATCCGCTGGACTACCTGAGCGGAAACCAGCGGGCGGCTATCGAACAGTTTCTCTCGCATTTCCGGGAGGGGAAGGAGGGCGAGATCAAAACCCGCTTTGTGAAGCTGTGGAACCTTCTGTTCCCGATTTATACGCAGTTTCGTAAGCACTTACAGGAGAAAGGCATGGCCTACGAGGGCATGGTGTACCGCAGCCTGGCAGACGCCCTGAAGGGCGGAACGCCCGCGGTGGATTTGCTTTCGCCCGTATTCCCGGATACCCGCACTTTTGTCTTTGTGGGCCTGAATGCCCTTACGGAGTGCGAGCGCCTGCTCCTGTCACGCATGCGGGACGCTGGTCTGGCCCAATTTGTCTGGGATTTCGTGAGCCCGGAAATCAAGGATCCCGCCAACAAGGCGTCGCTGTTCATGCGAAAGAACGTGCAGGAATTTCCGCAGGCTTTCCCCATAGACCCGGAAGGCCTTTCCAAACCCCGCATTACCGTTATCAGCGTGCCTTCTTCCGTGGGTCAGGCCAAACTGGCTGGGCACATCCTGCAGGAGGCTAAGGCCGATAATGACGTGGAGACGGCGTTTGTGCTTCCGGACGAGAACCTTCTTCTGCCGCTGCTGAATTCCATCCCGCCGGAGCACGACAATGTGAACGTGACCATGGGCTATCCCATGCGCGGCAGTTCCGTGTATACGCTCCTCCAGGCCCTGGGCCAGTTGCAACTGCGGCTGCGGCACCGGCCGGACGGCTGGTATTTCTACCACCGGACGGTGCGGGAGGTGTTTGCTTCCGGCCTGTTCCGGGAGTTGCTGTCGGAGGAAGAATCGGCCATCGTAACCCGTGTAAAGGCCGATGCCAAATATTTTATCCCCCTCTCGGATTTGCTGGGCGGCCCGGTGCTGAATCTCTTTTTCCGGGCGGTAGTAACGGAGCCCTCCGTGGCGTCCGTGGAGCAGAACCACGCATTGGAACGTTATTTCTCGGAGGTGGTGGCGCTGGTGGGACGGCAGTTATCGGCCGGCGGAGACATGCTGCTGGAACTGGACTTTGCCAAGCGTTGCCATACGCAGCTCAATATCCTGCAGGAAACAGACCTGGAGCTGTTACCCGCAACCCATTTGCGTCTTTTGGAGGCCAGCCTGGAGGGTATTTCGGTGCCGTTCCGGGGAGAGCCGCTGCAGGGGCTGCAGGTGATGGGACCGCTGGAAACCCGTGCGCTGGATTTTAGGAACCTGGTGGTCCTGAGCGCCAACGAGGGCATGTTCCCGCGGAAGACGTTTTCGTCGTCCTTTATCCCGCCGGAACTCAGGAAGGGTTTTGGCCTTCCCACCTATGAGTACCAGGATGCCGTTTGGGCGTATTATTTCTACCGCATGATCCAGCGGGCAGAGCACGTGTGGCTGCTATATGACAGCCGGACGGAAGGCCTGAAGTCCGGGGAGGAAAGCCGCTATATCAAACAGTTGGAATACCATTTCCACATTCCTTTGGAGCGTCTGGTGGCCAGCGCAGAGATGCATCCCGTGACGGTGGAGGACGCCATTCCCAAAACAGAGGCCCACGCGCAGGCCATCCGGGAAGGCGTGCTGTCGGCCTCCGTCCTGCAAAGTTATCTATATTGTCCGGCCCGCTTTTACTACCAGTTCGTGGAACAGTTGCAGGCAGAGGACGAGGTTGCGGAGTCGCTGGATGCCGGCATGCTGGGTAATGTCTTCCACAAGGTGATGCAGCAGCTCTATGACATGGAGCTTGTGACACCGGCCTACCTGCAGGCCACACGGAAGAATACAGACCGTCTCAAGCGCCTGATTCGGGCTGCCGTGCTCTCCGAGATGAACAGCGTGGAGGTGAGCGGACGCAACCTGGTGCTGGAGGAGGTGTTGCTGGGCTATGTGCGCGCTACACTAAAGCACGATATAGATTTGCTGGCGGGTTCCGGTTCGGCGGGCTTCCGTATCATCGGCCTGGAGCTCCGCCGGGAAACCACCTTCGAGGGCTTCCGCATCAAGGGCTACATTGACCGGATGGACAGCTACAAGGAAGGCGAGGTGCGCATTGTGGACTACAAGACGGGTAAGGTGGAGGACGACGACCTCCTCATT
>DEKS01000057.1:6275-15345 GCA_002354005.1 Bacteroidales bacterium UBA2716
CTCTTTGTGTACGGACTCTTCGCCCACGCAGACCCCAAGCTTAAGGGAGCGCGTGTGCTCAATTCCATCTACAGTACCGGCCGCCTGTATACCGGGGCGCTGCCAGACGTGGCAGAAAGCCCGGAGTTTATCCGCCTGGTGCGGGAAAAACTCCGGGACATGCTGTTGGAAATGACCGATGTAAATGTGCCCTTCCGTCGCACCGGGGACGCCAAAACCTGCGCCATCTGCGACTTTAAGAATATCTGCGGGCGCTAATTACTTGCTGGCGTATTTGATGAATTTGAGGATGCAGGCAACGGCGTCTTCGTCCGACATGTCTCCCACGTTCATGACCAGGTCATAGTTGCGGGCGTCGTAGCGGCTGGTGCCGGCATAGCGCTGTACATAGGTTTCGCGGCTTTTATCCACCGAGGCAATGACCTCGCGGGCTTCCTCCTCCGTGAGGTTCTGTTTTTCCATGACGCGCTGGACGCGTTTTTCCAGCGGGGCCTGGATAAAGATATCCAGCTTGTTGGGGTGGTCTTTGAGCACAAAGAAACCCGAACGGCCGGCAATGATGCAGGAGCCTTCCGCCGCAATTTCTTTCAGGATGGCGGCCTCTGCCTCAAAAATATCGTCCGCTTTTACTTTGTTCAGTTTCCACTCGTCCCCCTTGCCGGCCTCGAAACCAATGTAGGCGCCGGAATTGGGCACGGGTGCCACAATGTCCAGCATTTCCGTGAGCCAGTTCTTTTTGGTTCCCTTGATTTTCTCAATCTCATAGGTGGACAGGTTGAATTTCTCCCGCAGGTCCTGAATGAGGTTTTTGTCGCTGTAGCGAACGTTAAGTTGAGCGGCCAGTTTGCGGCCAATGGTGCGTCCGCCGGAGCCCAGCTCCCGGCTGATGGTAATTACGAATGGCTTTTTGGTATCCATAGTCTTTCTTGGTTGCAATATACAAATATAGGTATTTTTTGTTATATTTGCGTTTATGTTCGAGGGAATTATCAACGCCAGGGATTTGGGCGGCATCAAAATCGGGGAGAAAACCGTAAAATATGGGCGGCTGCTGCGTACGGCTCACCTGCACGATGTCACGGGCACAGATGTGAGGCGGCTCGTGGGGGAGTTCCATCTCAAACGCATTTTTGACTTCCGTTCCATCCCGGAGGCCTCCCTGCAGCCGGATGTGGCCATTCCCGGCGCCGCTTACCTTACGCTACCCACACTGGACACCTCGGCAGAACGGGAGAGCGGAGAAGCCATCCCGGAAGAAACCTGGCTGGACCTTCCCAAACACATTGTCCGGCTTTCCTTCATGAAAATGTTCCAGGAAAAGGCCCGGGAACTGTATCCTTCCCTGGTGCTGAGCGAATTCTCGCAGCTCCAGTACGCTACGTTCATGAACCTGGTGCTGGAAACGGAGGAGGGCGCCATTCTGTGGCACTGCTCGCAGGGGAAAGACCGCACCGGCATTGGCGCCGCGCTCATTCTGGGCGCCCTGGGCGCAGACCGCGCCACCATCCTGAGGGATTTTGACCGCTCCAACGACGCCTATCGGCCTCTGGTAGAGAAACTCTGCGCAGAGGTCCGTGCCGCCGGCGGCGGGGAAGACGAAGAAGAAGTGGTGCGCGCTTTCATGGGCGTGAGCGTGAAAAACTTCAACCACGCGCTGGACCTTGTGGACGCCAACTGGGGCTCCATCCAGGGCTACCTGGAAGACGCCATGGAAATTAGCTATGAGGACTGTCTCCGCCTCCAGGCCCGGTATCTGGAGTAATACGACTTACTGATACAGATGCCGCTTGATGCTGCCTTTGGCGGTGCGCTCGAAGGGCATGTCCACCAGCTCTACCTGGAAAATCTGGCTGAATTTGGGGAGGAGGGCGTTGCTCCTTGTGCGGATGTCGTCCGACAGGGCGGCAATGGCCTCCTCATCGTCGCCTTTAACAGAGCCGGCTTTGGGGTATACCAGGGCCACCAGCTTGTTCTCCCGGTCCACCACCAGGGATTCTTCTACCTGCGGATGCCGCTCCAGGACCTGCTCCACTTCTTCCGGGTAAATGTTTTGGCCGGAAGAGCTCAGGATGAGCGCTTTAATGCGTCCGCGGATGAACAGGTTCCCGGACTCGTCCATAATGCCCAGGTCTCCGGTGCGGAACCAGCCGTCTGCTGTGTATGCCTCTTTTTCCGCCTCCGGGTTCTTGTAATAGCCAGAGAACAGGTTGGGACCCTGGGCCTGGATTTCTCCGGGGATGCGGTCCGGCTCCGAGGAGTCGATCCGGATCTGATGGATGGGCTTGCCGCAGGAGCCGGGGGCATAGCCTGCCGGCATGTCAAAGGCCAGCAGCGGGCAGGCTTCCGTCATGCCATAGCCCACCACATAGGGCAGTTCAATCTTTTTGAGGACGCTTTCTACCTTCCAGCTAAGCGGGGCACCGCCAATGATGAGGGTGTGCACGTTCCCGCCCAGGGTGGCCAGCAGTTTTTTGCCTACGGAACGATAGAAGGAGGAACGGACCCCCGGAATGGTGAGAATGGCCTTGGCCGAACGGGTGTTTAACTGCGGTCGGATCAGGTTGCTGTAAAGCTTCTCCATGATGAGCGGCACCGTAATCATCAGGTACGGCTTAACCTCGCTCATGGCCTGGACCAGGAGGGACGGGGAAGGCACCTTGCCCAGAAAGTGGATGGTGAACCCGGTGCAGCAAGGGTATACGAACTCTATCCCCAGACCGTAAATATGCGCCAGCGGCAGCATGGAAACCAGATTCTCCGGCGCGTTGTGGATATGCTGCTGGCAATATTCCACAATGTCCGACATGGCCCCGTAGCTGAGCATGACGCCCTTGGGGTCTCCGGAGGTGCCGGACGTGTAGTTGATAATGGCCACGGCTTCCGGGTTGTCCGGATAGTGGATATCGACCATGGAGAGTCCTTCCGGGTAGCATGCCTGAAAAAGCGTTTCACGGTCTTCCCAGGCGGTTTGCAGCCGAGGGTCCGTGCAGGCGAGCAGTTTGTATTCTCGGGCGTCCAGCACGCCCCTGACGAGTGGAAGATCGAATGTTTTCAGACTTTTCCAGATGGGGGCGTCCGCTATAAGAAAAATGCTGTCCGAGTGGCGGATAAGCTGGGCAAGGCCTTCCGGCGTATAGTTGGGAAGGATGGGGACGATGACGGCCTCATAGGTGTTCACGGCAAGGAAGGCGATGGCCCACCGGGCCGAATTCTGGGCGCAGAGGGCAATCTTGTCCCCTTTGTGGATGCCTGCCGCCTGGAAAAAAATGTGGAACTTTTCCACCTGCTCTGCCACTTGGACATAGGTGTAGCTTTCCCCGCCGTAGTCACACAAGGCGGGTTTGCTGGCGCGAAGCCGTATTTGTTCTTCCAGTTTTTTCAGGTAGCTTTTCATCCCTCGTTGCTCTCGATTATGCAAAGATACAAAAAAATAGGTATTGTCATGGAAATTCCGTAAATTCGCAAAAGATATGCCACTCACACTCATCATAGGGCTTGTTTTGCGCGTTTTGCTCGCGCTGGGTATCATTTGGCAAATTCTGCGCGGAGAAAAAGAAGCGGATACCCAGGTCATTTGGCTGCTATTCATTGCCCTGCTACCCGTTGTTGGCCTAATTGCCTATTGCCTGTTCGGAATCGACTACCGGCGGGATGTAGTGCGTGAGCGCCTGCACGGCCGTACCCTCAACTTGTTCGGGCAAATGCCGGAGGAACTGGGGCGCAGGCTGTTCCCGGAAAGCACGCCGGAAAAGGTAGATGCACGGTTTCGTCCCTTGGCAAAGCTCCTCCGCGCCTGCGGGGACGGCAACCGCGTGTACGAGGGCAATTCCATGGAAATCATCACTTCAGGCCTCCGCAAGCGGGAACTTCTTCTGGAGGATATCCGTAAGGCGCAACAATTCATTCACATTGAGTATTTCCGTTTTGGCAACGACAAAGCCGGCATGGAAGTGCGGGACGCCCTGCTGCAGAAGGTAAAGGAAGGGGTTCAGGTCCGCTTCCTGAACAACAACATGATAGGCCGGAACATTCCCCGTTCCTATTTCCGTAAAATGGCCAAGGCCGGCATGGAAGTGCTGCCCTATACGCATATCCACAATGGCTTCCGCTCGTTCCTGATGCGCATCAATTGCCAGAATCACCGCAAAATTGTGGTCATAGACGGCAAGGTGGCCTACACCGGCGGCATGAACCTGAACGACAACTACTTCTATAAGTGGCGGGATACGCACCTGCGCATAGAGGGCCCCGTGGTGGCGCGCCTGCAGGCGTCGTTCATCGACAGCTGGGTGTCTTCCGGCGGGCGCCTGAGCCATCCGCTCCGGGATTATTTTCCGCTGCCGGAGCCCATCGCCTGGGATGCTCCGCTCAAGGACAAATGCGTGCAGGTGGTTACGGACGCCGCGGAGAACCAGCACCCGGCTACGCTCCTGGGCTACGAGTGGATTCTGCAGAACGCCCGGGACTATGTTTATATCCACACGCCGTACTTTGTGCCGCCCACCTCGCTTCTGAATGCGCTCAAGAGTGCCGCGCTCCGGGGCGTGGACGTGCGCCTGATCCTGCCCAAACGGGTAGACACCCCGCTTATCGGTCCGGCCAACCATTCCGTGTATGCGGAGTGCCTGGCTGCCGGCGTACGCATTTTTGAACGCAGCGGTGCGTTCATCCATTCCAAAAGCCTGGTGTGCGACGATTACCTGAGCATTGTGGGTGCCTCCAACCTGGATATGCGCAGCTTCTTTATCAACAGTGAGGTAAACAGTTTCATTTACGATACGCAAACCGCTCTGTTTGGTAAATCGCAGTTCCTCAAAGACGAAGAAGGCACGATGGAGTGGACGCTGGAAAGCTGGAGGGACAGCCGCACCTGGTACCAGAATATGGGCTCGCACTTTATGCGGCTGTTCTACCGCCTGCTCTAAGGAAGTTTGTACTCGGAGGTGCCTTTCAGGCCGGTTGTCCCAAAATAGCTTTCCACCAGGTTTCCTTTCACATAGACCCTTCGGCCCCGTAACTCCGGATGGTCCACCAGGTTCAGTGCGTCCCTGGTGCTTCCTTTGGGGAGTTCTACCGCCACGCAGTCTTCTTTGGTGGTAATGGTGGAGCGGTCCGCCAGGGCAATATGCGTGTTTTTGGTAATCCCGTCCGTCTTTACCGATTTCCCGGCCGAGGAAAGGTCGCCGCCCACGATATAGCCGTAGAGCCATACGCCGGTTTCGCCCGCGTGTTGGGCCGCTTCTCCCACGGCAATGGCATTTTTCCACTGCCCGCCGTCGTTTCCGCTGCCGCTGTCATTATCGCCCCCGATGACATACTGCTCGTTGGACCAGGTCTTGCTGGTGTCTACCGCCACCTTCACCTGTCCGCTGCCACTGCCGTCGCCCGGGGCCGATATGCTCACGGTAAGAACCTCGCGGGCCTCCAGCTCCCGGGTGAACAGGGTCTGGTCCTGGGCGTTGTTGTACAGGATAACGGAAACCTCGCCCGGGAATACATAGGCAATGCGTTTTTCCGTGTAGGTGTACTTGAGTTTCACGCTGCTCTGTTTGACAAATAGCACGCCGTCGGGATAACTGGTGAGGAAATCCGGTGCAATGCTGAGGCGGATGCCGGCGTTGCGCAGCGTACAGTTCAGGTGTGCGGTAATCTTTTGTCCGGCCTGCACCACCAGCACCTGCTCGTCGCCGTACTGCGGGCGGGCGAAGGCGGGCGCAGAGAAGGGGATGGACAGCACTGTGATGGTGTAGCTGCCCGGATCCACTTTCAGGTACTGGGGGGAGTCCCCATAGTTCCCCTCGTACAGGATACTGCCGTCGCCGCTGCGGATGGTTAAAAGGAATTCATTGGTGTCGGGAATCTCTTCCGTGGCTTTGGTCCGGATGCTTTTGTCCAGCACCCAGCGGAGTTCCCCTTGTTCTCTCAACCCCTTGAGGGCGGAGAAGTCGTCACAGGCGGTGAGTCCGGCTAATAGCGGGAGCATCACCCAGAAATTTTTTAGTTTCATCAGCACAAATCTTTATCGGCCGGACACCGTGCCCGGCTTGCTGCGAAGGTAGGGCGCTTTCCCCAAACTCACGTTCAGAAACGTGAATTTTTTCGGGAATTTTTCTACCGATTCGTGTGAAACAACCCATTTAGGGGCATTTTTTTCTGTCGATTTCCATTCTTCCGCCAAAATCCGTATCTTTGTAGGCTATTCAAAAGAATTTGCTATGTTCGAGAACCTGAGCGAAAGACTGGAACGGTCTTTCAAAATATTGAAGGGTGAAGGAAAAATCACCGAGATTAATGTAGCGGAAACCGTCAAGGATATCCGCAAGGCGCTGCTGGATGCCGACGTAAGCTACAAGGTGGCCAAGGACTTCTGCGACCGCGTGAAGGACAAAGCCATGGGCGCCAACGTGCTCACCGCCGTGAAGCCCCAGCAGATGATGGTGAAAATCACCCACGACGAGTTGGCGGCGTTCATGGGCTCGCAGGCCCAGGACATCAACCTCAAAGGAAATCCCGCCGTGGTGCTGGTGGCCGGTCTCAACGGTTCCGGTAAAACCACCTTCTCCGGCAAGCTGGCCCTGCACATCAAGTCCAAGCGTGGCATGAAGGTGCTCCTGGCGGCCTGCGATACTTTCCGTCCGGCCGCTATCGACCAGCTAAAACTGCTGGGAGAAAGCATTTCCGTTCCGGTCTATACCGAGGAAGGGGAGAAAGATCCTATCAAAATTGCCAAGGCTGCCATTGCCAAGGCCCGGGCAGAGGGCTTCAGCGTGGTCATTGTGGATACCGCCGGCCGTCTGGCCGTGGATCAGCAGCTCATGGACGAGATTTCTGCCCTGCACCAGGCCGTTCAGCCCACGGAAACCCTCTTTGTGGTAGATGCCATGACCGGTCAGGATGCCGTGGAAACGGCCAAGGCCTTCAACGACCGTCTGGATTTTGACGGCGTGGTCCTTACCAAGATGGACGGCGATACCCGTGGCGGTGCCGCCCTCTCCATCAAGGCGGTAGTGGGTAAGCCCATTAAGTTTGTGAGCTCCGGAGAAAAGCTGGAGGCGCTGGACGTGTTCCACCCGGAGCGCATCGCAGACCGCATCCTGGGCATGGGAGACGTGGTTTCCCTGGTGGAAAAAGCGCAGGAACAGTACGACGAAAAACAGGCCCGCGAGCTCAAGAAAAAGCTGGCCAAGGACCAGTTCACCCTGTGGGACTTCTATCAGCAAATTCAGCAGGTGAAAAAGATGGGAAACATGAAAGAGCTGGCCTCCATGATTCCCGGTGTGGGCAAGGCCCTCAAGGATGTGGACATTCCGGACGATGCCTTCAAGAGCACGGAAGCCATCATCCTGTCCATGACCCCGTACGAACGCGAGCATCCGGAGGCCATCAACGGTTCCCGCCGCAAGCGCATCGCAGACGGCTCCGGCACTTCCGTTCCGGATGTGAACAAGCTCCTCAAGCAGTTCGAGGGCACCCGCAAGCTCATGAAGGGCGTGGCCACGGGCTCACTGATGCAAAGAATGAAGGGATTTAGAGGCTAAATCCCTTCATTCTTTGCATGAAAACATCCACGTTACCCCCTCCCGAAACCCCTCCCCTCGGGGGAGGGACTTGGGGATTCAGCGTTTGAACAGTAGCGCCATATCCTGCTCCAGGGCAGGGCGGGCCAGTTTCTCCGGAACGAATTCCCATTTGCCGATAACCGCCGGATTCCCAATGACTTCCGGGTCGATGGAGCCGTTGTCCATGAGGTAGTCGTACAGTAGGTTCCGGATTTCCGGATAGCGGGCTACTACGCGCTCGTCAATCCGGTCGGTATCCACACCGGCCGCCTTCAGGTCTCCGCCGCCGCTGGCGCGGTAGGAGGTCATGGCTACGTTGTAGGTCTTTTCTGCCTGGAACGGGGTGCCATCGGCCATGGAGGTAATGACAATGCGGCTGCCAAAGGGCTTGGTGACATCCACCGTGTAGTTGATGCCGGCGGCGGAGTCAAAGTTGTAGGCCCGGTTGATAAACGACCAGCCGCGCTGCTGGGTGCGGGGATCGTCCCGGCTCTGGATCTTGAGCACGTGGTCTGTGGGCTTGGAGAGGGTGCAAATCCAGTTGTCGTAGGAAACTTCCAGATACTTTTGGATTTCCGCGCCGGTCATCTTTACTACATAGAGCTGATTCTCAAAGGGATAAATGGTAAACAGGTCGTTGAATACCAGGGTGCCGGCTTTTACGTGGCCGTTGTAGGTGAGGGGAGCGGCAAAGGAAATCTGGGCCGGTGCCTGCGAGAGGCACAGCGTATGGATGAGGTTCATGTAGTCGCACATGCCTTTGTAGGCGTCGCGGGTGTAGAGCTCCGTATTCAGGATGCCCACTTCCTGAAGGGTGAAATCGCGCACGGCTTCAAAATCCTTGCGGAAATACTCGCGCATGGCGGGATCGGCCTTCTCTGCTTTTACGGGAATGAGGTCGGTCTCAAAAGATTTGCTCACAATTTTTCCGTTCTCAACCTTCAGGTGCATTTTCCCGTGGGCCACATAGCGACTGTGGCTGCCGGAGTTCAGGAGCGCGCAGGTGTCACGTGTTTCTACGTAGGGCCTGTGGTCGTGGCCGCAGATGAGCCAGTCCACCCCTTTTACCAGGTTGAAGGCGTCCAGGGCCTCTGCTTCCAGCTGGGTGCCGTCTCCCTGGCCGCAGGCGGAGTGCATGGCGGCCACCACTACGTCCGGATGCTCCTTGGCGCGCACCTTGTCCACATCGGCCTGGATAAGCTGGGCGATGGACACAAAGTGCATGCCGCTCCAGAGTTCCTCGGAGAGCCAGGCCTTGATATTGGCGTTGTTATAGCCGATGACGGCAATCCTCAGGCCGGCTTTTTCCACCATCTTGTACAGCGGGAAATATGGCTCTCCGTTGTCGTTGCGGATGGCGTTGCCCGCCAGGAAGGGGGCTCCGGCGCGCTTGAGGTCCGCCGCCACGCGGTCGTACACCTTGTGGCCGGTCTCAATGTCGTGGTTGCCCATGGCAACGGCGTCGTACCGCATGTATTCCAGCAGGCGCGGGAACAGGTGCGGGGTAAGGG
>DEKS01000057.1:15431-21009 GCA_002354005.1 Bacteroidales bacterium UBA2716
CCAAAGCCGTCGGCCGTACGGACACTGTCGATGTAATAGTTCATGGCAAAGAGCGACTTGCGCACCTTGCCGTCTACGTAGGTGGAGTCGAACCAGGTGCCGTGGACGTCGTTGGTAGAGAGCACCGTAAGGGTGTAGTCACCGTCTTTGAGCTTGTGCGTGCAAGACAGCATAAGGCCCGAAAGAAGGGCTGCTGACAGGAGAAAACGGGTTTTCATAAGCGGTTGGTATTTAGCCCATCAGGGCGTCAATGTCTTTGTGTTCACCCACCAGCCAGAGGACGTCGCCGTCTTCCAGCGGGAGCCGGGCGTTGGGTACGTGGAGGCTGCCGTCCGGCTTTTCAATGCCGGCCACCAGGCAGTGATACTTGTCCCGGATGCCCGCCTGGATCAAGGTTTGCCCCAGGAAGGGGGAGGGGCTTTCTACCGGCAGGCGGCGGAGCACCATTTCTCCGGCGCTGAAATCTTCCGGGAGCTGGGTCTGTGCGGCCTTCAGGGATGCGCCAAAAGCCTCCAGGCCCTTATCTGTGCCAATGACCTGGATGTGGTCGTGCGGGAAAATGCGGTCTGTGGCCTTGGGAATGTTGATGCGTTTGTTGCCGCGGAGGATAGACACCACGTGTACGCCGTAGTGCTGTCCGAAGGAGAGTTCCCGGAGCTGGGAGCCGGCCCATTCGACCTCTGCGGGGATGTCAAAATCGGCCAGGTGCAAGTCCTTGTCCAGGAGGCTGGACGCGTATTCCGGTTTTTTCTCGCCCAGGTATTCTGCCCGCTTTTCCCGCGAGTTCAGGTTGGTCATGAAGGTTTCCTCGATGCGGTGTGCATAGCGTTTGGTCCAGCGGCTGAACAGCAGGAACACGATGAGCGCCAGCACAATGAGGGTGATCAGCAGCACCGAGATGTGGAACAGGCGGGCCAGCACGTAGAAGATGAAACCGGCGGCAATGGCAAAGCGCAGCACCACGCTGGCAACGAGCGGCGCCCGGTTGGCGCGGTTCTCGTCCCACAGGCTGGAAAATTCCGCGCTCCTGTTCATCTTGACCATGATGCCCCTGAGGAAGGGGGCCATGGCTGCGATGATAAGGGCGGCGGTGGCTACGTGCGACCATACGCCGGGAATCCACTTTTCTGCCGCCGGCAGCAAAACGGTGAATCCGATGATGCACACGGCGATGCAAAGGATGCCGTACAGCAGGACATTCCGGGCAATGGCGCCCAGATACTGTTTCCACAGGTTGTCCTTGCCGACACGGGGCTCTGCCGATGCCGCATAGTTGTCCAGCAGGGTTTTCACGCGTTCCGGCAGGTGTTTGACCTGGAATTCATACGCAGGCCCGGCCAGGCGAATCATGTAGGGCGTGAGGAAAATGGTAATGACCGATACGGCCACCACAATGGGGTAGAGGAAGTTACTGGTGACGCCCAGCGCCACGCCCAGCGAGGCAATGATGAAGGCGAACTCGCCAATCTGGGTGAGTGAGAATCCGCACTGGACGGCCGTTTTAAGGGGCTGTCCGGAGAGCAGGACGCCGGTGGTCGCGAAGAAGGCCTGGCCCACGATGACCGTAAGGGTAATGACCACGATGGGCAGCCAGTACTGGGCAATCATGGCAGGGTCCACCATCATGCCCACCGACACGAAAAAGATGGCTCCAAACAGGTCCTTGACGGGTTTTACCAGGCGCTCGATATGTTCTGCCTCCAGCGTTTCCGACAGGATGGAGCCCATGATGAAGGCGCCGAAGGCCGCGGAGAAACCGGTTTTTGCGGCCACAACCACCATCATGAAACACAGGCCCAGCGATACCACCAGAAGGGTCTCGTCGTTCATGAGCGAGCGCGTCTTGCGGAGGATGAGCGGAATCAGGTAAATGCCCACCAGCAGCCATAGGATGAGGAAGAATACCAGTTTGAGGATGCTGCCCACCAGTTCGCCGCCTTCAAAGTTGGAGGAAACGGCCACGGTGGAAAGCACCACCATGAGCACTACGGCCAGGATGTCTTCCAGAATGAGGATGGACATGACCAGGCCGGCGAATTTCTTCTTGGCAAGGCCCAGGTCCTCAAAGGCTTTGTAGATGATGGTGGTGGAACTCATGGAAATCATGCCGCCCAGGAACAGGGCGTCCATTTTGCTCCAGCCAAAGGCCGAGCCCACCGTGAAGCCCAGGAAGATCATGCCAAAAATGATGGTGAGGGCTGCGATAATGGCCGGCCCTCCCACCTTGACAATCTTTTTGAAGCTGAATTCCAGCCCTAACGCGAAGAGCAGGAAGATGACGCCGATGTCCGACCACACGTGGATACTGGCTGCATCCATGACGGAAGGCGTCAGGGTGAAATGGGGACTGGCAATGAAACCCGCCACAATGTAGCCCAGCACCAGCGGCTGTTTCAATTTCTTGAAAATCAGCGTCATGATGCCGGCGCAAATCAGAATGAGCGCCAGGTCTGCAATGAGCGGGGCCAGGGTATCCATTTACTTGGCGTAGGCGACGGAACGGGTTTCCCGGATAACGGTGATTTTCACCTGGCCCGGATAGGTCATTTCGTCCTGAATCTTTTGGGCGATGTCTCCGGAGAGGACTTCTGCGTCGTGGTCGCTCACTTGCTCTGCACCCACAATGACGCGGAGCTCGCGGCCGGCCTGGATGGCATAGGCCTTGGTAACGCCTGGATAGGAAGCGGCCAGGTTCTCCATGCCGCGCAGGCGCTTGATGTAGCTCTCAATCACTTCCCGGCGGGCACCCGGACGGGCACCGGAGATGGCGTCTCCAACCAGCACCAGGGGAGCGTAGAGGGAGGTCATTTCCGTTTCCTCGTGGTGCGCGCCAATGGCATTGCAGATTTCCGGCTTTTCCTTGTATTGCTCTGCCAGTTTCATACCCAGCAGGGCGTGCGGCAGTTCCGGCTCTTCTTCCGAAACCTTGCCAATGTCGTGCAGCAGACCGGCGCGCTTGGCAATTTTGGGATTCAGGCCCAGCTCACTGGCCAGGATGGCGCAGATGTTGGCTACCTCGCGGGAGTGTTGCAGCAGGTTCTGGCCATAGGAGGAACGGTATTTCATGCGGCCGATCAGGCGCACCAGTTCCATGCTCAGGCCGTGGATGCCCAGGTCTATGCAGGTGCGTTTACCGGTTTCCAGGATTTCTTCTTCCAGCTGTTTCTGCACTTTGGTCACCACTTCCTCAATGCGGGCGGGGTGGATGCGGCCGTCTACAACCAGTTGATGCAGGGCCAGGCGGGCTACCTCGCGGCGGACAGGATCGAAGGCGCTGAGCAGGATGGCGTCCGGAGTGTCGTCCACCACAATTTCTACGCCGGTAGCGGCCTCCAGGGCGCGGATGTTGCGGCCCTCGCGGCCAATGATGCGGCCTTTAATCTCGTCACTTTCAATGGGGAAAGTGGTGACGGCGTTCTCAATGGCGGTTTCCGTAGCGGTGCGCTGGATGGTATTGATGACAATGCGCTTGGCCTCCTTGGCGGCATTCAGCCGGGCTTCGTCGATGGTGTCGTTGATGTAGGCCTGGGCCTCTGTACGGGCCTCTGCCTTCATGCTTTCCATGAGTTGGGTTTTGGCCTCCTGGGCGCTCATGCCGGCGATGGCCTCGATCTGGCGGATCACTTGACCGCGGAGCTGCTCGTATTCCGCCTCGCGCTCTTTCATTTGCTCTTCCTGGGCCTTGGCGCTGGCCTTCTGGGCCTCCAGCTCCTTGTTTTTGCGGTCTGCCTCGCTGAGCTTCTGGTTCAGGTTGTTTTCCTTTTGCTTGATGCGGTTTTCCGCCTCACGAATCTGAGCGTTTTTCTCGTTCACCATTTTGTCGTGTTCGCTCTTGAGGGAGAGGTACTTTTCCTTGGCTTGGAGAATGCGTTCGTTCTTGATTTTTTCCCCTTCCAGTTCTGCTTTTTCCAGGATTTCATCGCGCTTTCCCTTGAGGATGGAACGGCGGATGAGTATGTACGCTGCCAGGGCAATGATTGCACCGGCGACCAATCCGATAAGTAAGCTTGTAATGTTCATAAAGTATATATTGTGTTGTTGTTTTTCAAAAAAAGCAGCCTCCTTTTGCAAGGAAACTGCTTGATAAAAGAGCCGTCAGCATCTAGTCAGAAAATCTTATGGGAATAAGATTTGGGAGCCGACCGGTTGCTGAGATCCCGCGTCCTGTGACATGCACAGAATTCCATTACGGTAACAAGGGGCCTGTCATCCCCGGCCTGAGTCTACCCGGCGCGTTGAAACGTGTTGATTTCAGCTTTCGATGGGTGACGGCTATGCTTGTGAATCGTTGAGATAGCGTTCCAGCTCACCAGCCAGCGCTTTTTCGTCCTGTTTGTGGCTGTCCAGGTCCTTTTGCAACCCCAGGCGGAGGACGGTCTCGTTGAGGGCTATCATGGACAGCAGGTCGGAGACGTTTTTGCCGGGATGGCTGCGGGTGTAGGCGGCGAAGCGTTTGTTGATGGTTTCTGCAGCCTCACGGTACAGCTGCTCCGCTTCCGGAGTACTGGCGGTGAGGTTGAAGATGCGACCGGCAATCTTTACGCTGATTTTTTGGTCCATACTACGCTTCCTCCAAGTAGGAGATGCATTTATCGATCTCCTTGATTAAAGTGTCCACCTTGGCTTTGGTTTCCGGGCTGGGGGAGCCGCCGGAGAAAGCCTGGGCAAGTTTTTTGGTTTCTATCTCGGATTCCAGTATATCAATCTGTTTCCTAAGGGCTTTCCCGGTTTCTTCACTCGCATGTAACTCCTGGCGGAGACGTTCATTCTCTGCCTTCTCAGCCTCATAGCGGGCAATCAGCTGTTCTATTTGTTTCCGAATATCTTCCAGCATGGCCGGTTTTAGCACTATTCATGCAAATATACAAAATTTCTTGCAAACTATCAGTCTTTTCTGCCGTTTTTTACAAAACTTCATTTTCCTTCGCTATTCTCCGCCTGTTTTTTGTCAAAAGTTGGATGGTGAGCAACCAACCATTGAATTGAATGGTTCCCCTTCCATCACTTGGCACCGGTCGGTAAGCCCAATGGCGCAGGTCGGTAGGATGGATGGTGCAAGTCAGTAAGCCCAACGGGGCAGGTCAGAAGGATGGATGGCGCAAGTCAGTAAGCCCAATGGCGCAGGTCCGATTTCGCCCTACTGACCTGCGCCAGAAATCGCCATCCTAAGCGTTTTAGCGGCGCAGGACCCCACCGTAAAAACTGACCTGCGCCGTTCACCCCACCGACCTGCACCGTTGCCCCCACTGACTTGCGCCGCTGCCCCCACTGACCTGCGCCGTTGACCCAAAGGGCCCTCAGTATAAGGAGGAACTACCTATAAATAAACCGACCAACCAGCCCCCCCCGGACAAACTCAATATGGTTAAAGCACAGGGCAGGTCCCGGAGTAGGCTCTGGCCATGTATGATGTGCTATAGACGATGGGAGGGGAAGGGTGAGCGCCGGAGCGAATTGGCGGAAACGGGGAATGTGCGTGGGCCGGCGGAGGGAGCGGTGCCCGGATGAGAGACGGAAGGCCGATGACGCCAGTCATGAGGCCTGACGGAGCGAAGACGGGCATGACGGACATTGTTTG
>DEKS01000034.1 GCA_002354005.1 Bacteroidales bacterium UBA2716
GAGTGGGCCCACTGGACCACCAACCAGGCCGGTCAGGTGGTGCGCATGGATGCCGACGGTTTCTATCGTGTAGTGGAAGGCGTTACTGCGGAAACCGCAGCCCAGGCTGCCTCCATCCGCCGCAAGGCCCGCAAGCAGATGGCATCGGCACGCCGTGCCAACGCCCCTATTGCAGTGGGCCAGAAGCATTTTCTGGTTGTCCTGGTCAATTTCAGCGACCTTTCTTTTACCACCGACAATCCCAACCAGGCCATTTCCAATATGCTCAACCAGGTGGGGTACAGTGAGCACGGCGCCACAGGCAGTGCCCGTGACTATTATTATGAGAATGCGCACGGACTCTTTGAGCCCATTTTCGATGTGTATGGCCCCGTGACATTGCCGCAGAAGATGGCCTATTATGGCGGAGACGACAGCCAGGGCAATGACAAGTGTCCGGAGGTGGCCGTCAAAGATGCCTGTCAGTTGCTGGACGGCGTGGCCGACTTTTCCGACTACGACCTGGACGGCGACGGCTATGTGGACCTGGTGTATATGGTCTATGCCGGTAAGGGCGAGGCGGATGGCGGCGAAGATGACACCATCTGGCCGCACCAATGGTACCTGACTGCCGGAGGCATTAACCTGACGCTGGACGGCAAGCGGATTGACCGCTATGCCTGCGGTTCCGAGCTCAATGGAAGTGGCGGCCTGGACGGTCTGGGCACCATCTGTCATGAATTCGGCCATGCCATGGGCCTGCCGGACTTCTATGACACGGACTATGCCACCAACGGCCAGGGACGTACCTTGCTGGAGTATTCCCTGATGGATTCCGGTTCTTACAACAACAATGGCTGGACGCCGCCGTACCTGAACATGGAGGAGCGCATCATGATTGGCTGGCTGGACGAAAGTTCCATCCTGGAATTCCCCAAGAACGGCGCCTACACCCTGGAGAGCGTACAAAACAATGTGGGCTACAAGATTTCCACCGACACGGAAGGGGAGTACATCCTGTTGGAGTGCCGCAGCAAGACCGGTTGGGACAAATTCCTCCCTGCAGAGGGGCTCATTGCCTATCATGTGGACAAGAGTTCCCGGAAGGTGTCCATCAGCTCGGGCTATGGCACCAGCAGCATTGCCGCCTCCACGCTCTGGTCCGACTGGGTTACTTACAACGCCATCAACGAGAACGGCAAACATCCCTGTTTCTATGTGGTGGCATCGGCCTCTCCGTATGACTGCAGTTATGGCATGGAGTATGATGCCGATTATAGTGCCTATTATTACGCCAAACCCGGCACGGATATTCCGTTCCCGGGCGGCAAGAATGTGACTTCCTACGCCCCCAAGGGCTGGAGCGAAAACGCCACGGACATTTCTCTGTCGGAGATTGCCTATGATGGCAACAAGGCCGCGTTCACGGTGAGCGGCGTCGTAACTGCAGGACTGGATTATCCGTTAATTCTCACACCGGAGAACTATGTCGCCGGTGCCAGTTTCCCGCTGGAGGTGGAACTCCCGGACGGCTATGTGGCCAGCAGCGTGAAGTGGACGGTGGACGGGGCATCCGTTTCCGGGGAGTCCATTACCCTTACGGCGGGCTTCCATGTGATTGAGGCCGAGGTAACAGGGGAGAGCGGCAAAAAGGATATCGTGACCCTGGAAATTACGGTCCAGTAAAAAAGTTGGTACAGGGACACAAAAAGATGAGAAATAATTTTGGAGGGAAAAAAAATTTTCTTACCTTTGCAGTCCCAAGTTTGGTGGGTTCGTATAACGGTTAGTACTCGGGATTTTCATTCCCGCAATAGGAGTTCGATTCTCCTACCCACTACCAAATATAAAAAAGTAAAATAATGGCAAACACTAAATCAGCCGCACGTGCCGCCCGTCAGAGCGAGCGTCACCACCTGCATAACAAGTATTATGCAAAAACAACGAGGAACGCCATCCGCGACCTCCGCAACACGACAGACAAGGCAGCAGCCCAGGAGAATGCTCCTAAGGTATATGCCATGATTGACAAGCTCGCAAAAATCGGGGTTATCCACAAAAACAAAGCGGCCAACCTCAAGAGCGGTCTCCAGGTTTACATCAACAAGCTCGCCTAAGAGCTTGTTTTTTATCAGGAATCGGGATGTAGCGCAGTTGNNACGTTCGGGACGTAGGGGTCGCTCGTTCGAGTCGAGTCATCCCGACCAAAAAGAAGCCAGACATTTTGTCCGGCTTCTTTTTTATAGCTTTAGGAATATCTTCCGCTTATACAGCGGCAGGACGCTCAGCCAGACCAGCAGCACGCACGCCACGGCATAGCAGAACGACAGCAGGGGAGCGCCGTCCACCGCGTTCAGCGCGTACCAGCGGTGCAGTCCGGAGCCGTCCATCACCCAGGCCACCACGTCGCCCATCACATAGCAGAAGATGGCGTTGGTGCCAAACGCCTTGAAAAAGCCGTAGTGCTTCCACAGCCCGCGTTCGTCCACCAGGTAATACAGCAGGCAGAGCACCAGCGTACCCATGCCGCACAAAACCAGCACAAACGACGGAGACCACACTTTCTTGTTCAGCGGCAGCCACAGCGCGAGCAAAAGTCCCAGTGCCAGCAGCGCGACCCCGCTCAGAAGCGTCTCCTTGGCCTTTTTCTCATACACCAGCTTCCCCACAAGAAAGCCGATAAGCGTATGCGCCAGGCAAGGCAGGGTGCTCAGCAGCCCTTCCGGGTCAAGCCCGTTGTCGCTGTACAGATGCGCCTCCGGAACAAGCAGGCGGTCCACCCGCGCCACTACGTTCTCCGGCCCGTACACGTAGCCGTTCCCGAGGAGCAGGATGGCGGCATAAACGCCCAGGATTCCTGCCGATATCCATGGAAGGCTCCTCTGCGGCAGCGTGCACACCAGCACGGCACAGATCCCGAAGCATAGGCCAAAGCGTTGCAGCACGCCGGTGTACCGTAGGCTGGCCAGGCTCCACTCATGACTCCATACAATCCCGCTTATCCAATTAATAATCAGTCCAATGCCGATGAGTAGCAGCGTGCGTTTGAGCATTTTCCAGCTCAACTTGAATCCGCCCCTGTGCAGCGAGAAATACATGGAAACGCCCATTACGAACAGGAACAGCGGAAATACCAAATCGGCGAACAGCAGGCCGTTCCAGCTCGCATGGCGCAGCGGCGCCCACACGGCGGCCCAGCTGCCAGGATTGTTCACCAGCACCATGAGCGCCACAGTGGCGCCCCGCAAAATATCCAGGGATTGTACTCTTTTCATGAATTACAGCTGAATGATTACTTGAATGGGGAAATGGTCGGACAAGCGGGCCGTTTCCTCCGTGAGCACCCGGGAGGAAACCACGTTTACCGATGCTGCGCACTTAAGGGCAAAGATGTAGTCGATGCACCCGTGCGGGGCTTCGGTGGAATAGGTGTCTTCCACTCCGGAAAGCCGTATCCAGCACTTCTCCAGTTCCGTGATGGCCGGGCTTCCTGGCCGGGCGTTCATGTCTCCGCACAGGAGAACCGGTTTCCGGCAGCCAGCATAATGTTCCGTGAACCACTCATTGACCAGGGTCGCCTGCTGCACCTTGGCGTCTTTCACGTCCAGGTGGACCGATGCAAACACAAGGTCCTCGGTCTCCACCACGGCCACGCTTCGGGGCTCTATCCCGTCCAGTTGGGGCAGGGAAACCGTGACCCTTTTCAGGATGGGCTTCCGGGAAATCACGCCGTTTCCGTAGGCACCGTCGGCAAAGGGAAAAGCACTGGAAAAATGCCCGTCATATCCCAATGAGGCGGCCAGCGAATCCAGCTGGAAGACAGGGTGCCTGCGGTTGCAGCTGTCCAGCTCCTGCAAGGCCACATAGTCGGCCCCTTGTTCCCGGAGCAGCTGAGCCACTTCCTGCAGGCTGTCGTGGTACTTCCCGAACGCTCCCACGTTGTAGCTGATGAGCGTAAGGCCTTTCCGGTCCAAGTCGGGGGGCTCGGAAACCAGGCGCTTTTCCAGCTCCCAGCAGTCCCGGTCAAAGCTTTCCCGCTCATACGTTCCGGAGAGCATCCGTTCTATGAACAGGGTCCAACGGGCTTTGTAGTAGGTGCTTGTGAGACCGCTCCAGAGGCGGTTGGCGTAGTCGTTCAGGCGCTCGGAATCCCCCCAAGTGGTAACCAGGTGCCAGGCATTGTGCCGGTAATAGGCCTTTTCTTCCGGCGTGGCGGCCCAGCGCTCGGCGGCCTGCACCCAGCGGTCCATCCGCAGTTCCGGGTGGGTGGCGCAGAGGGCATCGGCACGGTCCAGGAGCGCAAGCATTTCCTGGCCTATGGCCTGCGCTTCTTCCTTGCGTCCGGTCCGGCAGGCAGTGGTCAAACGGTCCCTGAGGGCGGGGAAGCGGTTGCCCAGCACCTGCGACCCTATCTGGGCCACATCGGCCCGCCAGATAACGCTGTTGCCACCGTGGTCCAGCAGGCGTTGGAAGGCCCTTTCCAATACTTCCGGAGCATAGGGCGTATGGTGCGCAACCCGCCAGCTGTGGAGCCCTTCCGGCGTGGGACGGTCGCACATGAGAACGCCTTCCGAGGCGGCTCCCCGGAGGTAAACGCTGTCGGCCATGGCTTTCCAGAATCCATCCGGACTGTGGTGGCGACGGTCCAGACCGGAGAGCCAGGCGTCGTCGGAAAGGCTTGTGTCCCAGGCGCGGGAGAGGGTGTATTCGTAGAACCAGCGGTTAAGGCCGAATCCTTCCAGGGTGCAGCCAATACCCGCCGCGCCGCCGCTTTCAAGGGCTTCGGTGATGCGTTCGCTTTCCCGGCGGAACGGGCCGGACAGGCGGGTGTTACCGCCAAAGTTGCCCAGGTAGCAGAAGATGTACGGCTGGCCGTAGAAGGCTTCCGTGTTCTTCCAGACGGGCGTGTGCTCCGTGTAATAGTCCAGCAGCACCACTTTCCCTTGGGGAACGGCCTGCAGGTAGGCCTTGATGTTTTCCGGTGTCCAGTGTTTGCGGTCGTAGTGGAACATCCAGCCCATTTGCAGCCAGCGGGCGTCCGGGTCCACGGCTGCCACACTTCCGTATGCCTCACGGGCGATTTCGGAGAGCGTTTCCGGGTCCCAGGAGGGGGCGTCCACCTCGTTGAACAGGTCAAAGCCGTAAATATGGTCTGTCCCGAACAGGCGGGTCTGTTCCTGCAGGAAATCCTGCTGGATGCGGGCGTACAGGCTATCGGAAGGGCTCAGAAAGTAGCAGCGGTTCTTCTCGGAAAAGCCGCCCCACAGGGAAACCGGCGTAATGCGGGCCTGGGGATGCTCCCGTGCAAAGGCAGCAGGTACATGGCCGGCAAAGGCCGGCAGGACGGGCTGCATGCCCAGCTGGCGTTCCCGCCGGAGGATTTGTTGCTGTAACTGGGCCTGGCCGTCTATCCAGCCCTGCGGCAGGGGACCGTCCACCCCGTCTATGTTGCACATGCGGTGCCAGGGCAGGTGGGCGGGGCCGGTGAAGTAGCTCCGGATTTCATCGTCCGTGAGGCCGTACTTTTTCCAGACATGCTGCCATACGGCTTCCTGTCCGGTGATGGCCAGCGGCAGGTTCACCCCGTGCAGGGCCATCCAGTCAATCAGGCGCTCCCACTCTTCCCACTGCCACCATGCCATGCTGTAGCCAAAGGTGCAGTAGTTTAGGAAGAAGCGCTGGGGAACCAGGGCTTCCGTGGTGATGGTTTCTGCCGGAAGGGGCATCTGGGCAGGAACTTCCACGGCCTGCGAGGCGTACCAGGATACGTCTATGCCGGCCTCGTCCAGGTATCGTCCCAAACCCGCCGCCAGGGAATTGGCGTTGTTGCCTTTGATGACTATGCCCTTGTCTTTTGCCGATATTTCGTAAAAGTCCCGCTCCGCCGGCACTTCCCGGAACACAATCCGGTCCTTGTATTCCGGCACAATACGCCCCGCCAGTTCCCGGGCCGCCTTTTCCGCGGGGGAGGTGCAGGCGGTGTAGACTAACACCATGAGCGCCACAAGGACACTCTTCAGAGCTGCTATGAATGATACGCTTTTCATGCGGTGGCTTCTTTGTACAAAAATACAAAAGTTTTTGTGGCGATATTGTATTATCGTAACGATATTTTTTCTATATTTGCAATTGATACCACAGTACACCACACCAAAGATACAACAATTATCCAATAACCAATCCATTTTATTATGAAAAAATTCTTAAAAGGTTTCATCGCTCTCTCGCTGGGACTGGCCATGGTCGGTTGCGCGAAAGAGTATGACGACACCGCGCTCAAGAGCAAGGTGGACGAACTCTCCTCGGACGTTAACACCCTTAAGGCACAACAGAAGGCCATGCAGGCTGTTATCGATGTCTGGAAGGCCGGCGGTTACATCGCCAGCATTGATGACTCCGTTCCCGGCCAGCACACCATTACGTTCTATGGTGACAACGGTAAAGTCGTAGTCCTTTACGACGGTGAAGATGGAGAGCAGGGGCCTGCCGGTGAAGACGGTGACGCTTATTTCAAGAGCATCGTCACGGATGAAAACGGCGTAACCTTCACGCTCAATGACGAGGAAGGTACCTCTTTCACCATTCCTTTTGCCAAGGCTTTCAAGCTGGTTATCAACAACCTGGAAGCAGAGGTGGAGGCTGGCAAGGCCGTGGAATTCCCTTATGAAATCCAGAATGCCAACGCTACCACTACTGTGGATGTATTTGCCGGTGGCAACTATGTGGCTGCCGTGAATGCGACGGAAAGCAAGATTGTGGTTACTCCTCCCACTCCCGCTGTGAATGGCAGCGTCCTTGCCTGGGCCCAGAACGAGGAAGGCCTCTTCTCCATGAAGAAGCTCAGCTTTATTGTGAAGGCCAATACCGAGGTTACAACTACGCAGGAAGAACTGGAAGCCATTCCCAGTGAGGCTAATGAATTTGTGGTCAATGTAGTCTCCAACATAGACATCGATGTTGAAAAGCCCACGGTGGACTGGGTAAGCGTTGTCGTTACCAAGGCCGACTACAAGCTCACCCTCACACTTGCTGAAAATACCACTGGTGCTCCCCGTGAGACGGAAATCATAGTTGTGCGCAAAGACAATGGCGCCCAGGTCCAGAAAATCAAGATTGTGCAGCTGTATAGTGAACCCGAACCGGATCCCGTGGTTTACTACGTGTTTGACGGTGCCGCTGGCAAGCATGGTATCTCTACAAAGGTTAGCACCTATCAACCTTATGCCTGGACTGCTTCAAACGCCATGGAAACGATTCCCGCCGGCTATCTGGAAAATGCCGACTGGAAGGTGACGTTGGGCAACGTCCAGGACAATGGTAAAGGAGATTTCTGGTTCGGCGCCAATTCCGGCAATAAGGATAAACTCACCTTTGGCAACAGCGAATATGCTGAGGCAAAGGCCATTGCCGCCGCGCTGGACGTCAAGACGGATGCCAAGCACTACGGCGCCCTCATTTGCACCTCCAATTTGCCCACCATCAGCAAGATTGAAATTACCAGCACTGCTGAAATGGGTGGCGGGCAGGCCACTACCATGTGGGTGGTCAAGTCCACGGACAACGGCAATACCTACAGCGTAGTCAAGAAGATTGACAGCCCTGCCAAGGCTGCCAATACCCTGTTTACTATCAAGATTGCCAAGGCCGACCGCTCCGCGTCTGCCAGCTACGCATTGGTCTTCTATCGCGAGGGTGGCCAGTTCCAGTACAAGGCCCCTCAGATCACCTTCTACTCCGCCGATCCTACTACTGTAGTAACTGAGAAAGTCCTTACCTTGGAGAAGGTGTTTGGTATTCATGGTGTTGCAGGTGTTGCTGGATGGCCTGCGTATGTGACCTCCGGCTCATTGGCAGATGTTCTGGACGATAACACTCAGGCAAGAAATGCAACATTTGATAGCGAATTTGTCTATGTCGCACAGAGTGAAAGTATTGCAGCAAATGGTGATGAAACTCCTCTGATTCACAAGTTTAAAATCTCTGATGGAACCTATGCTGGTGCTGTCCAGAAGTGCATAGACCCTGCATACATGGCTGGCTCTTATTGCGGAATACATCCTGTTTCTGTAGTTCGTTTCATGGAGAATAGTAATGCTGACATTAATGGAGGAAAACCAGTACTGATCGCTATTAATCTTGGAGATGGAGGTACTCATCGTGTTTATGCTTGGGTAAATGGCACCAATAATGAGCCTCGTCTTTTGGCCAACTTCTCCAATGGACGTAGGTTAGGCGATAAGGTTTCTGTTGAAGGTAATTATCAGGATGGTAAACTATGGTTCCGCTCCAATGATGGAGATGGAATGGTTTGTGCGGTGATTTTCCAGGAAGGCTGGGGCGCAAAGTACCCCAATAATGATGAAAAGTCATTTAAAGGAGCTGATGTATGGAATTGGGTTGAAGCCCGTGGAAAGATGCCCGTAGATGATGTTAATAACATCTCAGAGTACTATACTTTTGGAAAAACGACGTATGGCCTTATTGCTACCAATAGCGGAGTAGGTCTTCACCTGATGGACGGTACAACTGAGAAAAAGTTGTATCCCGAGTTCAAGCGCTGCTTTGGTTGGCATGGCTTTGAATTTAATGGCAAGAGTTATATTGCTTTCACGAATGTTGGGACAAAGGACGGCGCTGCTACCAATAAGCCGATTGTTACAGTAATCGAAGGTGCTTACGACACTGTAGATAATCTTCAGGCTACACTGGATGCTTTCAAGGTGGTAGCTAGAGCCTCGATTGCTTCAGCTGACCCTAACGATTTTGACGCAACAACTACCTATCTTAACAATAATACCACCGAATGTCAGGTGCGTATCATTGATGGTGTTCCTTATATCTTAGGAATGACGAGGGGTGGTATCGCTTTGTTCAAACTTGTCCTGAAATAATCCAACTCCCTTTCATAACACAGGGCGGCCCGTGCGGGTCGCCCTTTTTACGCTTGTCGCCATGGAAATCAAAAGGTTTGGCGGCGGTTCATATGGAAGGGGCAGTGGACCTTTTCCAACTGGTGGGTGAGGACCATGTCGGCCGCTAAACGGCCCATTTCCCGGAAGTCCGTACTCACGGTGGTGAGCCCGCCCAGCACCAGTTCGTTCATGTCGGACTCGTTGTAGGAGATAATGAAAACATCCTGTCCAATCACCAGCCCGGCCTGCTGAATCTTGTGCGCCAGAGCCACCAGACCAGCGTCCAGCTGGGAGTTGAGCACCAGGAAGGTATCACCCTTCTCAATGATCTGCGGAACCTCATGGAGGAATTCCACCGGGATGGCGTGCTCGCTGGTGAAGCGTGCTACGCCTTTGGTGATATGGTTGCCGTACAGGGACATGGGAAGCGTAATCACGCGCATGGTGCGGGTGCGGCGCCGCCCTAGCCCCTCAGAAAGGCCGTCGTAGATGTCGTTCTCAAAGTCCTGATATACGGCCCCATACTGGCCGGGGAAATCCGGCTGTAGGCGGTCCAGCATGATGAGCTTGCGGTAGGGAAGACGGGCCAACTGTTTCATCACGCGCTTCTGGGTTTCCTCGTCTAACGGGAAGTGCGGGGCCAGCAGGTAAAAGTCAAAATTGTCCAGGTTGTCGTCCAGATAGTGCTCCAGCAGGTCAATACTCTGGTTGTGGTTTAAGATGGTAATCTCCGCCGCTCCGGCGAGCCGCTCGGCAAAGGCGTTGAACAGAATTTGTTTGTAAACGGAGAACTTGTCAAAGAGCACCAGCACGCGCGGATGGGCACTGGCGTTGACATCGGCCGTGTAAAAACCTTTTCCTTGCTTGGGCTGTATGAGTCCTTTCTTCACCAGGATGCCATATGCTTTTTTCACCGTTTCCCGGGAGATGTTCAGTTGGGCGGCCAGCTCGTTCATGGACGGAATTTGCTCGCCAGCTTTCAGTTTGCCGGAATGCAGGGCCTGCTCCACTTGGGAGACCAGTTGCCGATAGATGGCATCTTTGCTGTCGGAGTCTATGATAAATTGCATAAGTGTCAATGTGCCAGAATTTTGCAAAGATAGAAAAAACTTTTTACTCGTCAAGTGGAATAGGAGTCCCTTCAGGGGGAAAACGTTGCAGGCCCGAGCGGGCCAAATCGCTTTCCGTGTCCATATCGAAGGTGTTGTACCCCAGAGAGCGGAACAGGTCCAGCAGGGCTCGCGCCCGTTTGCGGAAGCCTTTGTATTCCTTTTGGGCGGCCGGTGTCCAGGCGGTTTCCGCCAAAGCAAACAGGCGGGGATAGAGCATGTATTCCGCGTGCTCCGGGGTAGGGATGAGCTCGGTCCACAGGTTGGCCTGCACGCCGCGCAGAAGCGCCGGATCCATCCCCGGAGCCAAAGGCTCATATCCGTACGTGAAACGCAGGGATACCAGTTCTCCCACGGCCTTGGGCTCTTTCCGGATAAGGTCCTGGTAATAGTTATAGTAGCAATGGCTGTTGGGTGACATAATAACCTCGTGCCCGGCGGCGGAAGCCTGGATGCCACCTGCGATGCCCCGCCAGCTTTGCACCACAGCCTGTTCCGGCACGCCGGTTTCCAGAATCTCGTCCCAGCCGATGATGCGGCGTCCGTGTGCAGCTACAAAACGCTCGATGCGGCGCACCAGATAGCCTTGCAACTCCTTTACATCCGTGTACCCTTCCTCTTCCATGCGCCGGGCGCAGTGGACGCACTGCGACCAGGTTTTCATGGTGGCCTCGTCCCCGCCAATGTGAATGAACGGGGAGGGGAAGATGTCCATTACTTCCTCCAGTACGGCTTCCAGGAGCCGATAAGTGGCCTCCGAGCCGGGACACAGGTCCCAGGCGCCGGTATGCAGCCGGCCGTTGGGATGCTCGCACAGCACCTGAGGATAGGCATAGCCCACCTCCATGGAGTGTCCGGGCATTTCAATCTCCGGAATCACGGTGATATAGCGCTGGGCGGCGTAAGCCACCAGTTCTTTCAGCTCTTCGCGGGTATAGTAGCCGCCATAGCCGGTCGGGTCATCGGCCGTAGTGAAACGGTATCTCCCTGCCTCCCATTCGTGATAGGTGCGGCCTATGCGGAAGGCTGTTTTTCCCGTAAGGTCGGGATAGGCCTCGCTCTCGATGCGCCAGCCGGCGCTGTCGTCCAAATGCAGGTGCAGCACATTGAGCTTGAGCAGCGCCATGGCATCCACTTGTTTTTTGAGGAAGGCCAGGCCCTTGAAGCTGCGGGACTCGTCAATCATGAGCCCGCGGTGCCGGAAGCGGGGATAGTCAAAAATGGTTCCCTGCGGCAGTTCGCCCAGCATTTGCAGTTGCTCCAGGGACTTTTGGGCACGGAACCGCCCTTCCGGGGTGAGGGCCTCTATCTTGACCCGCTTCCCCCGGATGGTGAGCCGGTACGCCTCCTGCTGTTGCCAGGGCTCCAACTGGGCCACCGCCTTTTTGAAGGAGGTGCGGTCCTTCTCCGGTGTATACTTTACCGGAGCGGGAATGAGCCCGATGGCTGCAGTCAGGAAGAGAATCAGGAATCTCATTTTGTAAAGAAGCCGATGGTGGTGAGGACCGCGCGGTTGCCGCCGGTGAGGTCATTGAGATGGCCTTTGCCTTTTACCCACATGCCCGTGGAGCCGCCGCCATCCAGGTTCAGCGCACCCACGCAGCCCAGGCCTTTCATGATGGCCGCCATCTCAAGCGTGGTGGCGCCATTGGACGTGTCTATCCGGCCGTCCACAATGCAAAGCACTGTGCTTCCGTCTTCCAGGTATCCCACGGCGGTGCGGTCGGCCAGGACGTCCACGCCGTAAATGTCATCGGCCCATAGTTCATAGTTGGTTTCCCAATAGCCAGCCGCCGTTTTGTTTTTGTTGATGGGACATTTCCCGTTTTGAAGCAGTACCGGGCCGCAGGTGATGGCATTATAGGGTGTCCATTGGACCCTTTCGCAGGGGAAAGTGTCCGTTCCGCCGGGCTGCACGGGACCACCTGCTACGGTGGGGATGGGCTGGTCGTAGACATACACGGTGCCGTGGGAAGGGGTGTAGGACCAGAAGACTCCCGGTACGCCGTCCTGGTCCACGCCAAAGAGGCCGCGGGAAACGGTGTGGAGTTTGCTGTCCGGGCCCCAGTACTGGCGGTCCACGTCCCAATTGTCGTCTTCTACACGCGCCCAGGGCGTCTGCTGCCCGTCGCACACCGCCAGGCCGTTATTGAGCCTTCCAAAGATGCCTCCGTTGATCAGGACCAGGCATTTCTCCTCGGATTCCGCCTGTGCGTCGATGGTTTGCTTGTTGTCAAGGCCGGGGAAGAGGACCCGCAGCTTTACATCAGCGTCGGTTTTGGCTGCGGCATACCAGGCCTGGAGCGGCCGGCCGTTCAGCGTCCCTTCCGTCTTGAAGATTCTTACACTGGACGGCAGTTCCGTCCCTGTCACCTCGTCCCAGGAGAAGGTCACCGGGTCGATGGGACTGGGATCGTCCTCTACTGGCTCAACAGGCTCCACCGGTTCCTCTTTCTTGGGAAGGGTTACGGCGGCGGCATAGGCGATGGTGGAAATGCGGCTGTCGGAAAAGGCCTGTACGCCCAACTGTACGGTGCTTCCGGGGGCATATTCGCCGGAGAGAAACGACGAACTTCCGGCAGGCAGTTTGGCCAGCGGTTGGGTGACGCCGTACTGCAGGATGTAGAAACCCTCGGCACCGGCGTGCTTCCATTCCAGCAGGATTTGCTGTTCCCCCTGCAATCGGGCCGATACCTGTTCCGGGGCAGGCAGGGAAGTGATGGGAGCGGTTTTGTTGCAAGCCAGTACGGCCAGCAGGAGGAAGAGTAAGTAGAAGCGTTTCATAATCAGTTATTTCTCAAAGATGAGGACGGCCAGGCCATTAGGGCCTAAGCTCACATGGGTTCCGTTCACGCGGGCGGGGGCGATGCTCCGGCTGTCCGTGCAGCGCATACCGGCAGCCGTAATGCGGCCTTTCTGTTCCTCGTCCGTGGTATTGGCGACTACCACAGCCAGGCGGTCTCCGGTGGTGTAGCTACGGGCGGTGAGGGCCGGGTTGCTGCAGGTGAAGCCGTCGGTGGCGGTGTAGGTGCCTTCCAGCAGGAGTTCCGGGAAGGCGTGACGGATAGCGTTTACCTGTGCCAGATGCGCCTGATAAACCGGTGTTTCGTCAATGAGCCCGCGGCAGCGGAATACTTCAATGTCGTTGCGAAGGCCCTTGAGAAGGGTGTTGTTCACGCGGCGGGGGACGTCGTTGTCGTCACGGACGCAGCGGTCGCTCCACACTACCTCCGGGAAGGTGTAGCGGAACCATTCCGGAAAGCTCTCCGGGAGGGCGGTGAATTCTACAATGTGCACAAAGTCGCAGAACTGGCTGGTACAGTCGCTGAGCCATTCCGTGCCCAGGGCGAATTCCGGGTTCCGTGCCTTGATGTGGTCGCGGATTTCCTTCAGGGCGTCGGCCTTGTATCGGCCCGTGAAGATGTCCTGGACGGGATATTCGCGGGAAAGGTCCCAATTGGGGAATTCTTCCGCCACGCCTAACTGGTCGTAGAAGACGGCATCGGCGCCGTAGTCCATGGCGCGGTTGGCCCAGGCGATGAGCTGGTCCCGCCATAGGCGCTTGCTCATGTCGGCAATCACAAAGGTGCGGGAGTCGTAGTAGCCCAGCGTGGTGCCTTCTCCGGTGAATTTGTAGTGCTCGGTGAATTCGCGGCCGGTGTTGTCCTTGTTGGCTACATGCGCGCCGCCGCCGTTCCGGTAAAAGTCGCTTTCCACGTCGATGAGCCGCCCGTTGAAGTACAGCAGTAGCCGGTTAACCGGTACGGAAGTATCCTCACTCCGCGTCGCTTCGCGACCCTGTACGGGCAAATGCTTCGTTGCGGTACTTCCGTACCGGTACTGGGCAATAGCCGCTTTCCAGGCGGCTTCTCCGCCCTGGGTGTCGTCGATGGTATAGTTGGGATAGCCGTTGTCCATGCCTTCCTTCCACCAGCCGAAGGCCAGAACGGCGTTGCAGCCCACGGATTCTCCAGCGGCGGCGATGCGGCCCGGAAGGTCGGTGTATGTGCGGAGGTACTCGCCGTACTGGTGCTTGAAGATGACGCGCTGCCAGCCGGTCATGTCCTGCACCCATTTGGGAACGGGGGCGTGGTGCCACCAGGTATTGGCCCATTGCCGATAGATGCGGGAAGTCTCCGTCCAGTCGCCGGTGTAGGGGACTACCACGCTGGCGTCGTTGCTCCAGGAATCCCCGCACATCACATTGGGATAGCGGTAGAAACCCGCCTCCAGGTGCTTGAAGTCTTCCGTCACATGGCCGATTTCCCCCTCCTCCGGATAGCAGCGGAGGCCATGCCAGGTTTGCTGGAGGGAGGTATCGTGCGAACCAAAGTACAGGCCGTCCTGCGCCCCAACAAAGGCAAAGCAGTTGCTGGCGGCGTTACGCGGGTACTGGAGGTCGTACTGACGGAACTTCTGTGCTGGGGTCATATACAACGCGCGGGTGTCTACATCGGCAATCTTGTTTACGGGGTCGTCGAACAGCTGACCGCCGGTATGGGTAGTGAGCAGCTTATACCCTTCCGGCAGTTGCAGATGGCCGATGAGCGGGTACTGCAGCTCGCGGATGATGGTGTGCGGCTCATGGTTCTCCAAAGCTGCCCCAAACCGCAACTGCCCGTCTTCCGGCCAAATCCTCAGGTGAAGGGCAAAGGCTTTTTCGCCCAGGGAGGAGTAGTCTATTCGGATGGTGTCTTTTTCCATACTTACCTCCGGAGTAGCGTCGGCTGCAGTGATTTCTATTTCTTTCTGTTCCGGCGTGTTGTAATACAGACGCCACAGACCGCTGTTGCCGGCGTAATTGTGCCCGTCCATATTCCGGCTCAGGAACACGAGGTAACCGGTTCGGTAGTCGACGGCGGCGCAGAGGCTTTCCTTGACAATGCAGGCCTCGTTGAGGAATACGGTGTTCTCGCTGGTCTGCGGAGGTGCCGTGGCGCAGGAAACCGCCAGCATTGCCGCTAAGAGCGTAAAATGGAAATGATTGATATTCAGCATTTTATGTGTTTTGCTCTGTGTAAATATGCCCGGGCTGTTTTGCGTAAATACTTATGAGTCAGCGTTTTGCATTTTACGGCTATTCGTTCCCTATGATGAATGCGCAAATCTCATGGTACAGCGACTGGTCGGCAGGAAGCGGGGAAGTGGCCAGTTGCGTGAAGGCATTGGTTCCGGAATAAAGGGCGATGGACTTCTTTCCATAGAAACCGGCGTCCTTGAACACCTGCATGTAGTGTCGTACGCGGTCCTGGAGGGCGGGGACATCGGCCTCGGTAAATACCAGGCGCCCATCACCGTCGGGACCCATGGTGCCGCCTGTCATTTGTGAGGCTACGGCAGAGTATTCAAACTCCAGCTCCATCCCGCTCATGTCGGCCTCATTGATGGCTGCCACGGTTTTGGAGAAGGGGTGTCTTTCTCCGGCCTTGAGGTCCCAGTACCAGTTGGGCTGCATCCAAACCTGGTCGATGCCCAAGTCTTTCCAATATTTGTAACCGGGGGCCATGTGGTAGGGAATCCAGTACAGGCCCTGGTTAGCGTCGTGGCAATACTTGGCCAGCGCAGGGGCAATCTGTTCCCAGTTCTTGTATTTGCAGTTTACATCAATGTCCCAGGGGAGGTAAATCTCCTCGGAGGTGATGTAAAACCCGCTGAGCTCCAGATACTTGCTATCCAAGGCCTTGAACATCTTCCGGGCGGTGTCCATGTACCAGTAGAGGGCCTGCAAGCGGTCGTTTACGCTTGCAAAGTCCAGTCCGTCGCCCCAATAGGTCGTGCTGGACGATTTGTCGGAGAAGCGTTGGAACATGATGGCGTCGGGCACGCCGATGATGACGCCCCGCTTCCGCTCCGGCGCTCCTATACGGGCGGCTGCTTCTCCACAGGCTTTATCCAGTTCTTTTACACAGCCCTCCGGCCCCAACCACAGGTCCAGCTGGTACTGCCACACGCTTTTGTCGGCACTTTCCCCTCCGGGGGAGATGACCATGGTTTTTCCATGAAGCCAGTCGCTGCCTTCCAGGAAAAGAAAGGCTTGGAAGAGCCACTGCTCGTGGCCGTCCGGGGCTTTCCAACTCACGTGCGGGGCAAAACGGGCGGCATCCCAGAAATAAGGCTCCCGGTGCCAATAGCCCACCAGACTAACACTGGAAAAGGAGGGGATGTATTCACGGGACTCCGCTGTCCGGAAGGAAACGGTTTCCCATTTGCCCGCTTCTGCGTTGGCGCCCACGCCCTGTACGGAGAGGACATAGTCCATGCGCGGCTCAAGACCCGCCCAGGTCAGTTCAAGGACGGCCGGACCGTTGGTGGCAGTAGCGACGCTTTTTGCACGGGCTACGGCCTCACTGGCCGTGGCCCCCACACCGTAGCTGAGGCTGGCGGCGTTGACACAATGAACGGTAAAAGCCACTTCATGCGCCGAGCAAGCGGTGATTTCCACCTTTACTGCCGGCGCTGTGGTCACAGCCGACGCTGCCTTCTCCCGACAACCGGATGTCGAGAGAAGGAGCGTGGCAATCAAATAAGCGAAGTATTTCATTTATTGCAGTTGGAATACGCTCAGGCCGCAGCCTTGCATTAGGGTTGCAATATACGTATTTCCGCCGATTTCCCAAACAGTACAGTCGGCTACGGAAGAGGCGGCCGTCACGCTGGACTTGGCTTCGAAGTCTTCTTCGTGCTGGAGCGGGAACCTCCGTGCGTTGGCCTGCGCCTTCAGCTGGGCGGGGAAGTCGGCTGGCGTCAGGGAAGTATCGTCAATGATGACCAGCTGGCCGCGCACGGCATTTTCGCCTTCCAACTGTACATAGGCGATGAAGCGCTCCTCATGGAACTCGAAGAAGTTGTAGCCGTAGGTGAGGGACAGTTCGGGGAGGCTCTCCACCTCGTCCCACTTGGTCCAGCCGTTGGGCCCGGCGGAACCGGCTTTGTAGAACGTTCCCTTGCCGTTTTCGGTAATGAGCACGTTGTCCCAGCCGGGATACCACACCACATCCTTGATGCCGGCCTTGGGCCCCGCGATGTAGTAGTCGACAGGGTCGGCCGGGTTGGTGATGGCACCGTTTTTCAGGATGAAGCCGATGGTCTTGGCGGTGCCGCCGTCGCTCCAGGTCTGGAACCAAAGCTGGCCGTCCTGCCAGGTGCCGGTTACGGTGTAACGGTCGCCGTAGCGGCGCCAGTCTTCCACGCCGCCCTTGTTGTCCAGGGCGAAGTCCAGGAGCTGGACCGGAGCGGCATCCGTTCCGTTCACATAGGCATAGACAAACAGGTGCTGGCCGCTGTCGCCCTTGAGGGTGCAGAAGGTGAGGATGTCGTCACCGTCGGTATTCTTGATGGTGCGGACGCAGGAGACGGGGAAGGTACAGCCCTTGTCGGCCGCCGTTCCAATGTCCAGTTTCTTCACGAATGCTCCGCTGGTGCGGCTCAGGGCATAGATGCTACCGGCTGCGGCGGAATGGCTCACATAGACATAGTCCTTATCCATGGCCACGGTGCGGTCGGCACCGCCGGCGAAGCCATCCAGCTCGCTGTACCAGGCGGTACCCTCGGAGTACAGGCCCCATTCGCGGACTACCACCGAGATGCCTTTCTCTGCCGGGGCTATGGTGATATAGGTGACCATATTCCCGTAGCTGAGGCCCTGCAGTTTAAATGGTTTTCCGCCCAAGGTGGCGCTGAGTCCGTCATTGTCCAGCCGGACGGCGGCTACATAAGGCGGGAAGCTCTTGAGTTTGCCGTTTTCCAGCAGGAGGTCCTTGTTGATGCGGACGCTGAAGGTGGCTCCTAAGGTGCCTTCGGCAATGCTCACTTTGTCGGAAGGGAGGGTGACAAGGCCTTCCGGAGCGGTCTCATACGCAATTTCTTGCGTTTTGTTGAATTTTTCCGTGAGCGTAGGATCCAACACCAAGGGGAAGGTCATGCCCACGCCCTTGATGGGATTGGTGACCGTTACGTCCAGCAGGATGTCTTCCTTGAGTTCCGGGTTGGGGTTCTCTTCCGAGGCTTCCACTTTTTTGCGCTCGATGGTGCGAGCCTGGGACGCCTGGTTCACGCCCACGCTGGAGCGGTTCAGGTGCACCAGCATGAACTGACGCCCGTTGGATGTGCCCAGGTCCTTGGAGTCGATGAGAATGGGAATCACGTAGTTCTCCTTGTTGCCCATGAAGGCAGCCATCAGTTCCGGGTCCCAGGTAAGGGACAGGTTTTTCACTACGTCTTCTTTGCCAAAACTCAGTTCCGGTTTTTCAACGTCTATCAGTGACCCCAGCACGGCCTCGTAGTGGGTGCCTTTCTCTTTGTTGAAGGCTTCCAACAGGGGTAGATAGGCGTCCTGGTCCAGGTTGATAAAAACCGTTCCGGGTTGCTGCCCCTTGCCGTTTTTTGCGATGCCCACGGTGTAGGAGCCCGTATGGATGGACGCCTCGGTCACCAGGCTCTTGGCGGTGACCCCGAAGCTGTCGGCCGGAATGAACTGGTTGCGCTCGTCCGGCACGCAGGCGGCGGCCAGGACCAGAGCCAGGACAGGAAGGAATATCTTTTTCATAATGCTCTCGTTTAAGGTTTACCAGCCGGGATTCTGGGTAAAATTGGTCATCTCCGAGCGCTGGGCGCTGCCGAAGGGGAACAGGTAGTCGCGGTCACGGAAGTAAGGCCGGCCACCGATGTAGTCGTCGCTCACGCGCTCATAAGAATCCTCATAGTTGGGCGCAGTTACGTGCAGGGTCCAGTTCTCAGTATTGTACTCTTCCTCCGCCTTCATCCAGCGCAGCATGTCGTAGTGCCGCTGGCCCTCGAAGGCGAATTCGCACATCTTTTCCTGCAGAATCATCCAGCGCAGCCATTCGCGGCCGGTGCGGGATACGCCGCTCACCACGGATACGGACTCGGCATTGTCGAAATCAATCTCCGGGTAGGCGGTCCGGATGCCCGGCAGGCCGGAACGCTCGCGAACAAGGTCCAGGTAGCGGATGGACTCGGCGGCGTCGCGTAGGGGCTTCTCGTTGCAGGCCTCTGCATAGCTCAGGTACACCTCGGCCAAACGGAAGGCGGGGTAGATGTACCGGACGCTCTGATAGTCGGCCGTGAGGTCCTTCAGCGGATTGCCCGCCTTATAGAGGCGGCGCCATACATAACCCACGCGGTTGCAGGCTTCCGTGGCCGAATAGGGGGCCGTGGCTTCCGGGGAATTGTAGCAGGTAAAACGGACCGGGCCGCCGCTGTTGGTGGTGGCGGAAGGCCACCAGAAGCCGTTGGGAACAAAGTTGGTGTAGAAACGGGCGTCGCGGCCCACCGTGGTGTTGTGTGCCTTGAACGGCCGGGCCCAGGTGGGGTCCACGTCCACTACCTGCTGGTAGTTCTCTGTCCAGCCGCTGGTCTGGTAGCCGGACAGTTCATCCACGATGGGACGGGACAGGTCCAGCAGGCCGGCCGTCTTGTAGTAACCCAGCACCGGGTAGCGGCCCGTCTCCCACATGGGATAGGCGTCTACCAGCTTCAGGGAAGGGGAGTTGAGGGAATAACCGGCCAGGGCAATCTTGCCGCCTGCCGGTGCGGCATAGGCAATGTCGCAGCCGCTGCCCAGCGATTCGTCGCCCCAGGCGCGATACCACCATCCCCAGATAATCTCCTGGTTGGTGTTCCAGCCCTGGAACCAGACGGTCTGGTAGGAGGCGGCGGCATTCTCCAGCGGCGTGGCTTTGTCAGTCACCTTGGTGAGGCTATAGCGGTTCAGGTCTATCACATCCTTGGCCGCCTTGGCGGCATCGTCCCACTTGGAGGCATTGTATTCCGGGAACAGTTTCTCGCCCCGGGAGTTGGTAAATCCGGCGTAGAGCCCGGTGCCGTTTTGTCCGTTGTACAGCGGGGAGGCGGCATACAGCAGTACGCGGGCTTTCAGGGCCATTGCAGCGCCCTTGGTGGCGCGCCCCTTGTTGGAAGAGAGGCTCAGACCCACGCCGGCCTCGTTCACTTCCATGGCCAGCAGGTCAATGGCCTTGTCCAGTTCTTCTACAATGAAACCGATGTTCTTTTCCAGCGGGTCGCGGTCCAGCTGGTCCGCGATCACGTTCTGGCTGGCGGCCTGGTCGCCCCAGACAATCACCGGTCCGTACTGGCGCAGCAGCACAAAGTAGTAGTACGCGCGCAGGAAACGGGCTTCTCCCTTCATCTGGTTCACCAGCTCTGGAGAGTCTTCCTTGTCCAGGTCCACGTTGTCCAGGAAGGTGGTGCATTCGTTGATAGCCACGTAGTAGCGCTTCCAGATGTTGGCATTGGCCTCGGAGTTGGTGGTGGAGGCGTCGTATTCTCCGCGGCGCACGGTGTACCAGTAGGTCTCGTACTGGGACTTGGCATTCAGGGATTCGTCGCTGCGCAGCACCGTTCCGCCTTCGTAGGCACGGGTGTTCTCGTCACGCGGGATATAGGAGTACAGGTGGGCCAGATAGCGTTTTACGGTGGAAGAACGGCTCATGGTGTCTTCCAGCGTGGCCTGGTCCTTCAGGTTGATGTCGAAGAACGAATCGCAGGAAACGGCGAGGATGGCCAGGGCCATCAGTGCATATATCTTTTTCATACGCTTCTAGAACACTAAGTTAATACCCAGACTCACGTTGCGGGTAAGGGGATACACATTGCCGTAGGAGGACTCCAGTTCCGGATCCCACAGCTTGAACTTGGAGAAAGTGGCCAGGTTCACGCCCTGCACGTAGATGCGGGCCGTGGAAATGTGAGCCTTCTGGGTCCATTTCTTGGGGAAGGTATAGCCAATTTCGGCATTCTTCAGGCGCAGGAAACTCATGTCCTTCTGCCAGAAGGTGGAGGCTACCTGGTTGTTCTTGGCCGGTTCCACGGAGAAGCGGGGATATTCCGCATGCGGGTCCTGGGTTACCGTCCAGCTCTTCTCGGCCACATCGGCAAAAATCTGGCCCTGGATGAGCACGTTGGTGGCGGCGCCGCCGTAGAGGTTGTATCCGCCGATGAAGCGTGTCATGTGGGCCATGCCGCTGAAGAAGACGCTGGCGTCGATGCCCTTCCAGTTGAGGCTGATGCCAAAGCCGTAGTTGATTTCCGGCACGGTGGTGTAGCCGATGGGCACCATGTCAAAGTCGTTTACAATGCCGTCGCCGTTCACGTCGCGGTATTTGATGTCTCCGGGATACAGCGTGTAGTTGTACTGGCTGTGCCAGGCGTCAATCTCTTCCTGGTTCATGAACAGGCCTTCGGCAATGAGGCCGCGCTGCTGTCCGTTGGCATAGCCGGCGGTGTTCTGGTAAGGGTACACCTGGCTGGGCTTGTCGTCATAGATGCGCTTGTTGCGGTTGAAGGTGTAGTTGCCACGCATGCTCACGAGCAGGCCGTTCCCGAAGGTATGGTCGAACTGGGCGCTGAGGTCGAAGCCGGCATTCTGCATTTTGCCAATGTTGATGTACTGCGTTTTCCGCAGGCCCACGGCGCCCGGAAGCGATTCGCGGGGCAGGAAAATGCCCGAGCGGACGTCGTTGAAGTAGTCTATCTGGAACTTGAGCTGGTCGCGGAACAGATTGAGTTCCAGACCAATATTGCGTTTGAGCGCCTCTTCCCAGGTGATGTCCGGATTGCCAATCTCACCTGTGGCGACGCCCGTCACATAAGCGGGCTGCGTCTCGCCCCAGCTGAAGCCGCCAATATTGGTAATGTCCATGGTGGTGTTGTAGCCGAAGCGCCGGCTGCCGCCAATCTGGTCGTTACCCACCTTGCCGATGGAGGCCTTGATCTTGAGGAGGCTCACCCAGGTCTTGATGGGGTCCCAGAACTTTTCGTTGGAAATGATGTAACCCACGGCGGCGGAAGGGAAAAAGCCGAAGCGGTGGCCCGGCGAGAAGTTCTCGGAACCGTTGTAGCCGAAGTTGAATTCCACAAAATAGCGGTCCCGGTAGCTGTACGTGGCGCGACCGGCAATACCCATGCTCTTGCGCGGGAAGGTTTCCCAGTAGTCGAATCCGGGGTGGGTATTGGAACGGTCTCTCAGGTAGTACAGGAACATGCCGCTTACCCGGTGGGCGCTGGCGAAGGTGCGTTCATAGTTGGCCGATGCTTCCACGTTGAGGACGGTGTAGCCGCTCTGGGCGCTGCTGGATACGTTGATGTAGCCGGCGGTGTTGTTCTGGGCCACATAGTCGTATTTCTGCGTTTCCGGGTCCATGTGCAGGTAATACACGCGTGGCAGGATGCCGTTGGTCACCGATGATGCGGTGCGGGCATCCCAGGAAACCTGCACCTTGGCCGTGAGGCCTTCGGTGATAATCTCGGAGAAGTCCTGCGTGAGGGAGACGGTGGACTGGGCGTTTTGCGTATTGATGGTGGAGTAGCCCATGTCGTTGATCATGTTATAGGGGTTGGAACCCGTCTCCGGATTGGATAGCGTACCGTCGCTGAATACCTTGGGAAAGCCGATGGGCGTGATTTGCATCACGTAGTTATAAATATTGCTCAGGCCTGTTCCCGGCTGGTTTTTCTTGGTGAATTGCGTGCTCAGGTCCATGCCCAGGGTGGTGGACTTGGTGATGTTGATGTCCACGTTGGTGCGGAAGTTGAACCGGCGGAAGTTCATCTGGGAATTGTAGCGGTCGTTCTTGGCCGTGTTGAAGATACCGTCTTCAAAATAATAGGAACCGCCGGCATAGTAACGCACGCGCTTGGTGCCGCCCGTCACGCTCACGTTGGCCTTGGTGGTCATGGCCTGGCTCTTGAAAATCTCGTGAATCCAGTCCACGTTGGGGTACAGGTCGCTGTAGCGGATGCCAATCCCGTCACCGTCAGGGTATACCAGCCGGTTACGGACTTCGTCACTGGCGAGGTACATGGAACGGCTGTAGTCGTCAATGGTTCCCGGCTGCATGGTGTTCAGGTAATTGATGAACTGCTCGGCCGTGGCCATCTGGGGCAGCTGGGTGGGGGAGGTGATGCCCATTTCCACCTTCACGTTCACCTTGGGACGGGACTCGCTGCCGCGCTTGGTGGTGATGAGGACGATGCCGTTGGCGCCGCGCACACCGTACAGGGCCGTGGCGGTGGCGTCCTTCAGGATGGAGAAGGAAGCGATGTCTTCCACGTCCACCAGGTCCATCGAGCGTTCCACGCCGTCTACCAGGATGAGCGGGTAGGCGTTGGCGCCGAAGGTGTTCACGCCGCGGATCCAGAACTCGGCGCTGGAACCCGGCTCTCCGCTATGCTGCACTGCCACCACGCCGGCCAGCTTGCCGGCCAGGCCCGTGGACAGGGTGCCCATGGGGGCTTGCAGTTGTTGGGCGTCCACCGTGGTTATGGAACCAATCACGGAAGCCTTCTTTTGGGCGCCGTAGGCCACCATGACCACTTCTTCCAGCTGGTTGCTCTGCAGAACCAGTTTCACAAGCAGTTCTTTGAGGTCGCGTACGGGAACTTCCTCGTCTTCGTAGCCTAAGAAACTGACTACCAGGACGTCGGTGTTCTTGACACTGAGCTCGAAGCGGCCTGCACCGTCGGTCATGGAACCGCGGGTTTCGCCTTTCACGGTGACAAAAGCACCGGCGAGCGGGGTGTCGTTCTCGTCCAGAACCGTACCTTTCACATTGCGGGTCTGGGCTTGCAGGGAAATCCCGGCAAGGCACACCAGCAAGGTGAAGAATAGTTTTCTGAATGTTGTCATAGTATCAGGGTTTTATTGTTTTTCAAAAAGGGAGGAAAGACCTTCGAAAACCGCCCCGTCCGGAGCCTGGCGGATGGTTACGCCGGGGAGGGCTTCCCGGATTCCGCCCAGGAACAGGTCCAGGGATTTGCTCACCTGCCCGCCCATGAGGAGGGTGGTGAAGCCCAGTTCTTCCTGAAGGGAACAGAGATGTTCTCCCAAAAGCTCGCCCATCCTCTGGTATACGGCCTGGGCGGCGGCTTCTCCTGCATAGGCCTTGCGGGCAACGGAATGGGCGCTTTGAAAACCGTCTCCCGTCATGCGGGCGTAGGCGATGCGGATGCCGCGGGCGCTGGCAAAATCTTCCAGGATGCCGCCTTGGCAGGGGATGTTCCACAGGCTGCGTGCGGGGGAGCCTTTATCGTTGTACTGCACCTGGCGGTTCACGGCGTAGGCGAAGCCCAAGCCGGTTCCCAGCGTTACCAGGGCGGCATTATCCAGCTTTAGCATGCGAAGGGCGCCCAGCAGGACCGCGTTAACGTCGTGATGGAAACGGAGGACAATCCGGTCCGGAATGCCGGCCAGTTCACGAAAGGCTTCACCATTGACGGCGGCGAACTTGTGCTCCATCCGGAAGATGCCCCGCTGGTAGTCGAAGGGCCCCGGTATGGCTATGCCTATCCCGTCCAGCCCGTCTGTGGGGCCAATGGCTTTCCGGATGGCGCCAGCAATGGCGTCCCGGCTTCCGTCGCTGGAAATCGGGAACTGACGTCCGTCGGAACGCTTGATGAAAGTTCCGCCTATATCAAGCAGGATCGTTTTCATAGCCGTCTCTCAGGCAGGTCTTGTGCACGGAAATAGGTTCTTTGCCCAGGTTTTCAATCACGTATTTTCCCATGGAGGCCGGTACGCAGGCAATCTCCATGAAGTCCAGGTCAAAATAGCGCTCCGGGTGTTCCACGCTGCGGATGCGCACATGGTCGCCGTCCACCAGGGTAAGCACGTGGAATTTCTCGCCCTTGGTGTCCTGCTCGCAGGTTTTCTCGAATTCCAGGCGGCGCAGGGAGATGTACATCTGCGGATTTTCGCCCAGAATGAATTCCTTCCAGCCTTCGCCTTCTTTGTCAAGACGCGGTTGCTGGACAATGTATTCGGGACTGTCCGGGTCATGGATAACGCTATGGCGGCGGTCCTGACGCACGTTGAGCTCCCCCAGATGCGTATGGATGGGGCGCTGTTTGCCGTCAAAGTCCAGTCGCAGGTAGTCGTACATTTTATAGGTATAGGAGCCGATGGTCAGGGAACCGATCTCCAGGATAACCTGGTTGCGGCCGCTGGAGTGGATGGTCCCGGCGGGGAGCATCACCTGCAGGCCCGGCTTGGACTCCTCGTAGCTTACGTATTTCAGGTAGTCGCAGGGTTTGTGCTCGGTGTCGGCCGCTTCAATCTCCCTGAAGAAGGCGGGAATGTCGGCATCGTCCCGGAAGCCGATGAACGTCTTGGCATCCTGGCCGGTGACCACCACGTAGTAGCTCTCGTCCTGGCGGCCGAACTCATTGTAGTTCTTCACGTTGAACTCGCCGCCGGAGTGGCACTGGATGCTCATGTTGCCGGTGGAATGGTAGCTGTCGTCCCAGTTGAAGCGGATGGGGAAGTAACCCTGGTACTTCTTGACGCATTTCTCGCTCATGAGCGCCACGCCTTCCTTGTGGACAAAGGAACAGTAGTTGATGTCCAGCAGTTCCTCGCCGGCCTTTACCAGCACGCTCACCTCCATGGGAATGAAGTCGAACACCCAGGCGGCGTTGCGCATTTTCTCCGGCAGGTGGCGCTTCTCCTTCATGTAGCTGCCGCCCCACACGCCCTCTAGGTAGCAGGGCTTGGCGCGGAACGGGTATTTCACCAATTGGGCGCACACATCGGCAAAGGTGCTGAAAGGCATCATTTGCAGGTTATTGCGGTCGTTGTCCAGGAAGTACCAGTCCAGCTCTCCGGTGGCGAACAGTTCCTTGCGGAGTTGCACGGCATTCTCGAAGTCGCAATAATAACAGCGGCGGATGGTGCGGTTGATGATGCCCGCGTGTTTTTTCCCTAGGTTGGCGTATTCGCCGGCGCGGATGCGGAGCATCGCGTTCATGGGGGTGATGTCCAGCCAGCATTTTACGTCGTACAGCGGGCGGAATTCCTGGATGAGGGAACCGTAGCCATAAACGACCACCAGCGTTCCAGGTGCCTTGAGGGCAGGAATTTCTTTTTTGTAGGCTTCCACCTTGGCCGGATCCATGAGGCCGATGTAACCGCCGTGATACACCTTGCCGTAAAGCAGCGTGGGGTCAATCTTCTTGTCCCAGATAAGGAGCGGGTCCACAATGCCGTCAATCTCCTCGCCGCTCTTGAAGGTGCGCTTGTAGCTGTCCACGAACTCAATCTTGAAGCCAAAGACGTCGCACTCGCGGGCCAGCAGGCTCACCAGGAGGTCCCATTTGGTGGCGGTGTAACCGTCGAAGGCCACAATGGCGCCTTCCTTCTCCACCTTGGGGGCGATGGCGGTGATGAAGGCCTTTGCTACCTTCTGGTTGCCGCCGCCAACGATGGAGTCGATGGTCTTTTGTGAAAGTTCCGGCCTGTTCACGGGTTTGGGGTCGTGAAAGGGGAAGGGGTTGTACATGAATGACATAAGCGTTCGTCATGCCCGGCTTGACCGGGTATTTTTTTATTTTATATTGTAAAACTCAAATCCCATAATCTCTGCCAGTGCTTCCAGCTGCGGACGCCAGTCGCCGTCCACAATGGCATAGTGCTGGGTGACACCCACCCGGAGCACCTGCTCGAAGAGTTCCTTCACTGGAACCACTGGCTTGAAGATGGTGTGGCTGTAAGTGGCCAGCAGGTGTTTCTTGGCGCTCTGCGGCGTGTTTTTCTCGCTCAGGCTCTCGGCCATGAAGGTGACCAGCTTGTATTCCCCATTTTCCTCGTACAGGCCGGCCACGGTCTTCATGCCGGGGCTTATGCGGTACCAGGCGAACGGGGCGCCGGCATACTTCCAGCTGGTCTTGGCAAAGCGGACGTCGCGGGAGATGATTACGTTGTCCTGCCAGGCCGGGTCGTTGTGGTCGTTGGGACCGGCGTGACCGCCTGCAAACGTGCCAAAATCGTCCTCAATGTGGAACGGCTCGATGAAATTCACGTGCTTGCCGCTCAGCAGCTTGAGGATGTAGGTGGCCAGTCCTGCGCCAATGTCGGCCTCCGGTACCAGGACGCTTACGTTCTCGTTGAACCACTGCGGGTAAAAGCCGGCGCGGCACCCGGCCGTGCGGAAGGTGGCCTGGTCGATGTCGTTATAGACATAGCAGTCGATGTCGTTCTTCTGGGCCAGCTTTTTGATGGCGAGTGTGGCCTTCACGCAGCCGATGAATTTGTCGTACTCCACGTCGTCCATCATCTTGTACTTGGACGTGAGCTCGTCCGCGTAGGCTTTGACTTCATCCTCGGTAAGGTTGTCAATCTCGGCGCCATAATCGCTGTAGGGCAGGTAATGGATTTCCGGGCCTATCTTGGTGAAGAGGTCGTAATTGTCAATGTAGGTACTCCACATGGCCTCGTTCATGTTGGCCATGAGGCCCACGTTGGAGCGGCGGAGGATGCTCCGGGTGCGGGCGGCATCGGCATAAATGCGTACTTTTTCCGTGATTTCCGCGCGGGTGCCCATGACCGTGCGTACGTTCTTTCTGGGTATGCGTTTGAGGCTGCCGGAGCCTTCCAGCGAGCCCACCAGCGTACCGGCGCAGAGGTAATCCACAAAATCGTCCTCGTCCAGGGTGGTCTCAAAGCTCATCCGGGGCTTGGCTACGTTGCAGAAAAGGATGGGCATTTCCGGACAGTCGCGAAGGAACCTTATCCAGGCAAAGTCCTCGCTCCAGGATAGGAACTCGGCATACACAAAGTCCACCTTTTCCGCGAAGAACAGGTTCAGCGCCTTTTCCGCGTCTTCGCGCTCATAGACAATGCCTGGGTCCACCAGGTCCAGGAAGTCCATGGTGGCTTTAATCTCTTTTACGGCTTTGTCCTTGCGTTCGCCGTAGGTGCCTCGCTTGGGACCATACAGGTTCTTGAATCGGGGCGATGCAATCAGGAGGAGCCCCGCCTTGGGTTTCCGAAGTTTATCTTTAGCTTGCATGGCTGCTTATTTTTTGGTTATCGCGGTTATAGTATTTGTAACTCACCCATAGGCAGCACAGGCCACAAATGAGCCAGATGATGCCCAGGATGGGGAAGGTTGCGTTCAGGCTGCCCGTGGCCTCCTTGATGCGGGCCAGGATGTAGGGGGCGGTGGCGCCCACGGCAAAGCCGGTCATGATCATGGCGCTGGAGCAGCTGGCGTGCAGGTGTTCCGGCGTTACGTCGTACAGGGCGGCATAGATGTTGGCGTCGAAGAAAGCCCGGAAGAAGCCCCAACCGGCAAAGCACAGGTACAGGAGCCAGATGCTTTTGACGGTGCCCATGAAGGGGAGGAAGGCCGCGCCCAGGATGAGCCCTGCGCCCTGGATAATCATGCGTTTCTTAGGGTCCTTGGCGGCCCACTTGTCGGAGAGCGTTCCGGCCAGGAGCACGCCCACAAAAGCGGCGGCATAGGTCCACAGCATGGAATGGAGGCCCGCCTGGGCTCCGTTCTGGCCAAAGTTCTCCTGCAGGAAAGTGGGCACCCAGGTCATGTAGCCGGTAATAACAAAGATGAACCCGCAAAAGCCGATGGTGACCATGAGTGCCGTGGGCGTAGTAAACACCGTCTTGAAGCCGTCCCAGATGCTCACTTTAGCAGGTGTCTGCTGCCCATTGCTCCCGGGCAAATTATTTTTCGAGACGGTGCTCGAAAAACCAATTTGCCCGTCCGCTTTTCGTGGAGCATCCTTTAGACGCCAGGCCATCACAGCCGCCCAGATTACTCCCGCACCGCCAAAGATGTAGAACGCATACTGCCAACCCAGGTGGTCGCCAATGTATCCGGCCAGCCAGCCGGCAAGGATGACGCCCACATAGTAGGAGGTCTGATGGATGGACATGGCGCGTGCGCGTGTGTCCGTATGATATTGTCCCAGCAGCGAGTAATTGGCGGGGCCGAAAAAGGCCTCTCCGCCGCCGGTGGCAACGGAACGGGTGAGGATGAGCAGGAACACGCCATTGGCCAGTCCGGTGAACATGGTGGCCACGCTCCAGAACAGAATGCTCAGGGTGCACACCCACTTGCGGGAGAAACGGTCTCCCATCCAGCCGCCGATGGGAACCATGGCGGCGTAGAACAGGTTGAAGAATACGGCAATGAGGCTCACGGAACTGTCCGTGAGGTGCAGGCTGTCCCGGATGAGCGGCAGCACGGAGTTGAATACCTGACGGTCTCCCTGGTTCAGGAGATAGGCCACCCAAAGCAGCGCCAGTACCTCCCATTTATAATACTTGCCAATGTGTTTCATGCGCAAAATGGCTATCTGTGGTGCACTGTGGTACAAAAATATGAAATAATTTGCATTTTACAATATTTTTTTCCCTATTTTTGTGTTGCTATGTATTATTTGAGAACACGTCGTTTGCAATGGGGCCTATACGGCCCGGAAGAGGGCTCGTATATAGGCACGCGCTTTGACCATAGCGGCCTTACGGCCAGTCTGGCCGTTGACGGGGTGGAGTGTTGTGGCCCTTGGTATGGTGTGCATGATCCTGCCATGCATGACGCCGTGCGGGGCCCTTCGGAAGAATTCCTGCCGGTGTTCACTCCGGAGGGTCCGCTACTCAAGATAGGCGTGGGCCTGCTGGATGCCCCCAGGAATGGGTACGACCGCTTCCGCCTGTATCCCATCCTGGATGCCGGTGAGTGGCAGGTTCAAGCCGGTTTGCATACGGTCCGGTTCTCACACCGGCTCGCCGGTTGGTATATGTACGAAAAAACCGTTGCATTGACCGGAGAAGCATCTTTTGAAATCCGGCATTGCCTGACGGCGCTGCGCCCGCTGGCGGGGGAAGTATACAACCACAATTTCTTTACCATGGGCAAGTTGGCCGTGGGCCCTTCCCGCCGTATCGGCCTTCCTTTTGCTCCCGAGGGAACATGGCGCACTGCATATGACTCCGTGGGCTTCACGGATGGGGGCATCCGTTTCTCCAGAGGCCTGGTAAAGGGCGAATCGGTCTATGCCGGCGACATCCACGCCGCCGGACAGGAGGGCATGCCTTATGACCTCACGCTGACGGAAGCCCCGCTTTCGGTTCGCATTCAGGGCGACGTCCCTGTCACCCATACGGTCCTGTGGGCCAACCATCGTATTGCGTGCCTGGAACCCTACAATGCGTTTTCCGCCATTCCCGGAAAGCCTTTCTCCTGGACCCTCCGTTATACGTTTAACAAGCAAGCCTGATATGAAAAAACTGCTCCTCCTTGTCCCTATGCTGCTGGCGCTCGCCTGCACGGAAAAGTCGGACACACCCGCCTACCTGGACCCGTCCCAGCCGCTGGAAGTGCGGGTAGAAGACGCATTGTTCCGCATGACGCTGGAAGAAAAAGTGGCCATGACACATGCCCAGTCCAAGTTTTCCAGTTCCGGCGTACCGCGTTTGGGCATCCCGGAGCTCTGGCATACGGACGGGCCGCACGGCATTCGCCCGGAGGTGCTTTGGGACGATTGGGACCAGGCCGGCTGGACCAACGACTCCTGTACGGCTTTTCCGGCCCTTATCAACCTGGCGGCCACCTGGAACCGGGATATGTCGGCCCTGTATGGGCGGTGCATCGGCGCAGAGGCCCGGTACCGGAAAAAGGACATCCTGCTGGGACCGGGCATCAACATGGGCCGAACGCCGCTGAACGGGCGCACGTTCGAGTATATGGGGGAGGACCCGTATTTGGCCGGCGCGCTGGTGGTTCCGTATGTGCAAGGGGTTCAGTCCAACGGCGTAGCTGCCTGCGTGAAGCACTTCGCCGTGAACAACCAGGAGACGCGTCGCACGGCCACCAACTCCATCGTGGACGACCGTACGCTCTATGAGATTTATCTGCCGGCCTTCAAGGCAGCCGTCCAGGAAGGCGGCGCCTGGGCCGTCATGGGCTCCTACAACCTGTACAACGGCCAGTTTAACTGCCACAACAAAAAGCTCCTCTGCGACATCCTGAAAGGGGAGTGGGGCTTTGACGGCGTGGTAGTGAGCGACTGGGGCGGCTGCCGGGATGACGACGAGGCCGTTGCCAATGGCCTGGACATCGAGATGGGCACCTGGACCAACGGCCTGCGCGGGGCGGCATCGGACAGTTATAGCAATTATCACCTGGCGCGCCCGTTCCTGGAAAGGCTGCGGGACGGCCGGGCCACCCAGGAACAGTTGGACGACAAAGTCCGCCGCATCCTGCGCACCATTTTCCGCACATCCATGGCTTCTGAACCGCATTTCGGTGCGTTCACCTCGCCGGAGCATTTCGCTGCGGCCCGCCAAATCGCTGCCGATGGCGTTGTCCTGCTCAAAAACGATGGCGTGCTGCCGTTGCATGTGCCTAAGGGCGGCAAATTGCTGGTAGTGGGTGAGAACGCGTACAAGATGATGGTGGTGGGCGGCGGCTCCTCCAACCTGAAAACCAAATATGAAGTTGTGCCGCTGGACGCCCTGCATGAGGCTTTTGACGGCAAGGCGGAGGTGGTGTGGGAACGCGGTTACGTGGGCGATACCAATACGGTATATAATAAGGTAGTCACCGGTCAGAACCTGAGCGAAAGCCGTTCGGCGGAGCAACTCCTTGCCGATGCCGTGGCTGCTGCCGCCCAGGCGGACATGGTACTGTATATGGGCGGACTCAACAAAAGCGCCCACCAGGACAACGAGAGCACGGACCGCGAGGATATTGTGCTGCCGTATGGGCAGGACGCCCTTATTGAGGCGCTGGCCGCTGTTGGAAAGCCGCTGGTGGTGGTGAATATCTCCGGCTCGCCGGTGGCCATGCCCTGGGCTTCCCGGGTGAATGCCATTGTGCAGGGCTGGTATGGCGGCTCCGAGAGCGGGCATGCGCTGGTGGACGTGCTCACCGGCGCCGTGAATCCCTCTGGCAAATTGCCGTTCACCATGCCCATCGCCCTTGCCGACGGCCCGCTCAAGACCGAGCGCCAGTATCCCGGCGTGAAGCCGGAAGGAGAGCAGTGGTGGCAGGAGTATTACGATGAAGGCGTGTTCATTGGCTACCGCTGGTACAGCACGCTGAAAATCCCCGTCCGCTTTGCCTTTGGCCATGGCCTCAGTTATACCACGTTTGACTGGGCCGATGCTTCCGTCAAGCGCAAGGGCGGCAGTTGGACGGTTTCCGTGACGCTGAAAAATACCGGCGACGTGGCCGGCGCAGAGGTGGTTCAGCTGTATGTGTCAGATCAGGAAGCGTCCGTGGCCCGTCCCGCCCGGGAACTGAAAGGCTTTGAGAAAGTGTACCTGAAACCCGGGGAAAGCCGCCGGGTGCAGTTCACGCTGAGCCTGCAGGACCTGTCCTTCTTTGACGCCGCCGCCCATGCCTGGGTAGCGGAACCCGGTGAATTCCAAGCGCTTATAGGCGCTTCCAGTGACGATATCAAAGCTGTGCTCCCTTTCCGTTATGAGAAGTAAATTGATTGGCTGGCTGGCGGCCCTCCTGCTGGTCATTCCCGTGCAGGCGCAGGTGTACAACCGGGCGCCGCTTACAGAGAGTCCGTACGCGGAACTGCCGCTGGGCGCCATCAAGCCCGGCGGCTGGCTGCAGGAACAGTTGCAGCGGCAGGCAAATGGCCTCACTGGCCATCTGGACCAGATATATCCCCAGGTGATGGGCCCGTCCAACGCATGGCTGGGCGGTGACGGCGATGCCTGGGAGCGGGGCCCTTATTGGATTGATGGCCTGCTGCCGCTGGCGTATATCCTTCAGGATAAGGCGCTTATGGACAAGGCAAACCGTTGGGTGGAGGCCATCCTGGCCTCCCAGCAGGAAGACGGTTATCTGGGGCCGGCCGTGGATCATCCGTTTGTCTATGGCCTGCAGCGCGGCCAGACACACGACTGGTGGCCCAAGATGGTGGCCCTCAAAATCCTGAAGCAGTATTACATGGCTACGGCCGATGCACGCGTCCTACGCTGTCTACAGCGTTATTTTGCCTATCAGGCGGCGCACCTCAAGGAAACCCCGCTGGACCATTGGACGGACTGGGGGCGCTGGCGCGGTGCGGACAACCTGGAAGTGGTCTATTGGCTGTATAATATGACGGGCGACGCAGCGCTGCTTCAGTTGGGCGAACAGCTCCATGCGCAGACTACGGACTGGACGGCGCTCTTCCTGGACGGCGGCATTTTCTCCCGGCAGGGAAGCGTGCACTGCGTGAACCTGGGCCAGGGATTCAAGGCGCCGGCCGTGTGGTGGCAGTACTCCCATGACTGCAGGGATTTGGAAGCCCTGGACAAGGCTGTGGAAACCATCCGGCACACGGTGGGGCTTCCTACCGGCCTTTGGGCGGGCGACGAGCAGCTGCACTTTGGTCAGCCCACGCGCGGCAGCGAACTGTGCACGGCGGTGGAGATGATGTTTTCCCTGGAGGAAATCCTCCGCATCACCGGCGATGTCCGTTGGGCGGACTACCTGGAGCGGGTGGCCTTCAACGCCCTTCCCACGCAGGTGAATGACGACTATACCGGAAAACAGTATTATCAGCAGGTGAACCAGGTATCGGCCACCAAATCCTGGCGCCCGTTCTCAACACCGCACGACGACACGGACGTGCTCTTTGGCACGCTCAACGGCTACCCTTGCTGCCTGTCCAACATGCACCAGGGCTGGCCCAAGTTCACGCAGAACCTGTGGTACGCTACGTCGGACGACGGCCTGGCTGCGCTGGTGTATGCCCCTTGCGAGGTCACTGCGCAGGCGGGAGGCGTTGCGGTCCGGGTGGTGGAGGAAACCGCCTATCCGTTCCGCGAACAGGTGCGGTTCACTGTGGATTTCCCGGGCCGTGATGTGACGCAGGCCGCCTTCCCGCTGCGTTTCCGCGTGCCCGCCTGGTGCCCGGAGGCAAGCGTGACGGTGAACGGGAAACGGGTATCGGCAACACCTGAAAAGGGGGTTATCAGCTTGGAACGCAGCTGGTTACGGGGCGACGTTGTGGAGCTGTATTTCCCCATGGAAGTGCACACGGAAGAGTGGTACGACCGTGCCTGGAGCGTGGTGCGCGGCCCGCTGGTATATGCCTTGCAAATGGAAGAAAACTGGTCCTGGAAAGCATTTTCCAGCGCCGAACGCTATTATGGAGAAGGCGCCTGGGAGGTAACGTCCACCACGCCTTGGAACTATTGCCTCATGCGCGATTCTTTCCGTGCCGATGCCTGCACGGTGGAGGAGCGGCCGCTGGCAGCCTATCCCTGGAACGCGGAGCAGGTGCCGCTGGTGCTGCGGGTGCCGGCCCGGACGCTGCCGCATTGGACAAACATCGACTCGGTGGCCTATTGGACCGAGGACGGGAATGATACGGGCGCCTCGCTCATGCTGCCGCTCATCCCGTATGGGTGCACTACGCTGCGCGTTGCGGCTTTCCCTACGCGGATAGTGCCGTGGGACTTGAAATATAAGAAGGAAATTAAAATCTGTGCGCACCGGGGGTTCTGGAAGTGCGAGGAGGCTGGGAATGCACAGAATTCCATCGCTTCGCTGCGGGAGGCCCAGAAAAACGGCTTCTGGGGCAGTGAGTTCGATGTTCACCTGACAGCGGACAACGTGGTGGTAGTGAACCATGACCCTTCCATCAATGGCATCTCCATCCGAAAACATACGTACCATCAGCTGCTTAAGGCGCAGCTTCCCAATGGTGAGCGCATCCCTACCTTAGGTGAATACCTGAAGCAGGGGGCACAGTCTTCTTGCATGTTGGTGCTGGAGATAAAACCCCAGAAGACGGTGTATCGTACTTTGAAACTGGCCAAGGCGTGCGTGGAGGAATTGCGCCGACATAACCTCCTGGCCCCGTCCCGCGTGATGTTCATTTCCTTCAGCTTCGAAGCCTGCCAGTGGATTGCGGAGGAACTGCCCGGGTTCGGCAACCAGTATCTGGAAGGGGACAAAGACCCGGAAACCGTGCATGCGGCCGGCATCAACGGCATCGACTATCATTATATTGCCTTCCGGAGGCACCCGGACTGGGTGGAACGCGCCCATGCCCTGGGTATGGACGTCAATGTGTGGACCGTGGACAGCAAGAGTGAAATGGAGTACCTCCGCGACCTGGGCGTGGATGTCATCACCACCAACCGCCCTCTG
>DEKS01000164.1:0-722 GCA_002354005.1 Bacteroidales bacterium UBA2716
TCAGTTCATCCACCATACCAACGGGGTAAGAGAACTCGTCTTCTTCCTGTTTGTCTGTCTTTTCATCCTCATCAGGCTTGTTTCCCTGATTCACAGCCACACCCAGAAGGCTTCCTGCCGCCACAATATCATATTGAGGATAATCCTCTTTGAAGTATTTCAAAGCCAGGAGCGCTCTTTTACAATCCTGAATCTCATCCAAGATAACCAGTGTTTCGTGGGGCAAGATGCGTTGATTGTACAAGGATTCAAGATAGGCGATAATCTCAATAGGGTTGATATTGTCCTTGAGGAAATTGGTCACATCCGTTACAAGGTCCAGACTTACCTTGATATAATTCTTGTAATGATTGCGACCGAACTCCTCCAGGATGTAGGTCTTGCCCACCTGCCGGGCTCCCTGGAGGATGAGCGGCTTGTGGTCTGGCCTGTTTTTCCAGTCTATCAGCTTCTGTGTCAGTTTTCTTTTCATTGCATCTCCCAACTAGTATCTTGAGGCAAATATAATCAAAAACTATGAAAAAGTCAGTCGGTTTTTGATTTTTTCATAGTTTTGATGCGTTTTTATTACGGTGATGGGGCCTGCGAAAAGCATAGCATTTCCCATACAACCGGGCGGCAGAAGGTGGCCAGGACAAAAATGGCGTCACCGAGGCGGAAAAACAAAGAAGCACCGGCGAAAGCCAGTGCTTCTTTCAAGTAGCCCGGAGGGGAATCGAACC
>DEKS01000164.1:762-6185 GCA_002354005.1 Bacteroidales bacterium UBA2716
CAAAAAAAGCGCTGATTACTCGGCGCTCTTTTCGATGATCTGACGACCGCGATAGTAGCCGCACTCGGGGCATACGCGGTGATACATCACGGTGGCGCCGCAGTTAGGGCATACGCTCAGCGTGGGAACCGGAGCAAAGTCGTGCGTACGACGCTTGTCTCTTCTCTGCTTGGAGAGTTTGTGTTTCGGATGTGCCATGGTTTATCTTTTTTAATTGTTTATTTGCTGTCAAAAAGTCCTTTCAGGGCGGCGAACGGGCTGCTCGCAGCAGCCTCCTCGTCCGGGCGCTCCACCTGACTCAGAAACCGGACGGTGTCGGGGTTGCACTCCCCTTCCGGATGGACCCTCTGTATGGGCAGTGATAGACATACATAGTCGTATACTGCCTGGCTGAGGTCCCATTCCGGGTACTCACCGGGGGTGAGCACCTCTGAAGGTTGCGCTTCCACAGGAAGGGCAAGGGCTTCCAGACAACGGGTACAGGGCACGGTAACCGTGCCACTGAGGCGGAGTACAGCCTCCACCTTCCCGTGACCTTCCTTCCTTACCATGACTTCCACGTTGACATGGGCGTCCAGGATTTCAGTGTTGCCAAAACTATGAAAGAACTCTGTATCTGCCAGATAGCGGAACGTCCGCTCACCGGCAGCCCAATCGCTTAGGGGTATGATTACCTGTTTCATAACCACAAAAACAGATTAAGGGGTGCAAAGTTACAAATAATTTTCGGAATAACAAATCTCTCTTAGTCCTCCGTACTGGAATTTCTTTTCCTGTCCAGCGGATCCAGCTGAATCTTGCGCATGCGCATGTGGTTGGGAGTAATCTCCACCAGTTCGTCTTCCTGGATGTACTCCAGGGCCTCTTCCAGCGAGAACTTGATGGCCGGAGGCAGCACCACTTTCTCGTCCGAGCCCGAGGCGCGCACGTTGGTCAGCTTTTTGGTTTTGCAGATATTGATATTCAGGTCCCTGTCGCGCGTGTGCTCCCCTACTACCTGTCCGCCGTAGATTTCCTCGCCGGGCTCCACGAAGAACCGGCCCCGATCCAGGAGCTTGTTCATGGAGTAGGCAATGGCCTCGCCGGTTTCCAGCGACACCAGCGAACCGTTGGTGCGCATTTCGATATCGCCCTTATACGGCTGATAATCTTTGAAACGATGGGCCACGATGGCCTCCCCCTGCGAAGCAGTGAGAAGGTTCGAGCGCAGGCCCATGAGGCCGCGGGTAGGGATTTCAAACTCCAACAGCGTCCGGTCTCCGCGCGGTTCCATGCGGATGAGGGCGCCTTTGCGGCGGGTGGAAAGCTCGATGGCGGCACCGACAAACTGTTCCGGAACCTCGATAGAGAGTTCCTCGATGGGCTCGCAGCGCTGGCCGTTGATGGTTTTGTCCAGCACCTTGGGCTGGCCCACCTGCAGCTCGAAGCCCTCGCGGCGCATGGTCTCGATGAGCACGCTCAGATGCAGCACACCGCGGCCGTACACCACGAAACTATCGGCATTGACACCGGGCTTTACGCGCAGCGCCAGGTTCTTTTCCAATTCCTTTTCCAGGCGGTCCTTCAGGTGACGCGAAGTCACGAATTTTCCGTCTTTGCCAAAGAACGGCGAGTTGTTGATCATGAACATCATGCTCATGGTGGGCTCGTCTACGGCGATGGGCGGCAGAGCCTCCGGATTTTCGAAATCGGCAATGGTATCGCCAATCTCGAAGCCTTCGATGCCCACCACGGCGCAGATGTCGCCGCACTGGACCTCCTCCACATTGGCCTTGCCCAGGCCTTCGAACACCATCAGCTGCTTGATTTTGCTCTTTTCGATGATATCGTACCGCTTGCAAAGGCTCACCGGCATGCCGGTTTTGAGCGAACCGCGGGTGATGCGGCCCACGGCGATACGGCCCACGTACGGGCTGTATTCCAGGGACGATACCAGCATCTGGGGCGTGCCTTCCTTCATTTCCGGGGCGGGAATTTCTTCCAGGATGGTGTCCAGCAGGGCGGTGATGTCCTGCGTGGGCTGCTTCCAATCCTTGGACATCCACCCCTGTTTGGCGCTGCCGTAGATGGTCTTGAAGTCCAGCTGGTCCTCGTTGGCGCCCAGGTTGAACATGAGCTCGAAGACCTCCTCCTGGACCTCGTCCGGGCGGCAGTTGGGTTTGTCCACCTTATTAATGACGACGATGGGTTTCTTGCCCATGTCGATGGCCTTGTTCAGGACAAAGCGTGTCTGGGGCATGCAGCCTTCAAACGCATCGACCAGCAGCAGGACGCCGTCCGCCATGTTGAGCACGCGCTCCACTTCCCCGCCGAAGTCGCTGTGGCCAGGAGTGTCGATAATGTTGATTTTCACGCCTTTATAAATCACCGAGACATTCTTGGCGAGAATGGTGATGCCGCGTTCGCGCTCCAGGTCGTTGTTGTCCAGGATGAGGTTCCCGAGATCCTCGGGCTTTCTCACCAGGTTGGCCTGGTAAATCATGCGGTCCACGAGCGTGGTTTTGCCATGGTCTACATGGGCGATGATGGCAATGTTTCTGATGTCCTGCATAGTCGTTTCAATAAAATCCAGCAAATTTACAATTTTTCCGCAAAAAGGACAAACACGCAGGGCCGATAACGATTTCTGAGGACCATTTTTAAACGGATAATCGGGCCCTGGAGCGGGTCTGGAGCCGACAGGCGTCCCAGAATATAAATTTATCCGTTTGGTTTTTGGGAAAAATCGGCCTTCCAGCTATGCCAGATGCCTTTTTTGAAAATAAACGTTTCTATTTTCGTTACACGGATAAGTTTTCTGAGCTTTGCAGGGAACAAAAAACTGTAACGCTATGAAACGATTTGTCTCAATGTTGACGGTTCTGCTGGCCCTGGGTGCCTGCAGCAACCATGAGGGGCCGGAAGGCAATCCTTCGCAGGTTCCGCAAACCGCTACCCTGTATCACGGCATGATCCAGCTGGGTGAGAAGCTGGAAGACCCTTACACCGTGGAAAACATGCGTGCCGCCCTCACCAAGGCCTACCCTACCAAGGCGGATCGCATTGACATCACCGCGACGGACCTGTACGTGCGTTTTTTACCGGTCGATGACGACCAGCTGAAGGAACTGGAAGGCATGGGACTGTACCTGATGGACCACCCCATGGACTACCGGATTGTGCGGGAGGGAGACTATTACCAGGATCCGGACGTGGGTGAGGAGGCCATCACCTGGCAGTATGCCGTGGTGCCGCAGGACTTCGTGTTCCCGGAAGGCATCCGGTACGAGCTCCTGGACGAATGTTACCTGGCCGAACACGACCCTACCACGCGCGGAGACCTGGGTATCGACTGGGAGCTGGTGGAACGCGAGGCCTTCCGCCTCACCGGCAATGAGGACCTGCTGGCGCCCCAGACCAAAGGGCCTGCCGCAGCCCCGGCCGGACGGATCACCATCGAAGACCCCAATTTCAGCGGCGGAAAACCCTTTGGCGTGGCCGGCGTAAAGGTAGTGTGCAATATCTTCATCAAGATTGCCACCTGCTACACGGACCGGGACGGGTACTACCAGATGGAGAAGAAATTCTCCGGCAATCCGCGCTACCGCATTGTCTTCCAGAACGAAAAAGGCTTTTGCATTGGCTTTAACTGGATTATTGTTCCGGCGTCGGTGAGCACCCTGGGCAAGGCGGAGCCGCAGGGAATGGACGTGCACGTGAACACGGAGAGTGACGGTGCCCTGTTCCGCCGCTGTACGGTGAACAACGCCGCCTACGACTACCTGAGCCGCTGCACGGACACGGACCTGGCCATCACCGCGCCCCCCGGAGACCTCCGCTTCTGGATTTTCCCGGACCTGAGCAGTTCCAGCGCCTGCATGCTGCACCACGGGGCCTTCCTGAACAACTCGCTGGTCCAGGCCTACCTGGGCGGCTGGGCGGCCCTGATCAAGCTGTTCCTGCCGGACATTACCATCGGCACCAAAGAAGACGGCTATCAGGATATATACAGCGCCGTAGTGCACGAGATGTCCCATGCCAGCCACTATGCCAAGGTGGGCAACGACTACTGGACGCCTTATATTGACTATATTATCTCCTCCTTCATCCGTGAGGGGCACCAGGCGTACGGAACCGGCGACGGCAAGAATGCCGGCTATTGTGAAGTGGGAGAGATGTGGGCGTATTTCATGCAGAGCACCCTGGAGAAAGACCGCTATAGCGGTTCCCTGATGCACTTTAACAACCTGTACTGGTTCAAACCGGATATCTTCCTGTACCTGTACGAGCGGGGCATGTCCCGGGCCGAGATTTTCCACGCGCTGTCGGGAGACGTCACCAGCATTGACGACCTCAAAGAGCAGCTGGTGGCTCTATACCCGGACCGTGAAAAGTTAATTGTGGACACCTTCCGCGAATATGGCAAGTAAATACAATCTGTGTACAGGGCGGACTGCGCTCCTCCTTCTGGTCTGTCTTGGCTGGGCATCCTGCTCGCTTATTAAGGAGGACAGAACAGCCTGTCCCTGTGCACTGACTGTAGATATCTTTGACCTTCCGTCCTATCCGGTACGCTTTTCCCTCAGTGGAGAGGAGTTTTACCGGGAATGGGAGGTGGCCCGTGACACCAGTTTCATGGTACGCGTGCCCAAGGGGAGCGTGCAGCTCACGGCAGTTGCCGGCGCTCCCCTTCCCAGGACCGGGCCGGTGCATATCCCTTTGGGGTATGAGTGTCCGCCCTTGTATTCCCATAGCCAGAAGGTTCCTTTGTCAGAGGATACCGCCCGGGTGCAAGTTCAGTTACACAAGCACTTCTGTGGTTTGTCCCTGACTGTGGAAGGGCCGCCCGGCTGGGGAGAGCCCTATTGGACGCAGATCCGCGGCTGTGTGGGCGCACTGGAGCCTGTGGGAACGCCGGAAGAAGGAGCGTTCCAGTGCCGCCTGGACAGCGGGGACACCATCCGCCTCCCCCGCCAGTGGCCGGAGGGGGAACTGTGGATGGACCTTACCACCCCGGAAGGCGCCGTACGCTCCTTCGCGCTGGGCAACTACATGCTGGAAGCCGGATACGACTGGACCGCCCCGGACCTGGAGGACCTGTCCCTGCAACTGGACCTTTCCCTTACCGCCATCACCTTCCGTACCACCCTGTGGGAAAAAGTGATTCCGCTGCAAATTGAAATTTAAGGAAGAAAAGTTTGCACTTTCAAAAAAAGTGCGTATATTTGCAGTCCCAAAACGATGCGCGGATGGCGGAATTGGTAGACGCGCTACTCTCAGGAGGTAGTGTCCGAAAGGACGTGTCAGTTCGACTCTGATTTCGCGCACAAAGGATGGCTCACAAGGCCATCCTTTTTGTTTATTCTATTCCGTATTTTACCATCCCGAGGTCACGGTAAGGTCGGCTCAATGCCGTTTTTTGGGCTCAATGCAAAAACCCGGTT
>DEKS01000164.1:6295-6418 GCA_002354005.1 Bacteroidales bacterium UBA2716
GACTTTTGCGTTGAAAGACTCTGGCTCAATGCAAAAACCCGGTTGTTTTGCATTTTCTTAGGCAAAGATTGTAGCAAGCCTAAAGATAAAGAACGGGATATCCCTCACCCCCCGGAACTGAAG
>DEKS01000024.1 GCA_002354005.1 Bacteroidales bacterium UBA2716
GGACCCTGGGCAAGGCGCCCGGCGACAACCGTTTGCGCACGCTCTGCGGATTCGCCCCCCAGCGACCATACCATGAGCCCCAGCAGGATGCAGCCCAGTACGTTGAACAGCCAGATGCGCACGAGTACCGGCGTTTCTTTCAGGGGCATGATGCCAGCACGGCCGGTGTACAGGTGCGTCCCGGAAAGCACGACGCCAATGAGGCCGAAAGCAAAAATGATGGCGCCGGGGAGACCCCCCAGTGCCAAAAAGCCACAAGCACCCAGGCCGATCAGAAGGCCGGCAAACAGGGAAGAGCGGTTAATCTCCATAGGGATTACCCTCGTTCCAGGCTTTGACTTCGTCCCCGTGGGCCGCCACGCAGTGCTTGTAGATGCTTACCTGGCGGTCATGTTCCAACTTGTTCCACCAGACGGTGCAGCCGGGATAGAAGGCCAGGGACTCGTCGATGGAGCCGTCTTTGGATGCTTTCATGAGGCCCTTCCGGGCAATGCGCTCTTTTTCGCTGATGGGGAGCGAAGACCACCATATTTCCAGTTCTCTTTGTTCCATATTTTCCACTTGTTACAGACTGCAAATATAGTGAAAATCGGAATAATTTCCGTATATTTGCAAACTAAAACTAAAACACAACCAATTTTAACCTAACAATCAATGAAAAAGTTTTTGAGTGTTGTGCTGTTGTTTGCGTGCATCGCTGCATCGGCACAGGAGAAGGAGAAAGAAGTAAAGAAGGGCTGGAGCTTTGGCGTACTGCCCACGGCTACTTATTCCAAGGACAATGGCTTCCAGGCCGGTGCCTTCGGTGACGTATATTATTATGGAGACGGCTCCACTTACCCGGATCCGCTCCACAAGATTAGCTGGGAAGGTTCCTATTTCACCAACAGTCACCGTATGCGTTTCTATCTGGCATACGACTCCAAGTATCTCATTCCCAACATGCGTGTAAACGCCTCCGTCACTTATGTGGGAGACCCGCTGTACACCTTCTGGGGCTTCAATGGCGCGGCTTCCGTACAGGATTACGCCCTCTGGTCCAACCGTGACCTTACCACTGTAGGCGGCGCCAAAAACGTGAATTACTATGGCATGAGCCGAGACATGCTTCGCGTACTGGCTAACTTCCAGGGACAGATTGTTCCGCACCTGAACTGGGCCGCCGGCATCAACTTCTGGTGGTGGAGAATGGGCAGCATGCGCGACAACGGCGTTACCGTGAACAAAGACACCAAGGAAAAGAAGTACTACGACACCGCCGTCACCCTGTATGACAAGTATGTGGAACTGGGTGCTATTAAGGCGGACGAGAAAAACGGCGGCCTGGCCCTGGAGCTGAACGCCGGCGTGGTGTACGACACCCGTGACATCGAGGCCGCTCCTAACAAAGGTATCTGGGCGGAGGCCTACCTGAACGGCAACGTGCTGCAGCATCAGTACCTGAAGGCCTGCGTGTACTTCCGTCACTACATTTCTATTCCCATTCCCATCCCTGCCGGCAATCCGGTGTTTGCGTACCGTGTGGCCTGGCAGCAGACCATCGCCGGCGAAACGCCGTTCTACATGATTCAGAACGTGCCGCTGCTGGTCCAGCGCAACATGATTTCCGAAGGTTTCGGTTCCTCCAATACCATCCGTGGTATGCGTGAGAACCGTGTACTGGCAGAAGGCCTGGCCTGGGCCAACCTGGAACTCCGCGTCAAACTGGTGAGTTTCAAGCTGTTCAACCAGTACTTCTATGTTGCCGTGAACCCGTTCTTCGACGCCGGTATCATTACCAAGGGTTATCGGACCAATATCATGAACGGCATTGTGAACGATGCCAACCTGATTACCTCCTATGACTACGCCGCTTATCGTCAGTATCTGGTGGACAAGAAACCCAAGGAGGTCGCATCTTTCGACGCCGTTCATGGAGCCGGTTATCAAGGCACCATTTACGATTCCAGCAACATGAACAAGTTGCTGTACAGCGCCGGTGCGGGCCTCAAGCTGGCCATGAACCAGAACTTCGTCATTTCCGCTGAGTTTGCCAAGTGCTTCACGCCCGGTCTGGATGCAGGCCTGTGGATTGGTATCGGCGTTAACTATCAGTTCTAAGCCATGAAGAAATTTTTGCACGTTGCGGCTATCGCCCTGGTAGCCCTTTCCCTGAACAGCTGCCTGGCCGGCAAATACATGTCCGATTATGCGCTCAAGCCCACGCCGCACGGGGTGGACGATATCGAGCGCACCCGGCATAAGGCCGATTCCCTGATGCCCGGCTCCACCGCCTGGTATGACAACCTTAGGGCGCAGGGTATTCTGAAAGACGCCTGGACCACCAGCGACGAAGGCTATAAGCTTCACGCCTGCTATGTGCCGGCCGCCAAGCCGGAGGAGGCTCAGGGAACTGCCATCGTGGTGCACGGTTACACGGACAACCACTTCGTTTTCCTCTATCTGGTGCGCATGTACCGGGATACCTTTAATTATAATGTGCTGTTCCCGGACCTGCAGTATCACGGCTATTCGGAGGGTGACGAGGCCCAGATGGGCTGGAAGGACCGCCTGGACGTGATGAAGTGGATTGAGATTGCCCACAATGAGTTCAAGGACGACTTCATGGTGCTGCATGGCGTGTCCATGGGCGCCGCCACCGTCATGATGACCAGCGGCGAGCAGTTGCCGGACTACGTGAAGTGCTTCGTGGAGGACTGCGGCTACACGTCGGCCTGGGACCAGTTTGCCACCAACCTCAAGCAGAGTTTCCACCTGCCGCCGTTCCCCATCCTGAACAGCGCCAGCATCGTTACGCGCAAGCGCTATGGCTGGGGCTTCAAGGAGGCTTCTTCCGTGAACCAGCTGGCCAAGTGCGAGCGTCCCATGCTCTTTATCCATGGCGACGCGGATGATTTTGTCCCGTTCGACCACCTGTGGAAGAACTACAACGCCAAGACCAAAGGCTACAAGGAATATTGGGTTGCAGAAGGCGCCGTCCATGCCAATTCCTATGCCAAATATCCGGAAGAGTACACCCGCCGTGTGGGCAATTTCCTCAAGACCGTGAAGGACATGATTGCCGCCGGAACGTATCCCAACAAGTAACTTTCAGGCCCCTCACTCTCAGAGGGGCTTGTTTTTATATGCCTATGAGTAACAAATACATTTTAGCATTGGACCAGGGAACCAGCTCTTCCCGCGCCATTGTTTTTGACCACGAGGGCAATTGCTGCTCGGTGGCCCAGATGGAGTTCACGCAGTACTTCCCGCAGCCGGGCTGGGTGGAGCACAATCCCATGGAAATCTGGTCCAGCGAGGCTGCCGTCATTGCGGAAGCCATCACTAAGCTGGGCGTCAACGGACTGGACATCGCCGGTATCGGTATCACCAACCAGCGGGAAACCACCATCGTGTGGGACGCTGAAACGGGCGTTCCTGTCTATAATGCCATCGTGTGGCAGGACAGGCGGACATCGGCCTTCTGCGATTCCCTGAAGGAACTGGGACTGGTGGACAAAATCCGCGAGAAGACGGGGCTCATCATCGACGCGTATTTCTCCGGGACCAAGATTAAATGGATTCTGGACAACGTAGCGGGCGCCCGGGAAAAGGCGGAGGCGGGGAAGTTACGCTTCGGAACCGTAGACAGCTGGCTGGTGTGGCAGCTTACGCGCGGTGATGTACATGTGACGGATGTTACCAACGCTTCCCGCACCATGCTGTTCAATATCAATACGTTGGAATGGGACGACGAACTTCTGTCCATGCTGGGCATCCCGCGTTCCATGATGCCTGCCGTGAAATCCTCGTCGGAGGTGTATGGCTATACCAAAACCACCATCTTTGCACATGAAGTGCCCATTGCGGGTATAGCCGGAGACCAGCAGGCCGCGCTCTTTGGCCAAATGTGCACGGAACCGGGTTCGGTGAAAAATACCTATGGAACGGGTTGCTTCCTCCTCATGAATACGGGTACCAAGCCCATTCTGTCCAAGAACAACCTGCTCTCTACGGTGGCCTGGAAGATTGGCGCAGAAGTTTCGTATGCGCTGGAAGGCTCCATCTTTGTGGGCGGCTCCGTGGTCCAGTGGCTGCGGGACGGCCTGGGTGTGATTCGTTCCTCTTCCGAGGTGGAGGCCCTGGCGGCTTCGGTACCGGACAACGGGGGCGTGTACTTTGTACCGGCTCTCACCGGCATGGGCGCACCGTACTGGGACCAGTATGCACACGGGGTCATCTGCGGCATCACCCGCGGAACCACGGCGGCGCACATCGCCCGTGCAGCCCTGGAAGGCATCGCGTTCCAGACCATGGATATTGTGCATGCCATGGAGAAGGACGCCGGCGTTCCCCTGGCAGAGCTCAAAGTGGACGGCGGCGCTTCCCGCAACAACCTCATGATGCAGTTCCAGGCGGATATCCTGGGCGCCCGCGTGGTTCGGCCCAAGGTGACGGAAACCACAGCCCTGGGCGCCGCCTACCTGGCCGGTCTCGCCGTGGGCTATTGGGGATCCCTGGAGGAAATCAAAGCCCAGTGGCAGGTGGAACGCGTATTCCGCCCCTCCGGCGAGGACATGGCTCCCGCCAAGGCCGCCTGGGCCGATGCCATTAACAGAACAATCAGTAAGTAAGATGACACAGTATTTATTTGAATTTATCGGCACGCTGATTCTGGTGCTGTTTGGCGACGGGGTTTGCGCCGCCTGTTCCCTGAATAAATCCAAGGCACAGGGTGCCGGATGGGTGGTAATTGCGTTGGGCTGGGGCCTGGCGGTAATGATGGGTGTGCTGGTGGCCGGTCCGGTTTCCGGTGCACACCTCAATCCGGCGGTGACGTTGGGGCTGGCTATTGCCGGAACCTTCCCCTGGGCCAGCGTTTGTGGCTATATCGTGGCCCAGATGCTGGGTGGTTTTGTGGGCGCTGTCCTGGTATGGTCCTTCTACAAAGACCATTACAAAGCCACCGCTTCGGAACCGGCCACAATGCTGGGTACTTTCTGTACCATGCCGGCCATCAAGAACCCGATCCGGAATTTCTGGTGCGAGGTAGTGGCCACCTGCATGCTGGTGTTTATCATCCTGGCCCTGGGTACGTCCGGAAACGCTTTCAACTTTGCCGGTGCATCGGCCTCTACCGGCGCATTGGGCTCCTGGCCGGTTACTTGCCTGATTATGGCTATCGGCATGTCCCTGGGTGGAACCACCGGATATGCCCTGAACCCGGCCCGTGACCTGTCGCCCCGTCTGGCGCACGCCCTCCTTCCCATTGAGGGAAAAGGGGAGAGCGGCTG
>DEKS01000047.1:0-2762 GCA_002354005.1 Bacteroidales bacterium UBA2716
GCGTCGATGCGGCGATCCCGGAGGAAGGGCCAGCCGCGGCGGACGTATTCGCACTGCTCCATGTCTATCTCCACTACATGTACGCCTTCCTCTGCCTTCTCGAACTCGGTAAGGAGTTCCCCTTGCGCACCCGTAGCAAAAGAATGCCCCCAAAAGTCAATCCCCGTGGAATGACCGGTAGGATCCGGCTCCACGCCCGTACGGTTCACCGTAATTACCGGCAAGCCATTGGCCACACTGTGGCCGCGCTGGACCAGCTGCCAGGCCTGGCGCTGCTGCGCCTGCTCCCAGTCCGGGTCCGTGGGCACGCCGCCGATAGCTGTAGGATAAATGAGCAATTCCGCCCCGTTCAGGGCCATGGCGCGGGCCGCTTCCGGATACCACTGGTCCCAGCACACCAGCACACCCAACGTACCCACCGACGTTTTGATGGGCCCAAAGCCCAGGTCTCCGGGCGTAAAATAGAACTTCTCATAGAAGAGAGGATCGTCCGGGATGTGCATCTTGCGGTAAGTGCCGGCAATGCTGCCGTCCGCCTCCAGGACCACGGCGGTATTGTGATAAATGCCGGCCGTACGGCGCTCAAACAGCGAAAGCACCAGCACAATGCCCAGTTCCTTGGCCAGCTTGCCGTAGGACTCCGTAGACGGTCCGGGAATGGGCTCCGCCAGGTCGCACAGCTTGGCGTTTTCCTCCTGGCAGAAGTACAAACTGTTATGCAGCTCCTGCAGCACCACCAACTGGGCGCCCTGTGCAGCGGCTTCACGGATGTGCTCCTGCAAACGGGCCATATTCTCGGGGATATGGGCGGTGCAGGACTGCTGCACCATGCCTATCTTCAGTTTTCTCATTATTTGTATCGGCTAAATTGTCTTAATTCGCTGTCGGCCTTAATCTTGTCTATGATTGCGCACACCAGGCGGAAGGTACGGGAATCTTTGGTGTAGCTGGCCGGTGTAATGAAATTCACGCGGCCCTGCCGGAGCAGTTTTTGCGCCGTAGCCTTCTTGGCCGGACGGCTGGGATCGAACACCGCGATGGCATTGCCCCCGAACATATTCACCAGTTTCATGGAAGGCACGTCCGTGTCTCCATCGCCAAAATAAATCATGTTGGTGAAGGGCAGTCGTTTGGCGTCGTCGGCCATGGACTCATTCACATGCTGGGCGTCCCGGGAGGAGAAAATGCCTTTCTGGATTTTGAACAGGTACTGCGTTTTTGCGGTGTAGTCCACAGCGATGCCGGGCCATTCCGCCTCCCCTTTCTCATCATAAATATAACTTCCCGCAAAAATGTGCTTGAAATACTTGGCAATAGGAGAGCCCTCGATGATTTCCGTAAGCCCGGAAGAATTGATATAATGCTCGATAATAACTCCGTGCTGCTTCCCGTATTCGTTCACATTGTTGAACCATTCCCGAACGCCGTCGTACAGCTTGATATCGGCCCCGAAACGATGGAATCCGCTGCGCGTGAGCCGGATATGATTCTTCTTGGCTTCGTCGTGCATCAGTTTCATATAGGCCAGAATATTGGAAGCATCCTGGCCGATGGCGATACCGTCGCTCTTGGCCCAGAATTCTTCCGGCGTTTGCCCGATAGCCTGGATGAACCCGAACTCCTGCATGTTACCTGGAGACAAGGTGCCATCGAAGTCATAGATTAAGCCGATGATGGGTTTGCGTCTCATATCTTGTCCATTTATCGGTGCAAAGGTAATAAAAAAAGAGACATCCCCGAAGGAATGTCCCTTAGAATTGGTACGTAAGTTAAACTTACTTAACCTCGATCGTAACAACGCGGTTCTTCTGAGCACCGTCGAAGAGCTGAACATCTGCACCGTGACCAGCGCACTCGATGTTGGCCTCGTTGGCACCTGCGGCCTTGAGGAGATCCACAACGGCCTTTGCACGCTGCTCGGAGAGCTGCTGGTTGCGCTTGGCGGAACCGGTCTGCTTGTCGGCGTAGCCGTTGACAGCGAGCTTGGTGTCACCGTTAACAACGTTCTGGGCGAAATACTCCAGGTGAGCCTTCTCACGGGCGCTGAGTTTAGCGGAACCGCAGTCGAAGTAGAGGGTTATAGGAGCATTGGGCTTCACGTCAACAGCGGTGAAGGTACCGTTCTCGTACAGATAGGTCTGACCGTTCTGGAGGTTGCGATAAGGAGCAAGCTCGTTTTCGAGGGCAGCCACTTTGTCTTTGAGCTGAGCGTTCTCTTTCTCGAGAGCGGCCACTTTGTCCTTGAGGGCGTTGTACTGCTCGGTGGTGAAAGGAACAGGGATTACGACAGGAGTGATGGAGCTGTGACGATCCCAGTTGGTCTTACCAAGGTTAACCTGCATACCGAGGGTAGCGGAAGGATAGAGGATGAAACGGCCGGCGTTGTTGGAGTAAGCGTGTGCTTTGCCCACAAGAGCCTTCAAGTCAATCGTGAGGTTGATACGCTTGCTCAGGCGAAGGACATTGAGGAGACCTGCACCAGCAGCATACTCGAAGTTGTGCTTGACATCCTTATTGAAGGGATTACGACCACTGGTAACATCCAGAACACCCATGGTAGCATACGGAACAAAGTTCCAGAAGCGGAGCTCGTTGTAGCCGGCGATGGTGTGGGAAATGTTCCAGAGGAAGTCTGCATGCAGATAGTGGAAACCAAAGTCGGTGCCTTTAGCTAACTGAGGAGCAACGAAATCAACATTGGCGTTGTTCCAAAGACCATGATAACCCAGACGGATACCGATGGTAGGAGTAAACCACTTACC
>DEKS01000047.1:2838-18162 GCA_002354005.1 Bacteroidales bacterium UBA2716
ATGACGCCGTTGATACCAGCACCAATACCGATGAACATGTTGTCGCCGGCATGATTGGTCTCGTAAGGACCATGGACAATCTTACCGTTTTCGTCACGGTTGTGATTCTCCTGCGCAAAAGCGTTAGCGGAGAACAGGAGGCTTGCAATGGCAAGAACTCCAAAGATTTTGATACCTTTCATAATACAATATTAGAAATTAATTATTTCCTTTCTTTCCAGTCCCCCTAGGGGATTGTCGATGCAAAGTTATGTATTTTTTTCTTGTCAGCAAAATTTTGCGCAACTTTTTTAATTTTTATAGAAACAGCGTATCTTTGCACAACAAGTTTTTTTATGGACTTCAAACTGCATTCAGACTACCTTCCGTCCGGAGACCAGCCGGCCGCCATCGACCAATTGTGCGACGCTTTAAAGGAAGGCGTACAGGATGTTACGCTGCTGGGCGTAACCGGTTCCGGCAAAACCTTTACCATGGCGAACGTCATTCAGCGGCTTCAGCGTCCGGCCCTGATCCTGAGCCACAACAAAACCCTCGCAGCCCAGCTGTACGGCGAATTCAAAGCTTTCTTCCCGGAGAATGCCGTAGAGTACTTCGTCTCCTACTATGATTATTATCAGCCGGAGGCCTATATTCCCGTGACCGATACCTATATAGAAAAAGACCTGAGTATCAACGACAAGATTGACGAGCTCAGGGTCAGTGCAGCATCGGCCCTGATGAGCGGCCGGCGGGACGTCATTGTCATATCGTCCGTAAGCTGCCTGTATGGCATAGGCAACCCGGACGACTTCCACGACCAGACGGTGACGGTGCGAAAGGGCGAACAAATGTCCATGACGCGCCTGCTCTATAAAATTGTGGACGCCCTGTACTACCGCACGGAGACCGATTTCAAGCGCGGCTCCTTTCGCGTGCGCGGGGACACCATAGATATTTATTTAGGCGGTGCCGATTATGCCGCCCGCATCGAGTTCTTCGGGGACGAGGTAGACCGCATTGCGCTCATCGACCCGGTAAGCGGGGCCGTTTTTGAGGAAATGGACAAGATTGACCTCTATCCGGCCAAAAACTTTGTTACTTCCAAAGAAAAGGGCGCCAAGGCCGTGAGCCAGATCCAGGAAGACTTGGTAAAGCAGGTGGAATACTTTGAATCCGTGGGCAAGTTCCTGGAAGCCAAGCGCCTGAAGCAGCGCGTGGAATACGACATCGAGATGATCAAGGAGATGGGCTACTGCCCCGGCGTAGAAAACTACTCCCGCTACTTCGACGGCCGCAAACCCGGCCAGCGTCCCTTTACCTTAATCGATTATTTCCCGGACGATTTTCTGGTGTTCATCGACGAAAGCCACGTCACGCTCCCCCAGATCCGGGCCATGTACGGCGGGGACCATTCCCGCAAGGAGACGCTGGTGGAATACGGCTTCCGCCTCCCGGCCGCCAGCGACAACCGCCCCCTCACCTTTGAAGAATTTGAGGCCGTAACCGGCCAGACGGTGTATGTGAGTGCCACCCCGGCAGAATACGAACTGGCCAAGTCCGAAGGCCTGGTGGTGGAACAGATTGTGCGCCCGACCGGCCTCCTGGACCCGCCTATTGAGGTGCGGCCCACCAAAAACCAGGTGGACGACCTCATGGAAGAAATCCAGCAGCGAGCCGCCAAAGACGAGCGCGTGCTGGTAACCACCCTCACCAAACGCATGGCGGAGGAACTGGACAGCTATTTCACCAAAACCGGCATCCGCTGCCGCTACATCCACTCGGACGTGGATACGGCGGAGCGTGTGGAAATCATCGAAGACTTCAAGAATGGCCTGTTTGACGTGCTCATCGGCGTAAACCTCCTGCGCGAAGGCCTGGACATCCCCACGGTATCGCTGGTCGCCATCCTGGATGCGGACAAAGAAGGGTTCCTGCGCAGTGGACGCGCCCTCACGCAAACCGCCGGCCGTGCCGCCCGCAACATCAACGGCCTTGTCATCATGTATGCCGATACCATCACGGACAGCATGGACGAGACCATCCGCGAAACCGCTCGCCGCCGCGCCAAACAGCAGGAATACAACAAGTTACACGGTATTACGCCCAAGCAGGTACAGGTGCGCGCCAACGTCCTGATGAGCGAACTGGTGAAATCCGGTGACGACACCACGCACATGAGCGGCTTCCTGAACCCGGTGCTGCAAAACAGCGTCACCGGCCATGTGAGCGCAAAAGACAGCGTTTCCGACCCCGAATACGTGCCCAGTGCCTCCGAACTGGGCAAGGGCGATGTGAGCGTAGGGCTCGGGCACGATGCCAAGCGCGAAGGGACATCGGCCTATGTGGACGGCTACATTGCGGCCGACCTGGCGGCGGTGCTGCAGGATCCGGTGATCCGTTCCATGTCCCGCGAACAGGTGGAGAAAGCCGCGGAAGAGGCCAAACGCAAGATGCAAAAAGCGGCCGCGGAACTGGATTTTACCGCAGCCGCCCGTTATCGCGACGAAATGTGGGCCCTCCAGCAGTACCTGAAGGTGTGGAAGGACTAGCTATTGCCGCACCACTTTTACCACATGCTTTACAGTCCGGAGCTGGGAGAGTACCTTGTCCAGCTCCAGGTTGGAGGGGACGGAGAGCTTCATGGCAATCTCCCAGGTACCGTTGCGGGGGTTGTCTGTGACGGTGAAGCTGCGGATGCTGGCCTTGAACTGGCCCACCGTTTCCAGGATACGGCCGCTGGCGCTCTCTTCGTCGGCCACCAGCTTGAGACCAACCTGGAAAGTGCCGCTGGAGGGCGTATCGGCCCATTTCACCTTTTGGATGCGATAGGGGTAGAGTTCCAGCAGGCGAGCGGCGTTGGGACAGGTGATACGGTGAATCTTGATGCCGTCCGTGCGCGTGACAAAGCCAAAGACATCGTCCCCGAAAACCGGGTTGCAGCACTTGGACATCTTGTAATCCAGGCCCTTGACGTTTTTGGCATTGAGCACCAGGATGTCATCTTTGGCTTCGCTGGCGCGGCGCTGTTTGGCCTGGGCCATGACGGCCTCTGCCGCTTCTACGGACGCGGCATGGCGCGCTTCCTCGCCCAGGATATAGTCCTTGACCTGATTCACGTCCAGCGTTTCATTGCCAATGGCCGCATAAAAGCCCGTGAGCGTGGGATAGTTCAGCTTTTTACGCAGTTCCGTGAGCATCTCGTCCGGAAGTTCCAGCTTCCAGTTTTTCAGGCGGCGTTCCAGGATTTCCTTACCGTCTGCCGCGCGGGAGAGTTCCTGCGCGGCCAGGGCCTGCTTCACTTTGCTGCGGGCCTTGGACGTGACCACCCAGTTAATCCAGTCCGGTGCGGGATGCTGGTTTTTGCTGGTCTGGATTTCCACTACGTCTCCGGTGTGCAGTTTTTCACGGATGCTCACCGCCTTGCCATTCACGCGCGCGCCCACGCAATGCGCGCCAATATTGGTATGGATGCCAAAAGCGAAGTCCAGCACCGTGGCGCCGGCGCTCAGGATACGGAGCTCACCGGTGGGGGTGAACACAAAGATTTCCTGGTCCGGCGGCTGCGGAAGGTCCTCAGGGTTGTCTGAGCCGGGGTGCTCCAGGGCATAGCGGACGCTCTTGAGCCAGGTATCCAGACTTTCTTCCCGTTTGATGCCTTTGTAGGACCAGTGGCTGGCGAAGCCGTTCTCCGCTACGTCGTCCATGCGTTTGGTGCGGATTTGCACTTCTACGTACGCGCCGTCGCGGTTTTTGACCGTGATGTGCAGGCTCTCGTAGCCGTTGGGCTTGGGATTCGTTACCCAGTCCCTCAGGCGCCTGGTATCCGGCTCGTATTCTTCCGTCACGAAGGAGTACACCTGCCAGCAAAGGTCTTTCTCCTGCTTATGGTCTTCCGGATCGCAGTCGATGATAAAACGGATGGCAAAAACATCGTACACACCCTCGAATGGCACTTTTTGCTTCACCATCTTTTGCCAGATGGAGTAGGCAGCCTTGGTGCGGATTTTCAGTTTGTACTGAATGCCGGCCTCCGAGAGCTTGCGCTTGAGCGGCTCGATAAACTCTGCCATCAGCTTTTCGCGGTCCTTCTCCCCCGCCTTTAACTTATTGGTAATGAGCCGATACTGCTCCGGCTGGGCATAGTTCAGGTAAATATCTTCCATCTCCCGCTTCATGTTGTACAGGCCCAGCTGGTGCGCCAGCGGAATGTACAGCATGAGGGTTTCCAGGATTTTTTGCTCCCGGTTGCTTTTGGGGAACATGGGAAGACTTCTCATCACTTCCAGACGGTCGGCAAGCTTAAGGACCGTCACGCGCGGGTCCCGCGAGTACTGGATGATGAGCTTTTTGTAATTCTCTGCCTCCAGCCGCGTATCCTTGGGCTTGACGGTCGAAATCTTATTGAGGCCGTCTACCAGGTTGAAGATGACATCGCCCCACTCCCCTGCCTTTACCTCATAACCGCCCATGCGGCTGGCCTCGTGCAGGTAAACGGCGGCAATGCATTCTTCCGGAAGACCAATTTCTTCCTGGACGATACGGGCCACTGCGTCCGGGTGGCCGATAAACGGCGAACCGTCGTAGCGGGTCTGGTCCCTCAGGACCGCCACCGCCACTTCCCGCGCCTTTGCGACGATGTCCGTGGAGCTGTTCATCTGTTCTATTTTTTAGTACGCTGACGTTCGGTGAGGGCACGCTGGAACGCGCGGGCATTGGCCAGGTGTTCCGCATACGAGGAGGCAAAACGATGCGTTCCGTTGAATGCAGGGTCTGCGCAGAAGAAGATGTAATTGTGGCTGTCCGGGTGCAGCACCGCCTCCAGGCAGCTTTTAGGCGGACAGGAGATGGGGCCCGGAGGCAGCCCCATATATTTGTAGGTATTGTACGGGGAGTCTACCAGGAGGTGCGACTTGAGCACGCGGTTGAGTTTGTAGTCAAAGCAAAACGCCACGGTAGGGTCCGCCTGCAATTTCATGCCCGTGCGGAGACGGTTCAGATACACAGCGGCTACGGCAGGCTGTTCGGGGACATACTTGGTTTCTCCATCCACGATGGAAGCCAGGACAGACACCTCCACCGGTGTAAGCCCCTGCCGCCGGGCGGCTTCCTTGCGCTCCGCCGTCCACCAGGCATTGCGCTGTTCCACCAATCGGTCCATAATTTCCGGGACCGACGCCGTCCAGAGGATTTGGTAGGTATCCGGGACGATGAGGGTAAACAGGTGCGGCCGCTTGACGCCGTAGCGCGAGAGAGAATCGTTGGAGCCCACAAAGGACGCCACCTGAGCGGAATCCACCATCATCTGGGCGCCAATTTTGCGAGCCAGGTCTGCCTCCCGGCGGATGCTGCCGGAGAGGGTCAGGTTCACGGGCGTTTGCCAGCCCTTCTCCAGCATGCGCCTGACATACATGCTGGTGCAGGTGGAATCCACCAGATAATGACCGGGTTTTACGGCCTGTACCTCCTTGAATACGCGCTTGACACTGGCCGGTTTTTTCACCTGGCCGCTGGCAAGAATCCCATCCTCAACCTCCTCCAGGCTCATGTCCGGATAAACATAGACGTGCTGCACGCCCGAAAAATTGGGCACTTTGCGGTCGTACCACACCCGATAGGCCACTACCGCTCCCCAAACGAGGAACAGCACAGCCACCACCACTCCTATCCAGACAAGCGCTTTTTTCATGTTAACGAAGTTTAATGCAATCGCCTTCCGACAACTCCACGGGAGCGCGGAAGCCATTCAGTTTCATGATGGCCTTTTCCTTGACGCCGAACCGCTGGCAAATGGCGTGGAAGCTTTCCCCATCCTGTGACACGATATACATGTCCAGTCCCTTGGGAGACTGATTTTTCTTGGCCTGCAGGTACACAATCTCCCCGGCACGGGGAACGGCGCCTTTTTCCAGGTCGTTGTATTTGAGAATTTCCCAGCGGAACAGATGATGCTGCTTGGCGATGGACTCGTACGTCTCCCCTTCCATGGCATACACAAAGGGGACACCGTTGAGCGAGAACATTTTGCGGGAAAGGGCAAAGGAGTAATCCTCACTGGGCTGTACAGCCTCTTTTTCCGTCACGGAAAGCGAAGGCGCCACGGAGGGGCGCACGGCCACCGGCTCCTCAATCTTGTTCGGGGCCTGGGGAAGTTCTGCCTCTTCCGCCTCCGTCACTATGTCGAAGCGGGCCAGGTTGTAGTCTTCGATGTATTTGATGAGCTTGGCGGGATACTTGGGGTCTGTGGCGTAGCCGGCCTGCTTGAGGCCGTATGCCCAGGCTTTGTAGTCCGTACGGTCCAGGTCGAAGAGGAACTTGTACCGGTCCCGGTAGCGGAGGAAATCCGAATGGTCCCGGAAGCTCTGGTCCGGGGAGTCGTACACGCGGAAGCATTCGTTTTTGGCGTCATCGTCCTTGTGCATGGTGCGGCCGGTCCAGTCCTTGTGGCACTTGATGCCAAAATGGTTGTTGCCCTGAACCGCCAGCGGGGACAGGCCGGAACCGGACTCCAGGATGCCCTGGGCCAGGGTGATACTGGCGGGGATACCACTGCGCAGCATTTCCTGCACGGCAATGTCCGAATATTGTGCAATGTATTTTTCCTGCACCGATTGCGCCCATACGGCAAGCGGCAAAAACAAGGTTACAAAAAGGATAACGATTTTTTTCATCATAGCATTGTCATTCTGAGGGCGCAGCCCGAAGAATCTCAAGATGCTAAGTTAAGAAGAAAAAATCAAATTTCGTAGACCTCGCCGTCGGAAGTGGCAAAAGTTTGCGGAAAAACGCTACGGCATTCTGCCTCATACGTTTTTACCTCACTGTTGCGGGAAGAATAATGGCCGATCAGGAGCTTCTGCGCCCCCGCCTCCAGCGCCACCTGCGCAGCCTGACGCGTAGTGGAATGGTGCCGCAGGGCACCCTGCTCGGCAAATTCCTGCACATACGTAGCCTCATGATAGATGACGGTGGTGCCGCGCAGCCAGGCGGCCTCCTCCGGGAAGGGCGCAGTATCCGAGCAGTACGCATAGCTCCGGGGCACAAAAGGCTTGTAGGCAGCCTCTGCGGCTGGAATTATGCTGCCATCGGCACGGAAAACGTCTTCTCCCCTTTTGAGCGTGCCAATCTCCGTAAGGGTGAGGCCGTACTGCTCAATGGCCTCCTTGTGCACGTTGAAGGGCGGCTCCTTTTCTGCAAAGCGGAAACCGAAGGTCTCAATGCCATGATTGAGCGGAAACGCCTGTACTTCAATGCTTTTTGTCTCCAGGATAGTTTCCGGGGCCTTCATCTTGAGGGGCGTAAAGCGAATCTCGAAGGCCAGGCCGTCGCCATAATAGCTCAGGAAGAACTTGAGGATGGGCCCGAAGTTCACCGGAGCAAAGATATTCAGCGGGGTTTGGCGGCCTTTCATGCCCAGGGTGCTCAGCAGGCCGAAGATCCCGAAGACATGGTCCCCGTGAATATGCGAAAGGAAGATGGAATCCAGTTTCATCATGGGAACGTGTTCCTCCACCATGTGGTACTGGGTTCCTTCTCCACAGTCGATAAGGAATAAGCGCCCATGCACGAGCAGTGCCTGGGCGCTTTGATTCCGGCCCTTGACAGGCATGGCGGACGCCGTGCCCAGCAAGGTCAGTGTGAACGGGTTATTACTCACCCTTTTCCATTTGCTCCTTCAGGGCAGCCAGTGCGGAGATGTCACCGAGGGTGGTCTTCTCCACATTGCTCTGCACCTTCTTGATGGCCTTCTTGGCGGATTCGGCCTCGGCGTTTTCGCGGGCGGCCTTCACCTCCTGATAGGTACGCACGTGGGAAACACGGACGGTGCGGGTGCTGCGGCGCAGATCCACAACCTTCACAGGAAGGGTCTCGCCCACGAGGGCCTGCTTGCCATCCTCTTTCACCATCTCGCGGTTGAAGGCGGTAGCCTCGGTGCCGTCGGCGAAGGTGAGAGTGGTGTTCTTGTCACCGGCAACGCTCACAGTAGCGTCTACCACGGTGCCCACAGGGTACTTGGCCTCAATCTCGTCCCAAGGGTTGGGAGTGAGCTGCTTGTGGCCCAGGGACAGTTTGTGGCTGTTCTCGTCGAAGTCAAGGATGACAACGTCAATCACGTCGCCGCTCTGCACCATCTCTGCGGGATGCTTGATCTTGTTCCAGCTGAGGTCGGAGATGTGGATAAGACCTTCCACGCCGTCTTCCAGCTCTGCGAACACACCGAAGTTGGTGATGTTACGGACGGTAGCCTTGTGCTGGGAACCTACAGGATATTTCTCGCGGATGCTCTCCCAAGGGTTGGTGGTGAGCTGCTTGATGCCCAGGGACATCTTGCGGGCCTCGCGGTCCAGGGTGAGGATAACGGCCTCTACTTCGTCGCCCATCTTCAGGAATTCCTGAGCGCTGTGCAGACGGGGGCTCCAGCTCATTTCGCTCACGTGTACCAGGCCTTCCACGCCGGGTTCCACCTCTACGAAGGCACCGTAGTCGGCCACGGCCACAACTTTACCCTTCACGGTGTCACCCACCTTGAGGTCTGGGGAGAGCGCCTCCCACGGGTGAGGAGTAAGCTGCTTGAGACCCAGGGCAATGCGCTTCTGCTGCTCGTTGAAGTCCAGCACGACCACGTTGATTTTCTGATCCAGGGCAACCACCTCTTCCGGATGGGAGATGCGGCCCCAGCTGAGGTCGGTGATGTGGATGAGACCGTCCACACCGCCCAGGTCCACGAACACACCGTAGTTGGTGATGTTCTTGACCACGCCTTCCAGCACCTGGCCCTTCTCCAGCTTGGAGATGAGCTCTGCGCGTTTGAGTTCCTGTTCGGCCTCCAGGAGGGCTTTGTGAGAAACCACCACGTTGCGGAATTCCTGATTGATTTTCACAATCTTGAAGTCCATGGTGGTATCTACGAATACGTCGTAGTCACGGATGGGCTTGATGTCGATCTGGGAGCCCGGGAGGAAAGCCTCGATACCGAACACGTCCACGATCATACCGCCCTTGGTGCGGGTCTTGACATAGCCCTTCACCACCTCGCCGCTCTCGTAAGCAGCGTTTACCATATCCCAAGACTTGAGCTGACGCGCCTTCTTGTGGGAGATGACGAGCTGACCTTTGCGGTCCTCAGCGCTCTCAACGAGCACTTCCACCTTGTCACCGACCTTGAGGTCCGGGTTGTAGCGGAATTCGGGAGCAGAGATAACACCTTCGCTCTTGGCGCCGATGTTCACCACTACTTCGCGTTTGTTGATGGAGGTAACGACACCTTCCACCACTTCGTTTTCAGTGACCTTGGAGAGGGTCTGCTCGTACTTGGCAAGAGTCTCTTCCTTGGAGCTCTTGTCCACGCCTTCGTTTTCAAAGGCATCCCAATCGAAGTTCTCGGGAGCCACAGAGGCGTTCAGCACAGTGTTTTTAATTTCTTCAGACATAAATTTTGGTTGAAAAAACTAGTTGTTAAACATTATGTTTTGAGCTGTTTTTGCGGGGCACAAAAAAGCGCGCCCGGAAAAAAGCGCGCAAATATACATAAAATTTTTGATTCTTTCTTGTTTTTTGCAGATTTTTCCGTACTTTTGCGAGCTGACTTTTCCGTAATGTCAGCTGGTTTATTACGTACAATCCCATCCGGAGCGACTGGCCCGGAGCTAAAACAGGTTCTGAGATATGCTGAGTATCTTTTACAGAGAAAACGGAAAAATTCTTCTCTCCCAGTCGGAGAAAGACTTCCCGCAGCTGAAATTGGAGGACACCGTATGGATTGACCTTGTGGATCCCACAGGGGCGGAAAAACGTGCGGTGGAGGCTTTCATGGGCACCGAAATCCAAAGCCGGGCACAGGCGGAGGAAATTGAGTCTTCGTCCCGTTATTTCGAGAGCGACGACGCTATCTTTGCCAACACCAACTTCCTCACGCCCGGTCAGGACGAATACATGATGCAGGCCGTGTCGTTCACTATTGTGGACGATACCCTGGCCACGCTCCGCGAGGTGCCGCTGCGTTCTTTTACGGAGCTGCAGCGCCGTCTGCAGGTAAATCCCAAACAGTACCCTTCCGGCTTCAGCGTTTTTGCCAGCATCCTGGATCAACGTGTGGACCTGGATGCCGATATGATCGAGCTCCTGTCCAAGGAAATCTCCCAGTACGCCAAGCGCATCAACGAGGAAGAAGACATTGACCAGGAACTCCTGCTGGACATTTCCCAGATGCAGGAGAACACCATGGTGGTGCGGGAAAACGTGGTGGATAAACAGCGCCTCATCTCCAACCTCATGCGCTCCACCAAGGTGCCGCGCAACCTGGAGAACCGCTTGAACGTATTGCTGCAGGATATCAGTTCCCTGCTGAACCACACCAGCTTCTGCTTTGAGCGTCTGGAGTACCTGCAAGACACCGTCCTGGGTCTTATCAACCTGGAACAGAACAAGATTATGAAGGTGTTCACGGTGGTGAGCGTGTTCCTCATGCCGCCCACCCTCATTGCCGGTTTCTACGGCATGAACGTACGCCTGCCCATGATCAACGCCGACGACCCCAACGCCAATTTCTGGAACTGGATCATCATCCTGGGCGTGATGGCCCTCAGCTGCGTGGCCATCTGGATTGTCTTCAAGCGGAAAAAGCTGCTGTAACTACGCCTCGTACTCCGTGGGGTCAAAGCCTTCCAGGGCTTCCTTGCGCTCCACGCAGGTGCCGCACTTGCCGCAGTGCTTTTCCCCACCCTTGTAGCAGGAATACGTGAGCGAATAATCCAGGCCGAGGGCTTTTCCCCGCAGGGCAATGGCCCGTTTGTCTATGTTGCAGTAGGGAGAAACCACCTTTACGCCATTGTAGGTGCCTGCCTCCACGGCTGCGGCGAACGCGTCCACAAACTCCGGCCGGCAGTCCGGATAGATGGCATGGTCCCCGCTGTGGTTGGCCAGCATCACGGCATCCAGCTCATAACTCTCCGCCAGGCCCGCCGCAATGGCGAGCATGATGCCGTTACGGAACGGCACCACGGTGCTTTTCATATTGTCGTCGGCGTAGGAGCCTTCCGGAATCTCTCCGCCGCTGAGCAGAAGGTCGCTTTTGAAATACTGGCCGATAAACCCCAGCGGAATCACCAGATGCTTGATACCCAGCCGTTTGCAGTTCTCCCGCGCATAGGCTATTTCCCGCGCATTGTGCTTGGAGCCATAGTCAAAGGTGACGGCCAGCGCAATGCTGTCCTTATACTCATACAGCAGCGTGGTGCTGTCCAGGCCGCCGGAATAAATCAAAATCGCTTTCATAGAGTCTCCATGATATTTTTCACGGCTTCCCGGGCCGATGCCACGGCCTCCACCACCGTCTTGGGCCCAAGAATAAAGTCGCCGGCCACCCACACATTTTCAAGGCCATCGACCTTTCCGGCCTCGGACGTAGCGGGCCAGCCCCATTCGTTCATCCGGGCCGATGTCCCGGCGAACATGGCAAAGTCCGGCTTCTCGGAAATGGCCGTGAGCAAGGTATCGCATGCCACAAAATGGTCCGTGCCGTCGATGATGCGCGTTACCACGCGGCCGCCGTCTTCCGGCACCACGTTTTCGCAGTCGCGGAACACCACGCCGCCTTCTTTCACCTCCACGGGCGCCTGGAACACCTTGAACTGGACGCCATCGGCCTTGGCCTCTTCCACTTCCAGCGGGTTGGCGGGCATGTTCTCGAAGGTTTTGCGGTAGTACACCCAGGTTTCGCAGCCCTGGCGGATGGCCGTCCGGCAGGCGTCCATGGCCACATTGCCGCCTCCAATCACAATTACCTTCTTGCCCAGGTTAAAGGCCGAAGGGTCCTTGAGGAACGGCAGGGCCTGCACCGCTTTTTCCTCGCCGGGGATGTGCAGGGTGGCGGGTTTTTCCGCGCCGGCGCCAATGAGCACAGCGTCATAATCGGCCTGGAGCTGCTCCAGGCTTACGTCCTTGCCCACTTCCGTGCCTCCGCGGAAGGCGATGCCTGCTTCTGCGAACAAGTTCTCATAGGCGTCGCAGTATTTCTTGTCCAGGCGGAAGGCGGGAATGCCGTAGCGGAGCACACCGCCCAGGCGCTCGTTGGCGTCCAGGAGGGTGACATCGGCCCCGGCCTCATAGAGCCAGACGGCGGCGGCGATGCCCACCGGGCCCGCACCCACCAGCGCAATGCGCTTGCCTTCCAGTTCCGCGGAACGGCGCTGCAGCTTGCATTGGAACAGGTAGGCGGTGGAGATTTCCTGCTCTATCTCGTACCAGCGCACCGGTGCCAGCTTTACGTTGAGCACGCAGTGGCCGTAGCAGAACTGCTTCCAGTCGCATACCTGCGAAGTGACGGCCGTAAGCGGGTTGTTGCGAAAGAGCATTTCCCCGGCCTCGGCCAGTTTTCCTTGCCTGTATAACAACATGCATTCCGGCACGGGTGTATGCACCGGACAGCCCTCAAGGGCACATTTGGGTTTCTTGCACAATAAGCAGCGCTGCGCTTCAGTGTTCATGGTTGAAAGATTTGTCGATTGGTCAGTGATCGGCCCAGGGTAAGGGCATCCGCGTATTCGAGGTCGTCGCCAAAGCCCAGTCCGCGGGCCAGGGTGCTCACCTTGATGCCGGAAGCCTCGATTTGCCGATAGATATAAAAAGCGGTGGTCTCCCCTTCCACGTCTCCGCTCAGGGCCAGGATGACTTCTGCCTCCGAGGGTGCTTCCAGGGTATTCACCCGCTCTGCTAATTCTCTGATAGTGAGGTCCGAAGGGCCCACGCCGGCGATGGGCGAAATAATGCCGCCCAGCACATGGTACACGCCGTGGTACTGGCCGGTGGCCTCGATGCTCATCACGTCGCGCACGCTCTCTACCACGCAGATGGTGCGCTGGTCGCGGCTGTGGTCTGCGCAGATGGCGCAAAGCTCGCTGTCCGATATCATGCGGCAGCGGCGGCAGTAGCAGACATCGTCCCGCAAATGATTGATGGCCTCCGTGAAATGATGCACGTTCTCTGCCGGTTGCTTAAGGAGGTGTAAAGCCAGGCGCAGCGCACTCCGCCGGCCCACGCCGGGCAGCGAGCTGATGGCCTCTACGGCCTCTGACAGCAGCACGGAAGGATAATTCTCTTTATAGGCCATGGTACAGTTTTAAGCCTTCCAGCGGGGAGGCGATGATGCGGGAGAGGGTGATGCCGTATTCGTTTGCGAGGCTTTGCAAGATGTCCCGGCAGGCGTAGCCGAAACCGCCCACAATGCCCAGCGGAAGGGCGTCGTACTGCTGAACCGTCCGTTCAAAAAAAGCGCGGAAGTTCTTGTCCACCAGCTCCTTGGCGTATGCGTTGGTCTTGTAGTGGGCTACCACGAAGGGCGCCAGGCTGCCCAGGTACCGGGCCGGGGCCGGCGTGCGGTACACCTGCCGGACAATCTCCGGGTAGGAGGCCGGGAACGTTTGGGCGAATTCCTTCGCAAGTTCCTCTGGGACACAACCTTTCAGGTAATCGGAAAGGAAAAGTTTACCCAGCACGGAGGCGGCGCCTTCGTCGCCCAGGATATAGCCGCCGCAAGGGACTTGGGCGGTGATGTTTTCACCGTCATACTGGCAAGTGTTGGCACCGGTGCCCACAATGGCGGCAACGCCCGGACGACGGCCGCAGACGGCGCGCGCGGCACCCAGCATGTCGGAAGCATATTCAATGCCCGCCTTTGGGAACCACTTGCCCAAATCTACAGGCAACTCCCCCACCAGACCGGCGGCGTACAGGTACAGTTTGTCGATGTCCGGCAGCTGGCGGGCGGCAGTGTCCAGAATGGGCTGCAACTGGTCTGCGGGCGTATGCGCCAGGTTGAAGCCGGGCGTACGCACCTGCGTGCCGTCACTGCACAGCCAGTCGGCCTTGGTGGCCCCGCAATCGATGATGACCGTCCTCATGCCTGCACGAATTTACCGTTTCTCCTCCAATGGAAATAGCCGTAAACGGCCGAGGCCGTATACATGGTATAGAGCGCCGCCATCCAGTACTGCCCGGTGCTGATGCAGAGGGCGGTGGAAAGGACATCGGCCACAATCCAGAGCAGCCATTGCTGCAAATAGCTCTGGGCCAGCCACCAGGTGCCTATCACACTGAGCACGGAAGCCGTGCCGTCCAGCACCGGAGCGGCGTCACCGGTAAGGCGGAGCACCTGGATAAGGACCACGGAGCCTACGACCATGAGGACGGCGCTCCAGACGGCCACCTGTTTGGGAATGGCCTGGAGATGGATTTCGCCTTCCCCTACCTGCTCGCTGGCTTTCCGCCACTGGACCAGGCCCACCACGGACATGGCTACGTAATAGAGATTCAGGCCCATGGACGCCCACACGTGCTGCACGCCGAAGCTCACGGCACAGGCGATGCCGGTGAGAATCCCCAGCACCCACATGGCATTTTTTTGCAGGATTTCCAGCACCACATACGCAATGCCGGTCACCGTTGCAAAAATCTCTATGGCCTGAATCCAGTTTGTCATTTCGACCGAGCCACCCTCTGTCATACCGAGCGAAGCGAGTGTATCTCTTATCTCACCTCAATGAGTTCCACCACAAACTTGAGCGCGCTGCACGGCGGAATGCCGCGGGTGCCGCTCTCGCCATAGGCCAGATTGTAAGGCAGATAGAGCTCATACTTGGCGCCTTCGCTCATGAGCTGCAGGCCTTCCGTCCAGCCCTTGATCACCTGATTGAGGCCGAACTCGATGGGCTCCCCGCGCTTGTAGGAGCTGTCGAACACCTGGCCGTTGGGGAAGGTGCCTTCGTAGTGGCAGTACACCTTGTCCGTGGCCTTGGGCTTACGGCCAGTGCCTTCCTTGATGACCTTATACATGAGGCCGCTCTTGGTGGCTTTTACCTCGGGGTCCTTGGCCATCTGGGCCAGGAACTTCTCCCCTTCCGCCTTGGCGGCGGCGCCGGCCTCTGCGGCACGCTGGGTGGTTTCTTCTTCCAGTTCTTTGTAGAAGGCTTCCAGGGCTTCGCCGGCCTCTTCCAGGCTAATGGCGGGCTGGGCGCCCGTGAGCATGGCTTTCAGGCCTGCCAGAAAGTCTTCTACGTTAGTGATGTGGATTCCCTGCTGGTAGAAGCTGGAAGCCACGCTCATTCCGAATGCGTACGATTTTTTGTCCATATCTTATTGTAATGATTTTGCTGCGGATGCACCGGCCAGGTAGCCGGAGCTGAAGGCGAGTTGCAGGTTGTAGCCGCCGGTATCGGCATCCATATCCAGCACCTCTCCGGCGAAGTACAGGCCAGGCTGCTTCTTGGATTCCAGGGTTTTAGCGACTATTTCCGAGGTGCTTACACCGCCGGCGGTGACCACGCAACGCTCGAAGCCCACGAAACCGGC
>DEKS01000047.1:18223-20827 GCA_002354005.1 Bacteroidales bacterium UBA2716
GGGTTGGTCTTGAGGAAGGCCAGGGTGATGTTCCAGGGGATGAGTTTGCCCAGCATAATGCGGAACAGTTTCTGGAAAGGCTGGCCTTTGGAACGTTCGTCGTGAATTACCTCTTCCCACTTGGCGTGGATATCGGCACTGAGTTTTTCTTCCTCCACGGCCGGTTTGAGGTCCAGGGCGACGCTCACTTTTTGTCCGTCCACCAGCGCCTTGACGGCCCTGCGGCTCACCATGAAGCCCAGCGGACCTTCCAGGCCGCCGTCCGTGAACTCGATGTCGCCGAACTCCTGCTGCACGGATTCCCCGTTCACAAAGAGGGTGAGCTGGACGTTGTCCAGGTTGTTGCCGTTAAAGAGTTCCCCAAGGTCGCTCAGCGGGGTGATGCGTTCGATGTGTTTGTCAAAGGTGGGATACCAGGAAGGGAGCGGAGCAATGTTGCGCTCCTTGCTTTTGCCGTATACGGTGCGGCCGCGGAAGGCCTGTTTGATTTCTCCGGAGAGGGGCGATTTTTCCTTGTAACCAACTGGCACAAGGGCGGTTAAGGAAGGGAGGCAAGCATCGATGCTGTGACCCAGTTCCTCTGCCCACATGTAGCCGTCGCCGGTGGAGCCGGTACCCGGGTAGGACAGGCCGCCGGTGGCGATGATGAGCTTTTTGCAGGTATATTCTACAGGCTCGATGGTGACTTCCTCCCGCGTAGGAGCCGGCTTGCCGGGGCGGAGTTTGCGGGGATCGGCCACGGGGATGCGTACCTGTTTGCGGGACGTTTGCACGCAGTCCAGGCTAAAGCCATGGGGCGTGGGGTCGATGGTTTTGACCTCGCAGTCCGTTACCACCTTGACGCCGCTCAGGGTGCATGCACGCAGGAGCGTGTCCACTACGTCCCCGGCCATGTGCGACTCCGGGAAGGCGCGGTCTCCGCGCTCCACTACGCTGCGGAGGCCGTTTTCCTTGAGAAGGGCTATAAGGGCTTCCGGGGTAAGGTTGTGCCAGGAGGGGCTTACAAAATTCACATCCGTCCGGATATGGTCGCTGAAGGCGGCCCAGTCTTTTACATTGGTGAAATTGCAGCGGCCCTTGCCGGTAATCATGACCTTGCGGCCCGCCTTGGGCATTTTTTCCAATACGGTTACAGTGCCCCCTTCTGCGCTTTCTGCCAACACTTTTGCTGCACCTACGGCTGCCATCAGCCCGGCGGCTCCTCCGCCAATAACAATAATATCCGAACGCATACCTACTAATTTTACCTGCAAAAATACGTTTAATCCGCAACCTCTGCAAATAAAGTTTGGATTGTTTTGGAAAAAAGTTGTATATTTGCAGTCCCGATTCATCACAATCGGTCTTGCCACTTTAGCTCAGTCGGTAGAGCAGCGCATTCGTAACGCGCAGGTCGTCAGTTCGAGCCTGATGAGTGGCTCAAAAAAAGCTTCCGAGTTTTCGGAAGCTTTTTTTGCTACCTTTGCGGTTATGGAATCGATGATACGAAAAGCGGAAGCGCGGGACCTGGAGGCCGTGAATGGGCTCCTGCGGCAGGTGCTGGCGGTGCATCACAAGGGCCGGCCGGACCTTTTCAACGCCGTTGGCAAAAAATATACGGACGATGAGCTCCTGGGCATCTTTGCCAACCCGGACACGCCGGTCTTCGTTTATGAAAAAGACGGAGCGGTGCTTGGGTATGCCTTCTGTGCCATTCAGCGCCAGGGCAGCGGCAGCCTTAAGGAGATTACCACGCTCTATGTCGATGACCTTTGCGTGGACGAGCGGGCGCGACGGGCGCATATCGGCACGGCCCTGTTCGAATATGTAAAGGCGTTTGCCCGGGAGCAGGGCTGCCACAACCTCACCCTCCACGTCTGGGCCTGCAACCCGGAGGCGGAGGCTTTTTACGCGTCCCTCGGCCTCAAGCCGCAGTACACCTGCATGGAAACGGTTTTGTGAACTTTTCGTATCTTTGCACAAATTTCTGAGTATGTATTACGTTTGTAAACGATTGGAGATATCATCAGCCCATGCGCTACACCTTTCCTATGAGAGCAAGTGCGAGGAACTGCACGGGCACAACTGGATTGTGAAGGTGTACTGCAAGAGTGAAACGCTCAATGCCGACGGCATGGTAACGGACTTTACGCACATCAAGCGGGACATTTCCGGCGTGCTGGACCACAAGAACCTGAACGAGGTTTTGCCGTTCAATCCCACGGCGGAGAACATTGCCCGCTGGATCTGCGACCACGTGGAGAATGCCTACAAGGTGGAAGTGTGGGAAAGCGAGAACAACATGGCCGCCTATGAGCGGTAACGCCTTGTCATTCTGAGCGAAGTCGGTTGTCATTCTGAGCGAAGTCGAAGAATCTCCATGTACAGGGTCAACGAAATATTCTACAGCCTCCAGGGCGAAGGGTTCTGGACCGGAACCCCCGTGGTGTTCGTGCGGCTGAGCGGGTGCAACCTGCAATGCCCCTTCTGCGATACGGACCACAAGCCCTACCGGGAAATGAGCGCGCAAGAAATCCTCCGGGAGGTGCAGCAGTACCGCTGCCCGCGCATCTGCCTCACCGGCGGCGAGCCGCTGTTGCAGCTGGACGACGAACTCCTGGACAC
>DEKS01000142.1:0-5363 GCA_002354005.1 Bacteroidales bacterium UBA2716
CTGGCCTGCAGCCTGTATGCACAGGATTGGGGGCAGGTGAAAAACCTGTACCAGGCCGGCATGTATTCGGAGACACTCCGCCTTGTCCAGGGCAATGGCACCCCCATGGCAGAAGGTTATCGCGCCCTTTGCGCGCTCAAGCTCAAAACCGCCCATTCCCATGACATTGCCAAGGCGTTTATCGCCCGCTATCATGAAAACCTCCTGGTGCCGCAGGTGCGCTATCAGCTGGGCCTGGACCTCTTTGACCAGGAGCGGTACGAGGAAGCCCTGCAGCAGTTCAATCAGGTATCCCTCAAGGATATCCAGGAAACGCAGCGGGCGGAATACACCTACAAACTGGGGTACTGCGCTTTTGCACAAGGGGAGTGGGACCGTGCCAAGGGGCTTCTGCTTCGCATGAAAGACCTTCCGTATTCGGATTATTCCGCTCCGTCGTATTACACCCTGGGCTATATCAACTACGCCCAGAAGGATTTCAAGGAGGCCGCTCCCTGGTTCGAACTCTGCGCAAAGGACCACCGTTTCTCCACACTTGCCAACTACTACATCCTGGAGTGCCGCTTCAATGAGAAGGACTATGACTATGTCCTCCGCTTTGGCGAAGACCTGTTCAATAAGGTCCCGGAAGACCGTCAGCCGCATCTGGCCCGCATCATGAGCGAGACCTACCTCATCAAGGGCGATGTGGAAAAGGCGCGCAGCTATTATGAGAAAAACCTCCGCAACAAGGCCAAACTCTCCCGGAGCGACCTTTTCTATGCCGGAGAAATCAATTACGTGATTGAGAACTGGGAAGGTGCCGTGGAACACTTCACCCGGATGGAAAACCGCGCGGACTCCCTGGGCCAGATTGCCTCTTATCAGCTGGGCTACAGCTACATCCAGCTGCGCAACAAGGTGGCGGCCATGGATGCGTTCAAGGAAGCATCGACCCTGGGTTTTACGCCCGATATCCAGGAAGACGCCTTGTACAATTACGCCAAGCTGGCGTTCGACCTTAACCGGGACACCGCCCCCTTCCAGGAGTATCTGCAAAAGTACAGCGCCCAGAAGAAAGGGGACCAGATTTATTCCTATATGGCCATGGTGGCCCTCCAGAACCACGATTATGTGGGTGCCGTGGAGGCCTATGACCACATCGACGAGCTTCGCCCGGATATGCAGGCCAATTACATGAAAGCCTACTTCCTCCGCGCCCGGGAGCTCATGGAAAGCGGCTCCTGGCGCAGCGCCGTGCCGCATCTGAAGGCAGCCGCCTATTACAGCCCCCGCCGGGAAGGCTTTAACCAGCTGGCCCGCTACTATCAGGCCGAGGCCCTGTACCGGGACGGCAAATACGCGGACGCCCGGGATATTCTCACAGACCTGTACAACCTGTCGGCCCTGAAAAACCGTCCGGAAGGCCAGCTTATTTCCTATCAGATGGCCTACACCTACTTTAAGGAGGCCGATTATGAGAAGGCCCTCAAGTGGTTCCAGAACTATCTGGAAGGGGATGCCCGCCTCATGGGCGAGGACGCGCAAACCCGCGTGGGAGACTGCTACTTCTTCAGCGGCAATTACGCTACTGCCGTGGCTGCCTATGAACGCCAGATGGCAGAATATCCCAATCCGGGCAACCTGTACCCGCGTTACCGGGCCGGTGTGGCCTGCGGCCTGCTCAGGGACAACACCCGCAAGGCGCATTTCCTGGAAGATGCCATCCAGGCCAACCCCGCCGCCCCGTATTACGGAGAATCGCTGTATGAGCTGGGCCGTGCCTATGTCGCCCTCAAGGACGATGACAACGCCATCCGCACCTTCAAAACCCTTCGCAGCGCCACCACGGACCCCGCGCTCAGTGCGCAGGCCATGCTGGAGCTCGGGATGATCAACCGCAACGCCGGCCGCAGCGATGAAGCCCTTGCCTGCTACAAGGCGGTGGTGGCCCAGGGCGGGGAATACGCAGAAGACGCCCTCCTGGCCATCGAGGCCATTTACCGAACCCGGGAAGATCCTGAGGCATACCTGGCCTATGTGAACAGCCTGGGCGGTGCCGGCCGTACGGAGGCCCAGAAGGAGGAAGTCTATTTCTCCAGCGCAGAGCAAATTTACCTCTCCGGAGACTATGCCAAGGCCCAGGCCACCCTTCAGGCCTATCTGGAAAAATATCCCCAGGCCATTTACGGCGCCAAGGCCAAGTTCTACCTGGCCGACTGCCAGCGTGCGGCGGGGCAGCGGGAACAGGCCGCAGACCTCTATCAGGCCGCGCTGGAAGCCGGCCTGGACGGTGCCCTGCAGGAGAGCGCCCGCATGCAGTACGCTGTTCTGCAGTATGAGCTGGGCAGCTACGCCAACGCCTATCAGGCGTATCTCCAGTTAAAGGAAAATGCCAGGATGGGCGCCAACCTGGAGCTCGCCACCATCGGCCTTATGCGTTCCGCTTTCCGTGCCCGCCAGTGGGAAGACGCCATCGCGAACGCAGACGTCGTGCTCCGCTCGGAGGACCCGGAACTGCAGCGTGAGGCTCATTACGTGCGTGCCAAGTCCTTCCTGAGCAGCAGCCGCAGAAAGGAGGCCTTTGAGGAATTCCAGCTGCTCGCCCAGGCTCCTTCCACCGACGAAGGCGCCGAGGCCGCCTGTCTCCTTATCCAGGACCAGTACGACCGCGGCCAGTTTGAGGGTATCCAGGAAAAGGTGTACAGCTTTGCGGAGAAAGCCGGCGGCCAGAATTACTGGCTGGCCAAGGCCTTTATCGTCCTTGGCGACAGCTTTGCCGAGCAAGGGAACCTGGCCCAGGCCAAAGCCACCTTTGAGAGCATCCGCTCCGGTTATACTTCCACCGGCCCGCAGGACGATGTCCTGGACCAGGTGGATCTGAGACTCCGTAAATTGCAGTAGAAGTATGAAAAAACTTGTCATAACCGCCGCCGCGCTCTGTGTCAGCGCCGGCCTCTTTGCCCAAAACCTGAATCCTGTCGTGGAGGTAACCAATACCTACATCCGGGAGGCCAGCGGCATCGAAAAACCCGCGCAGCTCCTTGCCGTGCCGGACTCCGTGTACAGCTTTAACCTGGACATGGACTACAGCGTGCGTAATACGCCGTATCAGGGCTCTTATGAGTTTAAGCCTTACCTGGTGCAGCTACGGCCCCAGCCGCGCCCCTCGGACGAGGGAACGCTGTTTGTACGCCTGGGTGCGGGCTATGGTTTCCACCCGGAGGCCACCGTGGTGTGGTCGCCTGTCCGCAAGGGGAATTTCCGCCTGAACGTGTACGGAGACCATCATTCCTATATCGGCAAGTACCGTAACATAACGGTGCAGGATAAGCTGCTCCTTCCGGACGGCACCACCCGCGCCGGCAAGGATTTGCATTCGTCCCTTGGCGCAGACGCCCTTTACACCTGGACCGGCGGCACGTTTATGGCCGATTTCAAGTACAAGAACACCACGGCGACGGATGTCACCGGTGTGGACTTCTCCAATAACCTGTGGCAGCTGCAGGCCCGTGTAAAAAGCGCACCGGCCAGTGCGTTCGAGTATAACGCCGGAACGCGCGTGGCTTATATCGGCTCACAGGGTTTCCATGAGCTGCACACCGTAACGGACGCCACCATGGGGGCCAACCTGGGCAGGCACCATGTGCTCATGGGATTGTTCGCAGAGACGGTGGGGCAGGGTGACGGCGCCGCGGCGCAGCACAATGGCTATGTGGGCAATGTAGGGTTTATCCCGCATTATCTGCTCAATACCGGACGGTTCAGCATGAAACTGGGCGTGAAAGTGGGCTTCCTCTTCCGTTCGGACAAGACTTTCAGTCCGCATGCCGGCGGCATTGTTTTCCCGGATGTGCACATTACCTTCAAATTGGCCCAGGATGTGGCAGCCATGTATTTCCAGGCCACCGGCGGGGACAACCTGATTTCTTACGATAAACTCCTGGGCCTGAATCCTTTCATTCGTGGAGCCCAGTGGCAGACGGACAATATGATTACCCGTGTGAATGCGGCGCTGGGTGCCAGGGGTAACATTGCCTCCCGCTTCCATTACGATGTTCGCATTGGCTACAAGTGGGACGAAAACGCCTGGACCTGGGGTATCTCCCATCCGTATGGCGGGCTTCCCATCGTGGGTTACGCCAGCCCGCTCCACACGTTCTATGTGATGACAGATCTGGGTTGGAAGAGCGAAAGACTGGACGTGGGAGCCAATATCTACTATGGCTACACCATTATCCCCAAATTCACTGAAACGCTGTTTGCACCGACGCCGTTCAAGGCTACGGGACACGCGTTCTATAACTGGGGCGGCCGTATTCAGGCCGGCGTTGTGGTAGAAGGCCGTTCCGCTATGCCCGGCCCGGTAAAGGTGCCCGGCTTTGTGGATTTGGGCGTTCAGGCCAACTTCCAGATGACCCGTCAGCTGGGTCTGTGGGTAAAGGGCGCAAACCTCCTGAACCAGGCTATTCAGCGGGTTCCCCTGTATGCGGAGCAGGGTATTTACTTCACTGTGGGCGCCACCTTTAGTATCTAGGAAAAAATTCTTTATAAAACAGCCTCTTGTCGCAGACAAGGGGCTTGTTTTTTTGTATAATTTTCACTAATTTTGTATGATTTAGAAAGTAGGTGTTTTTGCACCGATTAGTTGGTAAAAATTAAGTAAAAAATAGAATGTCAGAAGATCAGATGAAAATGGCGGAACAGCAGTATTCCGCAAACAGTATCCAGGTGCTGGAAGGCTTGGAGGCCGTCCGCAAGCGCCCGTCCATGTATATTGGAGACGTTGGCGAGCGCGGCCTGCATCACCTGGTGTATGAGGTGGTAGACAACTGTATCGATGAAGCCATGGCCGGCTACTGCAATGGCATAGATGTCCAAATTCTGGAAGACAATTCCATCCGCGTGCAGGATAATGGCCGTGGTATTCCTACAGGCATGCATGAGAAAGAACATCGCAGCGCCCTGGAAGTGGTGCTCACCGTGCTGCACGCCGGCGGTAAGTTCGACAAAAATAGCTATAAAGTTTCCGGCGGTCTGCACGGTGTAGGTGTTTCCTGCGTCAACGCCCTGAGCGACCTCCTCATTGCGGAAATTCACCGTGAGGGCAAAATCTTTGTTCAGAAGTATTCCAAGGGTAAGCCCATTACGCCTGTTCAGGTGGTAGGGGAGGCCCAGGATACCGGTACCACCATCACCTTCCATCCGGACGCCACCATCTTCACACAGACCATCGTTTACAAGTACGAGACCCTGGCCAACCGCCTGCGTGAGCTGGCGTACCTGAACAAGGGCATCCGCATCACTCTCACGGACAAGCGGGAGAAGGTGGAGCAGTTCATCACCAGCGAGGACGGCGAACGCCAGGCCACCGGCATCATGGC
>DEKS01000142.1:5466-9995 GCA_002354005.1 Bacteroidales bacterium UBA2716
CCCATCGACATTGCCCTTCAGTACAATACGGGCTTCAGCGAGCGCATCTATTCCTATGTGAACAATATTCACACCATCGAGGGCGGTACCCACCTGCAGGGCTTTAAAATGGGACTGTCCCGTTCCCTGAAAAACTATGCGGAGAAAAACAACCTGCTGGCCAAGTTCAAAGGAGAACTGAGCCCGGAAGACTTCCGTGAAGGCCTCACCGCCGTCATTTCCGTGAAGGTGGCAGAGCCCCAGTTCGAGGGCCAGACCAAAACCAAGCTGGGCAACCCGGAGGCTACTTCTGCCGTTTCCCAGGCCACGGCGACAGCCATGGACCAATACCTGGAGGAACACCCCAAGGAGGCCAAAACCATCGTGGAAAAGATTGTGCTGGCCGCTACGGCCCGTGCCGCAGCCCGCAAGGCCCGCGAAATGGTGCAGCGCAAAACCCCCATGGGCGGCGCCGGCATGCCCGGCAAACTGGCAGACTGCTCGGACCATGATCCGGAGAAGTGCGAACTCTTCCTGGTAGAGGGAGACTCTGCAGGCGGTACGGCCAAGCAGGGCCGTGACCGCCGCATCCAGGCCATCCTTCCTCTCCGTGGTAAAATCCTGAACGTGGAAAAAGCCGCCCAGGACCGTGCCTTCGAGAGCCAGGAGGTCCGCAACATTTACACGGCGCTGGGCGTCACGGTGGCCCAGGAAGACGAATCCGGAGAAAAGCACATGGACCTTTCCAAGCTCCGGTATCATAAAGTAATCATCATGACGGATGCGGATGTGGACGGCTCGCACATCGCCTGCCTCATCCTCACCTTCTTCTTCCGCTACATGTTCGACCTTATCAAAAACGGCTATGTGTATCTGGCTACGCCGCCGCTTTACCTGGTAAAGAAGGGCAAGGAGGAACGCTACTGCTGGACGGATGCCCAGCGTGAGCAAGCCACCGCAGAACTGGGCCGCGGCTCGGACAAAGGCGTTACCGTACAGCGGTACAAAGGTCTGGGTGAAATGAGCGACGAACAGCTGTGGGAAACCACCATGGATCCGGCTCGCCGTGTGCTTCGCCAGATTACCATCGAAAATGCTGCGGATGCGGAACGTACCTTCTCCATGCTCATGGGAGACGATGTTCCGCCGCGCCGCGCCTTCATCGAAGAAAACGCGCATTATGCAAATATCGACGCCTAATATTCCCCTCTGGAGGTTAACTCCACTGGTGATTGTGTTCGCAGTCCTGGTGCTTCTGATGCCCAGGACCGCGAAATTCAATTATGACTACAAGAAAGGAACCCCCTGGCCGTACGAGACCCTTATCTCGGAGTTCGATTTCCCCATCCTGAAAACGGACGAGCAGCTCCAGGCAGAGCGGGACGAAGCCGGCACCATCGTCATTCCCTTCTACCGTTATTCGGACGAGGTGACAAGCGCCGTGGTAAAAAACGCGCAAAGCGTAGATATGGGCGCCTACAACCGGCTGCGCCCCAGCCTGATTGCCCGCCTGGGCGACATTTACGCCAAGGGCGTCATCTCGGACGGCAAAGTGAAAATGGAGCAGGGGAGCGCGCAGGTTTCGGATAACCTCATTTATATCCAGAAGAACAAGCGGGCGGTCCAGTACCCGCGTACGGAGGTGTATAAGGTGTCGGACGCCCGGGACCAGCTGGTGGCACTGCTGGCCAAAACCTACCCCTCCGTGAATCTGGATTCGCTGTTCCGCCGCACGGGGCTGTACGATGTCATCGTCCCTAACCTCCTGTACGACAAAGCCATGACGGAGCTCACCCATGCCGAGTCAGACGACTATGTATCGCCCACCCTGGGCTATGTGAAGGCGGACGAAAAAATTGTTTCCAAAGGGGAGATCGTGACGGCGGAAATCGCCCAGATCCTGGACAGCTATAAGGAGGAATACAACCATGTGTACGGCTATGCCGGCCCGCGTATTTTCCTGTATCTTGGGAATATTCTGCTGGCGCTTTCGCTGGCTGTCATCCTGTATCTGGTGATTCATTTCACCGCCCGTTTTGTCTTTGACCGGCCCGCCCGTTACCTTTTCCTGCTCAGTATTTTCCTCCTGGCGGCCATCGTGACGTTCCTGATGGTGCGCCTGTCGCCCTCCCTCATGTACATGGTGCCGTTCCCGGTGTTCGCCCTCTATATGCTGGCGTTCTTCCGGAAAAAGCAGGTGTTTCCGCTGTACATCGTGCTGCTGCTGCCGCTCCTGATTTTCTGCGGTAACGGCATGGAACTCTTTGTGATGTTCCTGACAGCCGGCTCGGTAACGGTGGAAACATTTGGCTACTTCAGCAAGGGCTGGCGGCAGTTCCTGAACGCGGCCATTCTCTTTGGGGTGGAAATGCTGGTATACCTGGGCTTCCGCTTCATCGATGTGGGCAGCACCGCCACCTGGTGGGCAGACCTGGCCCTCATTTTTGTGGGTTCCATGGCCACCGTGGCCCTGTATCCGCTCATTTACCTGTTCGAGAAAATCTTCAACCTGGTTTCCAGCACGCGCCTGGTAGAGATGGCCGATACCAGCAATCCGCTCTTGCAGGAGCTGGCCCAGAAAGCCCCTGGAACCTTCCAGCACTCCCTGCAGGTGATGAACCTGGTAGACGCCGTAGGACGTGCCACCGACGCCGATGTGCCTCTGCTCAGGGCGGCGGCGCTGTACCACGATATTGGCAAAATGGCCAATCCGCTGTGCTTTGTGGAAAACCAGTCCGCTACGCCCGGCGCCACCAAATACCATGAAGGGAAAACGCCCCGTGAGAGCGCAGTGGACATTATCCGGCATGTGGATGACGGCCTGGCCATCGCAGAAGAGCATCGGCTTCCGCAGGAAATCCGCAGCTTCATCAACTCCCACCACGGGACCTCCAGCGCTGCTTATTTCCTGAACAAATACCTGAACGACGGCGGAGATCCTTCGGACGTGGCGGACTTCTTCTACCATGGCCAGAAGCCCACGGCCAAGGAGCAGGTCATCCTGATGGTGTGCGATTCCATCGAGGCTGCCTCCCGTACGCTCACGGATTTCTCGCCGGAATCCTGCGACCGCTTTGTGGAAGGCATAGTGACCGGGAAGGAAAAGGCCGGCCAGCTGGAGGATGCCGATATCACCCTGCACGACCTGAATCTGATGAAACGCATGCTTAAGACCTATTTGCAGCAGGTTTACCACTCCCGGGTGGCCTATCCCAAGCGGAAAGGTTGATTCTTCGGCATTTTTTTACTATCTTTGCGCCCCTTGTTTGAAAATATAATACAACCTATCATATGAACGTAAGCAAAACCCAAGCAGATGCCCTGAACTATCAGGTAACCATCGACATTGCAGCAGCAGATTATCAAGAACCGCTTCGCAAGCGCCTGAACGAGTACAAGCGCAAGGCCGATATCAAAGGTTTCCGTCGCGGAATGGCCCCGATGGGCCTTATCCAGCGTATGTACGGCGACCAAGCCCTCTACGAGAGCGTGAACGGGATTGTGTCCGAGCAACTGGACAAATTCATCAACGAGGAAAAAATCCGTGTCGTGGGCGAGCCCCTTCCCTCGGAGGACCAGCCGCAGCTGTCCTGGAAGGCCGGCGAGGACTTCACCTTCAAGTTCGACCTGGCCCAGACTCCGGAACTCACCTTCGAGGTGAACAAGGACGACAAAATCCCGTATTACGAGATTAACATCACCGCCGCAGAGAAGAAGGCCCAGAAGGAACAGCTGCTCCAGCAGTACGGTTCCCTGCAGGAAGGCAAAAAGGCCGGCGAGAACGACTACATTGTGGCCGACATTGCCAACGAAGGCCATAAGGCAGAAGGCGTGTATGTGAGCATTGCCAATGTGGCCGAGGAAGCCCGTGGTGCGTTCATCGGCAAAAAAGCCGGGGACAAATTCGAGCTGGACGTAAACGCCGCCTTCACCAACGAGACGGACCGCGCCGCCATGCTCAAGGTGGACAAAGCCCAGCTGGAAAGCCTGAACCCGATGTTCACCTTCACCGTGGTAAACGTGAAAACCTATGTGGCCGCCGAGGAAAACCAGGAGACCTATGACAAGATTTTCGGCAAGGACGTGGTAACCACTCCGGAGCAGTTCGAGGAAAAGATTGAGGAGCGCATCAAAGCCTCCCACGAGCAGGAAGCCAACTATCGTTTTGGCGCCGATGTCCGCAAGTTCTATGTAGAGAAGGCCAAACTGGAACTGCCGGAAGCTTTCCTCAAGCGCTGGCTCATCTATGCCAACGAGGGCAAGTTCACCGCAGAACAGGTGGAGAAAGAATTCCCCGCCTTCATCGAGGACTTCAAGTGGCAGCTGGTTCGCGGTTACATCATGCAGAAGTTCGGCCTTAAGGTGTCCCGTGAGGATATCCAGGCCGCAGCAGAGAGCTTTGTTGCCTACCAGTATGCCATGTACGGTATGGCCGGCGTTCCGGAGAATATCATCAAGAGCTCCGCAGAGAACGTCCTCCAGGACCAGAATCAGTACCGTCGCCTGGAAGAGCAGTGCGAAGACAATGCCGCCATCGCCAAGGTCCGCGA
>DEKS01000165.1 GCA_002354005.1 Bacteroidales bacterium UBA2716
CGCGCGGGCTCCCATGCCGCCGCGCAGAACCTCAAGGGAATAGAAACCTACGGCCCCGCCCGCAAAGAGTTCGAGGCCTGGAAAGCATTAATGGAGGAGAAGTAGGATGAGAGACTGTTTGCAATACCTGTTTTTACTTGCCCTGACGGCCGGTCTTTCCGCCTGCAGCCTTATCGACGAAGATTTGCGTCACTGCGAGACCACCTACAACATTGGCTATGAGCTTCGGCTGGTCACCAACATGACCACGGAGCTGCAAACCCAGCTGAGCATGGCGACCGATGTCCAGGTGGCTTCGGCCCTTGAGGATTACCTCAAAAACGTGTTCACCGATCACGCCCACGACGTAGATCTCTCGTTTTACGATGTCTTTGGCGACTCCCTGCGCCTGCACCACGAGAGCCATATCATGGACGCCAACCAGTCCAGTTACTCTTTGTACATTCCCGTGCGGAAGTACATGCACGTTGCGATGGCCAACAATTCGCAAGTGCCTCAGTTGCAGCTTGTTAATGACGATAAATGCCATACCGCCCTTCTGCAGCAGGTGGTGAAGGACACCGTGGAGACGTTCAAGCGTGCCGTCTTTACCGCCCGTCTTCCCATGGACATCAAGGAAGGGGAGGACCAGCAGTTTGACGTAAAGCTATATACCACCAGTTGTGCCCATGCCCTGGTGCTGGATACGCTGGGCAGCCATATCAGGAACATGCGGGTGTATGCCAGCGGTTTTGCCACTGGCTTCTCCCTTGCCGACAGCACCTACCGTTTCGCTTATACGCCCAAGGTGCGCGCCGACAAAGTAGAGGTGAAAGGCACACCCGGCCAGCCTATGTGCTATGCCGCCGTCACTTTCCCCTCCAAAAACATCTCCGATACCAAAGTGATTATTCCGGACGATGACACTGTGTCAGAGGTGGCCGATGAGTCTCTCTGGTACTATACCGTCTATACCACTTTGCCGGACGGAAGCGTAACAGAGACCGTCCTGGGCGTGAAGATACCCATTAAAGCCGGGCAGTTCAAGATTATCAAATGCACGGTAACCGCCGACGGCGCCGTGAATCCCAAAGCTCCCTGGGTGGGCATGAGCGTGACCCTGAAATGGAATGACCGCCCGGGATGGGAGGTAGAAATATAATACATGATAATTATTAACAATTTAAATTTATACACAATGAAAAGAACAGTATTGATTCTTACGCTGGCTGCACTGGCTACTTTGGTCGGGTGCAAGCGCGAGCAGCTGGAGCCCAATCCGCAGTACAATGCGGAAACCAAGGAGGTTTTGACGCAATTTGTGCTGAACGTTGCGCCTGCCGGCCAGGGAGAGCAGACCAAAATGACGGCAGATATGGTTCAACAGAACAATAACTTCCGCGGCATTCACAGTGTGCATATCTACACCTATGCTACAGGAACCGCCTCCGGGACGCCCTATGTGCTCAATTCCGACGGCTGGACCGACTCCAATTCCAAGGATTTCCCTCTGGGGACGCTCTATGCAACCGGTACCATTAATAATGAAGGAAGCAATAATGCAACTTCCTCCTCCAACCGTATTCTGCAACTTTCTATACCGGTGGGTACGGATGCTGTCCTGTTCTACGGCAAGGCCCTCAATGCCGAGGAACCTACCATTGAGCAGAATAAAGAGCGTGGTCGCATGCTGGCGGTATTTAACAAAAACCCGAAAGATATCGAGTTTAAGGTGTACCGCCGCATTGGGGAAGATTCCGATGTGAAGGATTATGACGCTACCGCCCGCCTGATGATTTTTGTAATCAACCGTATCATGGGGGCGCAAGTTCCCGTCGGCGATTTGGATGCCACCTACAAGAATCTGCCTGCCATTTCCTGGAAGGAACTGGGCGCTTTATATGAATACACCAACGATTTGTACAACAACCGTTTTGGTGTTTCCGGATCCACTCCCAAAACCCAGATGGAACCGCTGGATGAGATTTTAGGAAAGGCCTATTCTACGTTCTCCTATATCAAATCCACCGAGTATCGTGCAGGTTCTTCCGACGCCATCAAATCCATGATGAGCAGCATGTGGAATGTGATTCGGCCCATCTGCACTACCTCCACACCTACCAATGACGGAGAGGCCAACGCCAAGCGCCTGGCGCTGGAAATCGAACGCCGGATGGACCATTATTTTGAAGATAACTGGGAATACAAGACGATTGATGCCATCAAGGCCATCGTTACGGATGCGGAATTGATGGGTAATGAGAAGCTGTCCGAAACAGCGTGGGCCGATTTGTGTTGGGATACGGAGGGCCCTGCCGCAGACAATTTTGACGTTTCCACGTACACGGGACGCGCCCGGGATTTGAACAAGTATCCCTATTTGGACTTCAATGTTCCTGAAGGCGCGGCTCAACTGTCCTACAACACCACAAACGGCCAGTTCTCTTATTTGCACCCCAACAAACCGCTGGTGAATCCGAATATGCAGTCCTTCGAGCCCAGAAAATACGTTTATGCTCCCGAACTGGCCTATTATGTGAATTCGCCTGTCCGCGTGAACAGCACGCTCCTTTCCTCCGAAAATCTGGATGCCCTGTACCCTGACGGAACAAATAACTGGATCGACAATACCAAATGGGCAGAGGGATGGGCTTTAGGTAAAGTCACATCCTCTACCAAAAGCGTTGCCGTGCGGGACAATATCAACTATGGCGTTGCCCTGCTGAAAACCTCGGTGGCGTTGGAAGACGGCGTGATTGCGCTGAATGATAACCGTAACTCTTTATCAAACGGCAAGGAGGCCGATCAGTCATTCACGATTGACGGTAATCATCATCCCATAGTCTTGACGGGTGTTCTTGTTGGTGGCGTGAATCCGCGCTATAACTGGCAGTTCCTCAGAAAGTATGATTCCTACGACAGTACAGACCCCAATCAGCCCATGGATTTCTCCCAGTTTGACGGCGTGATTTACGATGACCAGCTGCCCACTTCGGAGGTTCCCACGCCTGCAGGCAAGGAGAATTATACCTTGGTATATGACAATTACAATTCTGGTGATGGCGGTGATGCGGCTGCCCAAAACAACGTATATGTCGCCCTGGAGTTCAAAAATGTGAGCGGTCTTGCTTTCTGGGGCCGTGACAACCTGATTCCGAACCAAGGCAAATTCTACCTGGTGGCCCAGATTAAAAATACCGTAGCCCGCCAGAACAACATTGTCTGGCCCACAGACCATCAGATTCCGCCCCTTTACGGCGTGAATGGGGAAACGGTTCCCGATGGGAAGCAGGCCGGTGAATCCAAAAAGATTCCCCGTGTGTTCATCCAGGACTTCATGACCACCGCTGTGTTCAAACTCAGTGCAGATGCGCTCAAGAAAGCGTACTATACCATGCCGGACCTTCGCACATCCAATATGTCGCTGGGACTGTCCGTGGAACTGCAATGGGAACCTGGTTACGTGGTTGACGACCTTGTATTCTAAACCTGATTTACTTTGCGATTCCGCTCAATCATAGGATGGCTGCCGGCAGCGCTGCTTGCTTTGGGTGCCTGTACCGTCAAGGACGACGGCCAGGCGCCCGGGGAGGCTGCGCAGCCGCAGTCCCTTGCCCTGGGCGTAGGCGCCGGCACTTCCACAACCAAGGCCAATCCTACGTTTATACCGGAAATGCTTTCCTCAAACGCGAATCCCAGTTTCCGGGGGCTTTCCAATATAAGGGTTATCCCCTTTTTCACCGGCATGGGCGTGAAGGTGCGCCCCACCGACCAGGCCAATGGCTTTTCCCGCCTTTTCCCGGACATTGCAGGCAGCGCTACAGACGATCAGGTCTATAACGGCCATCATTTTCACGATGGCCTCCTGGTAGGCAGTCACGCGCACTATTTCTCCGGCGGAAACGCGCTCTTTACCGGCGGGACCACCGCCATGCTGGTGTATGCCCGTGCCACGGAACCGGAACTTCCGGAAGAGCTTCTGGACCAGCGCATCCACAAACAGCGGTACGGTTCCCTCATAGAGAAAGGCTGGACCGGAGAAAACAACAGTTATCCCACGCCTGCCGATATCGGCTTTACTCCGGAACGCATTTACGGGAGCGATATCGCTGCAGTGGCTTCGCAGATGGCAAGCCTCCTCACCACGGTGGCCTCTGCCAGTGTGAGCATCCCTTACTATTATCGTACGTTCTCCGAGGATTGGGACCAGGATGTAGTCTCGGCTGTATGGACGGATGAAAATCTGGGCTGCCCGGAACTTCGCCAGGCCTTTTTGGATTTTGTTTCCTTGGTAGGGGACGAGCACCGTCTCATTCCCGGGGCCTATGTGAACCTGTTATGGCGCCTGAATAGCCTGAAAACTTTTCTGGACAATTTTACCTGCGAGGATGAAACCGTCATTATGCACGGCGATAAAGAAGCCTACCTGTCCTATACCGAGAAACTCAAAAAGGGTTATGTGAACAATGCCCTTCGGGACCAGCTGAAAGTGAAGGTTCAAACCTGCAAGGATGCCCTGGCGTCCTACAGCCAGTATCCCCAGGCCTATGGCATCCCTTCCGGCGCGTCTTTCCTGCAGTGGGACGGTGCGGCTTTCCAAGCTATGCCGGAAGCCCTGGACGGCTGGATTCCGGCCACGCGTTACTGCTACATGCCCGCCTTGTATTACTATGCAAACAGCACGGTGAGTACATCCTACAGCGGCGATATCTATGAGCTGTATCCCGGCAAAACCTGGGAGCAGATAGTGGCACTGTATACAGCCGGAAAAATGGTGACCAAGACCACCAGCGCAGTGGCACTGGACACTCCGCTCCAGTTTGCCTGCGGCATGCTGGTGGCCACGGTGCAGGCCACCGTGAATCCGCTCCGCGACCGGGGAGAGGCAAACGCGTTCACCCTGGACGAATCCAGCCACGATTTCCCTGTCACCGGCCTGGTCCTTGGCGGACAGTATGAGCAGCACTACAACTTTACCCCGGTGACCGACGATGCCGCCGATGAGGTTCGGCAGGAAGCGTTCCTGTTCGATGCGAATATCTCCGGCTCCTATGTGAATACGGCCCAGTCGGCCGCTTTCCGTACGCTGGCGCTTCCTACGCCCCTGGAGCAGGAGGTGTACTTCTATCTGGAGCTTCGGAACGACAGCGGAAAGGCTTTCCGGGGGGCCGATGGCATTATCCCCGCAGGAAGCCGCTTTTACCTGGCCGGCATTATCCCGGCTCCTTCCCAGGAAGACGTTGCGGGTGGTGTGAACCGCGTGTTCATGCAGGACCGGTTTACCCAAATCACCTGCAAGATTACCTCCCTGCAAAACGCCTATCTGTGCATTCCCCAAATGGGTAATCCGGAATTGCAGCTGGGTGTGCAGACAAAGGCCAACTGGTTCTTTTCCCCCTCCTCTTACGTAGTGCTTGGATAATGAATGGGAAAAGTATCATATCCGCTGTGTTTGCCCTGCTGCTTGTGCTGCCGGGCTGCCGTCGTGAAGTCCTTTCGAACCCCTCTCCGGATGCTCCCACCCTGGAGATAGCCATCCAGTTCCCGTATGTTCCGGCTACCAAGGCGGGAGAACTGGCTGCAACCGCTCTGGAGAATAAAATCCACAGCCTTGCCATCTGGGTGTTCCGCTCGGAGGACCATACGCCGGTGGGTGAGCCGCTTATCCTTACGGACGAGTCCCGGTTCCCGCCCTCCGGCGGCATTGGCCGCTACCAGTTCAATGTGGACTGGAACTTTGTGAACGTCCATCCCGACGTAGATGTATTTGTGCTGGCGAATGCCGCTTCTATTGGCTGCACGTTAGACGCTGCCTCCAACTACGATGCGGTCTCCACCGCCAGTTTCGGGTATGTCAGCGACGAGGACGATTGCTTTGGGACACATGCCTACACCACCACCGTGGACCCGGGAAAGGGCCTGCCCATGAGCGGGATGAAGACGCACGTGAAGGTATACGGCAGCGCCCCCCGGATGAAAGTTGACCCTGTTACCCTGGTGCGTGCGGTTTCCCGCCTCCGTATGGTGCTGTGCCGTACCGCCACGGATGACATTGCCCAGGAGGATGAGGTGAGCGTGTCCGGAATCACCTTCTACAAAGACCAGATTCCCCTGAGAGAATTTGTGTTCACCGAAGGAACAACGGGGATTGTTCCCGGGGATTATACCGACGACTTCTCCTTCCCGGGGCCGGCCGAGATCAAGCGTAATCCCGTCCCCGAGGACCTGATTTACGTGAACCAGGATCCGGACGCGTACCAGCAGATGCTGGACCAGGCCTGTGCCGCCGGAAAGCTCACGGACCTGGGGTATGTGTACCTGAGGGAAAGCGACAAACGCATCTTCGGCCGGGTGGACTATACCATCAACGGGAAAGTCCGTTCCCGGGAATTTGCCATGTCGGCCCCCGGCGATTTCGCCCGCAATCATACCTGGACCCTGTTCGCCTACTTCATGAGCGGGCGCAACCTGCAGATTTCGCTGGTGGCGGCCCCTTGGAGCAAAGGAGACTATCACGTGGATTTCTCGGGTCAGGCGGTAAACGTGACCAAGAAATTCCGTATGGACGAACGTACCTGCGAGATTCCCAAAAATGAGGATGGCTCCATCAAGTACAGCGCCGACGGCTATATCGACGTAAAACTGATTCCGGGCACAACGGCCAAGGGGACCCTCACCATTACTACGCCCGTGGGCGGAACCCTCATGATTACGCCCCTTGGCGCCGCTTCGCTGTTTTCGGTGACGCAGCAGGCCACCATCGCCCCCGAGAATCACGGCGGCGAAATTACTATTGAAATCACCAATAATCCGGAGACCGACATCGATTTCTCCGAGCTTCCGGAATCGGAGACCACCCTCACCCTGTCGTTCTCGGTTTCCGTGCTGGGGCGCGAAGTGAATGTGAATTCCGAGGCCATCGACAATGACTATAAATACCGTTTCCACCTGTGATGCAGCGCTTTTCATATGTTTTTGTTTTTCTCCTGCTACTGGTTTCCTGCAGCCGGGAAGAGCTGTCGTCGTCCATGGGCCCGCAGTTGGAGATTACCCTTTCCTGTGTATCGGAAAGTGATACCAAGGCCGGTGAGGATGAGGAAGACATTTATGCGCAGGAGGGCGTGGATGTCCTCCTGCATGAAAACCTGCTCTCCACAGTGGACCTGTTTTTCTATCCGGGAAACGACGTTACCTCCGATGCGGTGTACCACGTATTCAAGGATTACGGGGAAAGCGGGAAAATCAAGAGTGACATTCTGCGACTGTCACTGGATTCAGAGATGATTAACAACCTGATTTTCCCCAGCCAGAAGAATATTACCCAGTGTTATGTGTTTGCCGTGGTAAATTATCCGGGGCAGTTGGTGGAAAAGGACGCCCAGGGGGAGGATATTCTCACCGGAACCTCCCTGCAGCAGCTGCAGTCAATCGCCGTTACCACAGACTTCATTACTCCCGGTACCGGGGAGAACAGCCATTATCACGCAAACTTTATGATGAGCGGAAGCTCCGTGATGTCCCTCCGCGGCCGCAACCAGATCCTGGCCGGAAGCGCCACCATCGAATTGCAGCGGTATGCCTGCAAGATGACGGTGGGCGTGAAGGTGGCCCCTCAGGTGCTCAAGGACAGTGAGGTTTGGGAACCCATGCTGGAGAGTATGGAGATTTATCTGGTGGACGGCGTAAAGACGGTCTGTCTGTCCGGTGAGATGCCCCAGGACCCTTCCGATTCCTACTTCAGCTTCAGGAACAATTCCATGCGTTTTATCGACATGGATACGGGAGACCCGTATTTTGAAAAAGACGGAGACTACCTGCAAACCTATCCGTTCTACATGTATCCGCAGCGCTGGATTTACGGCCACACCGAGTCTCCCAATAAAGAGCCTTATCTGAAACTGGTGCTCCCGTGGAAGCGCGTGGTGGGCGGTTACACCCAAAAGCAGTATTACTACAAGGTGTTCATTCCCGACGATTACCGGGAAGAGAATATCTGCCGCTTTGTGCGCAACAACTGGTATCACATCAATATTGACGTGGGTATCCTGGGCTCGGAGACCGACGAAGACAAAGTGTCGCCGGATGTTACCTTCTACGTGGTGGACTGGCAGGACAAGAATATCGTCATCAAGAATGCCGATATCGGTAAGGCACGGTACCTGTCCGTAGAACGGGATACGACCATCATCTACAACGAGCCCACGGCCCGGCTTTCCTATGTGAGCTCCCATCCGGTGTCTATCCTGGAAGAGTCCATACGCGTGGGGCGTATCTATTATGGTACAAAAAAGAGTGGGGACGATCTGGGAGGTACGATAACGACGGCCGGAGAGGATGATATTTTCCCGAAGGGCACCGTCTTCCTCAGCTTCAACAAAGCGCAGCGGGAGGATAAGAATGGAGGCAAGGACTGGTTTGAGGACAAAGAATCGGCCATCGAGTTTACACACAACCTGAACAATAACTACAAAGACCCCACCTTTGACTATTCCTACTATGTCATCCGCTTTGTGCTGGTGCACACGGATCATCCGGAGAGTGAGCAATACCGTAAAGTGCAGACCATTATCCAATATCCGGGCATTTACCTGGACCGTACGCCCAATCCGGATACCATTGTTGAGAACGGAAATGCTTCCACCACGGAGCATGGAGGCTATGTTTATATCAACGACGGCCAGTATTCGGAGAAGAATTATGAGGATGACAAAAAGCCAGCTGATTATCTCTGGAAGGTGGTGTGCTATAACGGCGGTGGTACCGATATGTATAAGATTAGCGTAACGGTGCTGCCTCCGGACCAGGACGGAACCGGTTTTGTCATCGGGGACCCCCGTTCCACAACCAGCGTGATTTACACGCCCAATAATATTCCGTATGTGGCGGCGCGTTATATCAAGGCGGACGGAAAGGTGTCGGAAGAGGGTGATAAACGGAATCTTCAGGTGTATTATCCCACGGACGAGACTACGCGTACGGCAAATATGATTGCGCCATCTTTCCGGATTTCCACCAGGCTTAGTGGATCCTACACGAGTACCACAATCAGCAAAGAACAGGCGCTGTATCGCTGTGCCGCTTTCCAGGAAAACGGTTTTCCCGCCGGGCGTTGGCGGCTGCCCACCATGGCGGAGATCAGCTTCTCCTCCCAATTGTCGGCCAATAATGTGTATGCGTGGCAGTTTAGTGATGATTATTGGTCGGCAAATGGCGTCGTGAATGTAAATAAAGCTACCGGTTCTGTGACGACCAAGTCTGGCACGTCAAAGGCTTATGTGCGCTGCGTGTATGATTCCTGGTATTGGGGCGATGACAGAGTATTGGATTCCGAAGGGCTGCCTTCAATTTTTGCATGGGGAGATGTGTATGAAACGGAATAAATGGACGATTCTTCTGGGTGTGGCCCTTCTGGGCCTGGTTTCCTGCATCCGCGAGGAGGCACCGCGGGAGCGTGCGCCGCAGTCGGTAGAAGGGAAAAAAGTCCGGGTGGAATTCTCTATAGCCGGCGGTTCGGCAGAGCCTTCCACCAAGGGATTGGACAACGGTGGTGATATTTCGCACATGTACGTGGCGGTGTTCGGCAGTTCCGGCTTCCTGAAAGAGTATGCCCAGGCTACGCTGCTGTACGACACCGGCGAAATCACGTATAACACGGATAGTGGTGAGCATACAGCCAAACTCTACACGTTTTCGGTAGATCTCACCATCACCGACAGCCCCCGAAAAGTGCATTTCCTGGGGAATGGTCCTGCGTCCCTGCCCTTTGGCTACGACACCGCCGTGATGCCCATCCAGATGTCCCGGCTCAACGACCAGAACCAGGGGGAGAAGGCCTATTGGCAAATGATTGACCTTCCGGAGGGCATTCAGGCCAAGAGGGACGCCCAAGGTAATTTCATAGACAAGGACGGAGACAGGTATCTGGACGATAACGGCAATGCCAATCCCGCGTTTGACGGATTCATCCTGGATCCGGGGCAGGCGCATTATTTCCGGGAGATTCCCCTCATCCGCAACTGGGCCAAAATTGTGCTGTATACGCAGGAGGGTTCTCATTTTACCCCCATCAGTTTTTCCGTCATCAATTATCCGTCCCGCGGCGCCGTTGCCCCTTACAGTGGCAAGACCGGTTTTATCCGCAACTACCAGGACATGGATTTCACCACCCTTCAGGGAATGGGCTATCCGGCCAACCTGCCCGCCGGGACCGAGTTTGACGACAGCAAGCCCTCCGCCGACGCGTTCAAGGCGGACCCTGCCACCTTTGTAGACGGCGGCCGGGTGGCGGCTGCGCTTCAGAGCAAGGCGCAGGTGGATAACGGGGAAGATACGGAAGGGCATGCCGTGTACCTGTATGAGCGTCCTGTTCCGTCCGAGAAGATTCCTCCCACTTATGTCATTGTTTATGGGCACTACAGTTACCCCAGTCATGGGAACCCCGGAGACGCCGATTACGATCCCGGCGATCCGAGCCACGAGGGTGATTATTTCTACAAGGTGGATTTGATGGAGACTTTCCGGAACGAAGAAAGCGGGGAGTGGGAATCTAACTACTATCCCATCTACAGGAATTTCAAGTATCAGATTTGCATTACCAAGATTTTGTCCATGGGCTATGCCGACCCTGCCTCGGCTGCGGCTTCTGCCGGTAGCGCCGACGTATCGGCCGACATCTCCACCGGTCATATTGCCGACATCTCCGACGGCGTCGCGCGACTGCACCTCACCTGGATGAACAAGAGCTATAATGCCCAGGTAACAGAAGAACACCCGGAAACCACTTTAAAGGTGTATTTCGCTAAAAATAACGGAGAACTTATCGGAACTGATGAGAACCCCGCTGTGACGGCTAAACTTCTTCCTCCTTCCGATGGTGGCTCCGATATTGTTTTCCCGGCCGGAGTGTCTAAGGATCCCGATAATCCGGATATTTTCCGTGTCGGGGCTGCTGATGAAGAAGGCTGGCGCCCGATAGAGTTCTGTACAGCCGCTCCCAGTCGCACCATCCGGAGCCAGACCCTCCGTATCACCGGAAACCACAACGAAGGACGCCTGTACAGGGATGTGGTGATTACGGTGCTCCCCACCCAGGAAATGCGTGTAGCTTGTGAGTATCCCGTATTGCATGCGCTGAAGGGAGAAGAGCAGACGGTTACCATCAGCATTCCGGAAGGCCTCACCAAAAACCTTTTCCCCATTGAGTTTGAGATAGAGCCGCAGGACCGCACGCTTACGCCGGACACCAACAAAGATGATAACAACCTGCCGGTGGTCATTGCCCCGTCTATCTCGGAGGATGCAGGCTATACCGGAAAGTCGTCCTATCATTTCACCCGCACCCTCACCTGGGACCAGTACAAGGCCGCCCCGATTGTCCGTACGGCCGACGGGGGAGACAAGACCTGGCGGAAGATTCCCTGCTATTTCAAGACCAATTGTGCTATTAACGCCACCAAAGTGTGGGTGAAAAGTACATATTTTGAGAAAACCAGCGCGTCATTCATTAACTATGGTTTCGGCCTTATCCACGATGGCCGTATTACCGTTCCCGTACCGGCCGAGGCGGGAGGGGAAAGCATTCCGTTCGAATTTCAGGTAGAAACCGACGAACATGGGGAATACCCGGAACTGACCCTCCGGCTGACCTGCCTTACCAATGACAGTTCCAAGAACACGGGCGTTACCCGTGGTGATGACGTAGATAGCTTCCTTTTCACGCCCACGGGGGCCCAAAATACACTGTATTTCTTCTCTACCACCAACGACGGAGATTTCCAACTGGAGATTTCGGCCCCCGGCTATAATTCGGTGGTGGTAAAGCCTTACCGCTTCAACAAGGGAATCACCACGAGGTCGTATGGCTTACTGGATGGTGTCTGCGACCCGCTCGACAATGGAAAGTTCTGGTCTAATATGGCCTATGGCAGGGCGCAGAGTACCGGTACCCCCAACAAAACAGAGCGCGGCGTCATTTTTGGCTATTATGACGATCCCGATTGTCCGGGCATCACGCAAATTACCCTCAAAGACGTGAATGGGAGTCCCATTTTAAACAACAATAGTAACGTTTCCGGGGTAAAGTCGTCCAAGGCTATTTCCTATCCCACTGCGCCTGCTGTCAAGGATGCAAGTGCGAATCCGTACTATCATGAACTTCAGTTAACCACGGTGGGTGCGCTTAAAACCCAGAATATCACGCTGGTGCTTTCCAGTCCCGGTTACGTGACGGAAACCTACCGTTATCCCCGTCTGGAGGGCACGACGCGTATCCATACCGGTCACTTTACATTTAAAGATGAATTTTATAACACGGACACGTATACTCTCAAGCCCGCGAATAATAGTACTGATAACTGTTCTTTCCATCTTGTCTTCACCCCTCTAGATGGCGCTCCTAATCCAGTGAAATCTCCAAGTGGCCTATACCTGGGACAGGATGAAGATGATAACGTAGTTTCGGGAAGCCGTTATGAGTTGAAGGTGATTTCCGGTGATCTTGGTATCAGTGGTATTGAGGACAAATCTAAGAATCAGTATTTTTTCGGCGCTTTCTTCAAATTTGTGGAAGGGCAGCCTGCATCCTGTGAGCCTGCGGACGGTTGCGGAACCTGGTTCCAATATCCCGGCAGCAATGGCTGGTACGAGTGGCTGGCCTATGACGACGCCGAAAGTGAGTACGATAAGGCTAAAACACATGCGGAATCCCTTCCTGAAAAGACAATGATCGTTACGGTTGGCGATACTCCTATCTGCATTTCCAACTTCACCTATAAAGCGTTTTCACAATATTAGTCGATTTATCGCAGACGACATTAAAAGAACTGAAAAATTGGTCTGATTGCTTTTAATTCAAAAGAAAAAGTCCTACCTTTGCAAAATTTGTAAGTTTGTTGCCTTGTTTGTTGTCTGGCAAGTATAGGATTTTTCTTAGAAAGCCGGTTATAGACGAGCTAAATTTTAGACTATGAAGTGTTTGCCGCTACGAAAAGGAGGGCTGCTCCTTATTGGGTTGGCAAGTTGTTTTTTTACCTATGCCGCCTCCCAGCCGCGAGACACGGTGAGCCGGTGGCAGGGGATGAGCATACGCACCAACCTGCTATGGGACGCCCTTGCGGAGCCCAATATCGGCCTGGAGTTCCCGGTGGGGGACCACTGGTCCCTTGGGGCCAATGCCGGTATCAAGACGTGGCCCCGCTGGCTGTTTTGGGACAACGACAATGTCCAGAATACCCGCCACTGGCGTAACTTTGTGGT
>DEKS01000059.1 GCA_002354005.1 Bacteroidales bacterium UBA2716
GATGCCGGGGGGTAGGTTGCGAAGATAAATGACAGATTCAAAAACAGAAAGCGGCTTACGGCTTTACCATTTTTTTAGGTCACCCGGTCTCCGGGTGGCCTTTTTGGTTCCGTCTCGGGGTGGGGGCTTTGGGGTTGCTCCTCCCGGGTGGCCGGCCCTACCCGGGCATCTCCTGCAGCTATGGCGCAGATTCGTGCTGTCAGTGGCGCAGGTCAGTAGGGTGAATGGTGCAGGTCCGTGCTGTCAGCGGTGCAGGTCGGTGGGGGAATGGTGCAGGTCAGTGCGGTCAGCGGTGCAGGTCCGTATCGGCCAGTGGTCGCTAACTCCCTATTACTCAGCTACTTCCTGAAAATCCTCGTTCCATTTTGCGCCGAGGATTATTAGCATCTTACTGATTATCAACCGTTTAGCTGCCACTAGAACCGGAGTGACTAAAAAATATTTGCATATTATTGCAGTCATAAATTATTATGGTTATGACTAAATATGTGAATATCCTGAACGATGACGCCTTCAAGGTGGTTATCTTCACCCCGGGCAATGAGGAACTCCTGGCCCGGATGATTGAAATCATGATTCCGGGCATGCGTATCAAAAAGCTGAAATTTGAACCCACCGAGCAGCATGGTTTGGCGGTTTCGGACAAAATTAGTAATTTTGATGCGGTATGTACTTCGGAGAGTGGGGACATGTTCATTGTGGAAATGCAGTGCCTTCCGCAGGAGAGTTACGCAGACCGCATGGTGTGCTATGCCTCATTCCCCATCCGGATGCAGTTGGAGAAGAAACTCGGTGACATACGCGAGGGGAAAGCAAAGCCGATGGACTACGGCCTCATGCCCATTTATGTACTGAGTTTCATTAACTTCCGCATCGGCCATAAGGACGATGCCATCCTGCAGGAGGGCCTGGTGAGCAGTTATCAGATTTGTTCGCCCAGGACGGGCGAAGTGATGACGAAAGCGCTGTACTTTGGCTTTGTGGAACTGGGCCGATTGGAAGTGCCCTTTGGTAAGCCGGAGCAGTGCAAGACGGTGACAGAGCAGCTGGCCTACTCCATGAAGTACATGAACCGAATGAGCGAGTGCCCGAAGGAATTTGAGGACCGGCTGTTTCCGCTTCTTTTCCAGGCCAGCGCCTATGCAAACATGACCGTTAAACAACAACAGGAGGTAACAAGCATTATGAGAACCGAATTGGACCGCATCGCGGAAAACGAGTACGCCCGCAAGGAGGGGGTGAAGCAAGGTCGTGAGGAAGGTCGTGAGGAGGAAAAGAGGGCGATGGCGCATAGGTTACTGGATTTGGGCGTGGATTCCCGGATTATCCAGGAGGCCACAGGGCTAACCAGAGAGCAGATTGATGCGTTATAAGAATTTGTCTTAGTTGGCAGGCTATGAGATAGACTTGCTGGGGTAGCGGCCTCGGCGAGTCTTTTTTTCGGCAAGGAGTATAGGTAATCCCCAAAACTATTGCTATCATTGTGGAGGTCCAGTAGGACAGACATATTTGATGAAGTGTATAGCTTTTATCCTTGGGAAGAAATCTCGCAAGTTTCACTAAAGCACAAGGGTAAGCAATGCATTCTTCACTCGGAAATGGTGTGCCGTGCGTTCTGCACGGCCCCAAATGCGAGTGTGGAGTATTGTTTATTTGTGCTTGGGCTTTGCGAGAGCCTCTTCCCGGATAAACACCGCTCCACACTTTTGCGTTTGGGACAACCTTAAATTACTACAAATATGGAGCAGGAAGGTGGGGTGGATGGAGCAGGCCCGATTTGGGGCTACGGACCTGCGCCGAAAAATGGCGTTGTGGGCGTTCTGGTGGCGCAGGTCCCCCACATGAAATCGGACCTGCGCCGTTGGGTGCACTGACCTGCGCCGCTCACCGCACTGACTACCCCCAAAACCGCCATGGAGAAACAGATGGCTGCGTTGTGAGCGATTCCGCAAAAAAGTTGTAAATTAGCGGAATAAAACACAGTATGACCATGAAACCGAACACTTTCTTAACCGGCGCCGTGTGCGCCCTCCTGTGCTGGGCGTGCGCCCCCAAGGCCCAGAACAACTCCACGCTGGATACCATTTTTGCCCGTAAGAGCGTACGCACGTACACAGACCAGGCCGTTGCCCCGGAGCAGGTGGAAACCCTCCTGAAGGCGGCTATGGCCGCCCCCAGCGGCATCAATCTGCAGCCCTGGCGTTTTGTGGTAGTGACAGACGCGGCCACCAAAGCAACGCTCGCCGGTCCCCGCAACAGCATGATTACCCAGGCTCCCGTTGTTATCGTCATTTGCGGCGAAACCACCTGGACGCACAAGCCCTGGGGAGAGCCGGATGCCCCGGAGGTAACGGAGCCTAACCGCAACTGGACGGCAGACTGCGCCGCCGCAACGGAAAACCTTCTTCTGGCGGCAGAAGCCATGGGCCTTGGCGCCGTATGGACTGCCTGCTACCCCTATGAGGAACGGATGGCCACCACCATTGAGGCGCTGGGCATTCCGGAGAACGTGCTGCCGTATTGCATTGTCCCTGTAGGCTATCCCGGTGGCGAAGAAACGCCCAAGGACAAATGGAAGCCGGAAAACATCCACTACGAGAAGTGGTAGCCGCTTTTCTTTTCCGAAAAAGAAGAGTATATTTGTAGGATAGAAACAACAAAACTAAAATCAATATGGTAAAAGTAGATGTGAAAGGTTGCGAATCCTTCGTAAAGGAAGAACAATTCAACGCGTATGTGCAAAAGGCCATGGATGCCTTCGATGTGCTGGAAAGTGAACAAGGCGCCGGGAACGACTTCCTGGGCTGGAAACACCTTCCCTCCCAGATTTCGGACGGCATTCTGAACGACATGGAAGCCATCCGCGAAAGCTGGAACAAGAAGGGTGTGAACCTGGTGATTGCCATCGGCATTGGCGGCAGCTACCTGGGTGCCAAGGCTGTCATTGAGGCCCTGAGCCACAGCTTTGCCAAGCAGCTCAAGCACAAAGACGCTCCGGAAGTGGTCTTTGCCGGCAACAACCTCTCGGAAGAATATCTGGCAGAACTGATGGACCTTGCCAAGGAGCGTAACGTTGCCTGCATCGTCATCTCCAAGAGCGGCACCACCACGGAACCCGCCATCGCATTCCGTATTGTGAAGCAGTTCATCGAAAGCATTTACGGCAAGAAAGAAGCCGCAGAGCGCATTGTGGCCATTACGGATGCGGAGCGCGGCGCCCTCAAGGTGCTCTCCCGTCAGGAAGGCTACAAAACCTTCATCGTCCCGGATAATGTAGGCGGCCGTTTCAGTGTGCTTACTCCGGTGGGCCTGCTGCCCATTGCCGTGGCCGGTTTCGATGTGAAGGACCTGGTGGACGGTGCCAAAAAGGCAGAACGCGCCCTCTTCATCAAGGATGCCGCCAACCCGGCCATCGTGTACGCCGCCATGCGCAACCTCCTGTTCAAGGAGTGCGGCAAGAGCACGGAAATCCTTGTGAACTACACCCCCAAACTCACCTACGTATCCGAATGGTGGAAACAGCTCTTCGGCGAGTCCGAAGGCAAGGACGGCACCGGCATTTTCCCCGCCAGCGTGAACAACACGGCCGATCTTCACTCCATGGGCCAGTTCATCCAGGAAGGCACCCGCGTCATGTTCGAGACCGTCCTGCACGTGGACAATGCCCGCCGCAGCGTTGTTATTGAGTCGGACAGCCAGAACCTGGACCAGCTCAACTACCTCTCCGGCAAGCACGTGGAGCACTGCAACCACATGGCAGAGCTGGGTACGCGCCTGGCCCACATCGACGGCGGCGTTCCCCAGATTGAGGTTTCCATCGAGACCCTGGACGCCAAGCGTCTGGGTGAGCTCCTGTACTTCTTCGAGTTTGCCTGCGGCATCAGCGCCTACACCCTGGGCGTGAACCCGTTCAACCAGCCCGGCGTGGAGGCCTACAAGAAGAACATGTTCGCCCTGCTGGAAAAGCCCGGCTACGAGGAAGCCACCAAGGCCATCAAGGAGCGGCTGTAGCGCCTGTCATACCGAGGCCGCAGGCCGAGTGTATCTCATGAAAAAACACCCCAGGATTTTGTCTCGAGGTGTTTTTTTGTTGCAAAACCGCAAAAAAATCCGTACTTTTGCATCCCGTATTTGACAATAATCTCAAGGCATCATGAAATACGGGTTCGACAACGCAAAGTACTTAAAAATCCAATCAGAGCACATCAAGGAGCGCATCGCCAAGTTCGGCGACAAACTCTACATGGAGTTTGGCGGCAAACTGTTCGACGACTACCATGCCTCCCGCGTGCTCCCGGGCTTTGAGCCGGACTCCAAACTTCAGATGCTCATGCAGCTCAAGGATGAGCTGGAGATGATTATCGTCATCAGTGCCGTGGATATCGAAAAGAACAAGATGCGCGCAGACCTTGGCATCACCTACGATATGGATGTGCTGCGCCTGAGGGACGAATTCATGGCCCGCGGCTTCAGCGTAAACAGCGTGGTTATCACGCACTTCAACGGGCAGGCGAGTGCGGAAGCCTATCGTAAGCGCCTGGAAAACATGGACATCAGGGTCTATTACCACTACACCATCGACGGCTATCCCAACAATGTCTCGCTTATAGACTCGGACGAAGGCTTTGGCCGGAACGATTTTGTTGAAACCACGCGTCCGCTGGTGGTGGTGACGGCCCCCGGTCCCGGCAGCGGCAAAATGGCCGTGTGCCTGAGCCAGCTTTACCAGGAGAACAAGCGCGGCGTCAAGGCCGGCTATGCCAAGTTCGAGACCTTCCCGGTGTGGAGCCTTTCGCTCACGCATCCCGTTAACGTAGCCTACGAAGCCGCCACGGCGGATCTGGACGATGTGAACATGATCGACCCCTTCCACATGGACGCATATGGTGTTACCGCGGTAAACTACAACCGCGACATCGAGATTTTCCCGGTGATGAACGCCCTGTTCGAGGACATTTACGGGGAAGCGCCGTACAAATCGCCCACGGACATGGGTGTAAACATGATTGGCTCCTGCATCTGTGACGACGAAGTGTGCCGCGAGGCCTCCCGCCAGGAGATTATCCGCCGCTACTTTACCGGCCTTTGCAATCTGGCCGATGGCAAGTGCACGGAGAACGAGGTGAACAAACTCTCGCTCCTGATGAAACGGGCCAAGCTCACCGTGAACGACCGTAGGTGCGTGGTGGCCGCACGGGAGCGCCTGGAGAAGGCGCAGAAAGCTACATCGGCCATGGAACTGGAAGACGGCACCATCCTCACCGGGGAAACCAGCCCGCTGCTGGGCCCCAGCGCCGCACTGCTGCTGAACGCCATCAAGCACCTGGCCGGTATCGCCCATAACGTGAAACTGATTCCGCAAACCATGATCGAGCCCATCCAGAAGCTCAAGGTGGACTACCTCCACGGGCACAACCCGCGCCTCCACACGGACGAGGTCCTGGTGGCCATCTCCATGATGGGCCGGCTGGACGAAAACTGCCGCCTGGCCCTGGAGCAGCTGCCCAACCTCAAGGGCGCGCAGGTGCATTCCACGGTGATGCTCAGCGAGGTAGACCGCAAAACCTGGAACAAACTGGGGATTGGCCTTACTTGTGACCCGGTCCGGAAAATCAAGAAGTTAGGATGAAAAAATGGCTCCTCATAGCAGGCGTGCTCCTTGCCGGAGCCTGTTCCCAGGCGCAGGTGAAGCAGTATGGCATTAAGGTGGTGAAGGAATACCCGCACCGCACGGACGCCTATACACAGGGCCTGTTCTTCCAGGACGGCATCCTGTGGGAAACCACGGGGCAGTACGGGGAGAGCACCATTCGCACGGTAGACCTTGCCAGCGGAGAACCCACGCAGCTTAAAAAGCTCAATGCCAAGTATTTCGGGGAAGGCTCCGTGATTCTGGACGGCGTGCTGTACGTGCTCACCTGGACCAATAAGGTGGCCTTTAAGTATGATGCCGCCACCCTTACGTATCAGAAGACGCTCAGCTACCCGCGGGAAGGCTGGGGCATCACCACGGACGGGAAGCAGCTCATCGCCAGCGACGGCAGCGCCAACCTGTTCTTCCTGGACAAGGACCTCAAGCTGCTTAAACGCCTGCCCGTGACCATGAACGGGCGGTCGCTCCGCTACCTGAACGAGCTGGAGTGGATCGATGGTAAAATTTGGGCCAACGTATACACCACGGACACCATCGTCATCATCAATCCTGCCGATGGCAAGGTGGAAGCGGCCATTGACTGCAGCGGGCTCCTGCCCCGCAAGCTGCGTAAAAAGGATACGGATGTGCTCAACGGCATTGCGCTGGACGCGGAAGGGCGCATTTACTTAACAGGGAAAAAATGGCCCCGCCTGTACCAGGTGGAGCTGGTTAAAAAATAAATTTACATAACAGGGGTATCGGCCAAAAGGCCGATTGAGATTATACCCATAGAACTTGATACGGTTGATACCGTCGTAAGGAAGATGAAAAAAACATTGCTTTTTGCAGCACTGTGCGTGCTGCCTCTCTGCGCCGCTGCGCAGGAACGCCTGGACTCGGTGGTGGTTTCGGCCACCCGCGCCGGCAAGGAAACTCCGGTTACATACGATATGGTAGGGAAGGAGGAACTCCGCCAGAGTAATCCTTCGGCCTCCCTGCCCATGACCCTGAATCTGCTGCCTTCCGTAGTTACCTACAACGAGAACGGAACGGGCCTCGGGAATTCGTCCATGACCATCCGTGGCAGCAAGGGGTCGCAGATCAACGTGACGCTCAATGGCATTACCCTGAACGACGCCGAGTCCCAGGAAGT